>JAISWQ010000198.1 GCA_031271025.1 Zoogloeaceae bacterium | reverse complement strand
ATGTAAATGGAGGCGCAATGAGGCAACGGTCAGCCCCCCCCTCCCCCCCACAAAAAACGCCGGAAAAATATCCGGCGGGAAAAGGAGCGGCAAACGCAACCAGGAAAAGAGAAAAGCACAGTGGAAATCTGGCTTTCGTTCAGAACCGTGTGATGTAGGAGATGCCAAAGGTGCGGCGCGGGCCTTGGGTGATGCTGTTTCCATCCGTAAACGTCCCGCCAGGCAGCGCGTGCTGGATGTATTCTTCGTCGGTCGCGTTGTTGATGTAGAAGGTCAAGGTCTGGTTCCCGCTCGGCGTCGAGTAGGCGGCGCGCAGGTTCAGGATGCCATAGGGATCGGATCCCAGATGCTTGACCGTCCTGTTGCTGTATTGGGAAGGTTTTTGCTGGGCGACGTAGTAATACTGTTTTGAGGTGTGGCGATAATCCCCGCCCAGAAGAAGGCTGCCGCCGTTGGCGAAGGGAATCCGGTAATCCACTGCCAGTTGCGCGGTCAGATGCGGCGAGCGCACAAATTCGTTGCCGTCACGAAAACCGCCGCCGTTCCGGATTTCAAATTTGTCGAACTTCGTCTTCAGTAATCCCAGACTCCCGCGCAGGTGCAGGTTGGCGCTGGGGAGGGCTTCGGCTTCCAGTTCCAAGCCATTTACATGCGCCTTTTCGACGTTTTGCAGGTAGGAGACGCTGGTACCTGCCGAGAAAGCCTTGGGGCCAACCACGTTGACCTGCACGTCGTCATATTGGTAGTGGAACAGGGTGGCGTTGAAGATCAGGCGGCGGTTGAACCACTCCGATTTCAGCCCCAGCTCGTAGGAATCCAGGGTTTCCGGCTCGACGACATTGACTGCCTCGATGTCGGTCGCGCTGGTGTTGAATCCCCCGGACTTGATGCCGTGCGCGTATTTGAAGAAACCGCGCAGGTTGTCGGAAAAGCGGTATTCCGGTGTGATGTCCCAGGTCCATTTCTTCCAGGTTTTTTTCTGGGAAACATCGAAATTGCCGTCGCTTGCGGGAAAAACCGGCAGGGCGGTATCCCACCAGCGCGCCACGTTGCCGAAGGTCACGCTGCCGGCGCCCTGGGTGTTGCGCCGGCGGATGTCCGCTTCCTTGGTTTCCTTTGTCCAGCGCAGGCCAAACACGGTGTCGAAATTGTCGGTCCAGTTTACCCGCGCGCTGCCGAAAAGCGCGAAGCTCCTGGCGGAATGACTGTACTTCGTGTCGGAAAACTGGAGTGCGCCGGAAGGCGGTACGGCAGCGGGCACGCCGGTCAGATTATTGGCGGTGGCGCTGTAGGCATCGATGTTCTCCTTGAAGTAGTGCAGCCCCGTCACCCAGGAAACCTTGTCCTCCCTGGGAGAAGACAGACGGAATTCCTGTGACCACTGGCGGCTCTTGTCATCCCCATAACTGCGCGAGAGTTCAAGCGGCGTGTAGTCGCCGCCCTGGCTTTCCAAGGAAAAATTTTCGTAGCCGGTGATCGAAGTCAGGGTGAGCCTGCCCAACTGCCATTTCAGGTTGAGCGCAACGCCATTCTGCACGGTATCGCCTTGCGCCGGATCGTTCGCGTTTACCTCGTCGCGGCCAGTGCCGGGGGTATAGGCATATGCTCCGCTTCCTGGCCGGTGCAGGGAGCCATCCGCGTTGTAGGAAACAATGGTCCACGTAGTGCCCTCGGTCTTGTATTCCCGGCGGTGCACGTTCAGGAGCGCCTCGAAATTCGGGCTGACTTTTGCCAGCAACTGCAAACGCAAGGCATCATCACGCAGCTCGTCCTCTTTTTTACCCGTGAATTCATTCCTGAAACGTCCCTTGTTCTGGTTTTCGCTGTGGAAAGAAACGCGGGCAGCAAGCGCGTCCGCGCTGATTTCCGCACCCACTGCACCTTCCAGAAGCAGGGTGTTGTAACTACCGTAGTCGACCTTGGCGTAGCCGGTAGGCCCCTCCAGTCCGAATTCCGGTTTTCTGGAAAGCACACTGATCGCGCCGCCGGTCGTGTTTTTGCCCCACAGGGTACCCTGCGGCCCACGCAGCACCTCGACCCGTTCGAGATCGAAAAGCGGAAAACCCGTGGCGCTGGCGTTGCTGATATAAACCTCGTCCAGATAAAAGCCGACCGGATTGGCGAGGTCATGCTGTTGCTGCCCCGCGCCGACACCGCGAATCCACCAGCGCGGCCGTCCGTGCTGCTGTGTTGCCGCCGAGGCGTTTGGCACGTAGTTCAGGATTTCGCTGGCCGAACGCCCAATCCCCTGGTCAATCAGATCGTCGCCGGAAAGTACCGTGATGGCCGAAGGCACTTCCTGCGCCGATTCCTCGCGCTTTTGCGCTGTCACCCTGACGGTTTCCAGTTCCACGGAATTGCGCGCGCCCGCGCTTTCCGCGCCACCGGCAGTCTGCGCCAGAGCCACCCCCGAAATTCCAATGCCGCCGGAAAATACGGCGGCCAGCACGATCGCCAGTGGGAACCGAACAAATATCTGTTGCGCAGACAACCGATACTGCTGCGCCTTTGCCTGTTTTACAAAAAGCATGTGAGGAGTCCTTTCTTGAAAAATGTACAAGGACACGCAAAAGACATACCACCCACGAAAACAGGCTATCTCCCTGATTTACAAGAAACCTGATTGCCAAGCCACAGCAATTCTGTTGCCTGGTGAACAGGGCATTATTGATTTTTCAGCAGCCGCCCCAAACGCCCGGAAAAGGACAATCACCCAGCAGTCGGCAATTCAGCGGATTCGGTTTCCTGGAATACCGGAGCAATCCCCAAGGCTGCATGGATTGTTGCGGCGCTGCACGTCTCGCTTGTGACGAGGGAGATTTATCCGCCATTGCACCTTTTTTACCTACTCCCACGCCAAGCTGCCCCCCGTCTGATATTCCGTGACCCTTGTTTCAAAAAAATTCTTCTCTTTCCGCAAATTGGCCTGCTCATCCAGCCAGGGCAAGGTGGCTTGCGCGCCGGGGAAGGGTTCATCGAGACCCATCTGACGAGCGCGGCGGTTGGCGACGAAGCGGAACTGGCCGATGTGCAGGTCGGCGGAATAGCCGAGGATGGCTTCTTGCAGGATGTAGCGGGCGTAGGCGTCTTCCGCCGCGTCGGCTTCCGCCCAGAGATCGGCGACGGCTTTGGGGTCGAGCGTCAGGTTTTCCTCGCGCATCAGTTCGCGGATGACGCGCAGGCCGAAGGCGCAGTGCAGCACCTCGTCGCGCATGATGTACTGGAACTGCTCCGCCGTGCCCTTCATCAACCCGCGCCGTTGCAGGGC
>JAISWQ010000107.1 GCA_031271025.1 Zoogloeaceae bacterium | reverse complement strand
CTGGCGGGTTTCACGCAGACTTCATCCACCCGAAGATGGGCGTTTTGTTCGGCCCGCGTCAATTCACGGTTGACTGGAAATTTCCAGATGAGACCGGTCTTGTCCATTATTTTCCGGCCTCCTCAAGCGCAAGCATTTCCTGATCCATGCTCTTATAGTGCTCGCCGTCGCTGTCACCAACCCCGAAAATGCACTTCGCCAACCATTTCTGGTAGGCATCGTCCGTGACGATTTCTATGGCCGCAACAATCGCCACGCTGACAAGGAACAGGATGACCATCGGCCAGCCCTTGGCAAAATGCGCTGCCGTACTCAAGAATGCGGCAAGGGCTGAGGCTAGTAATAACCCCCCTTCTGTCGTTTTCCCGCCCCTCAAAGTAGCGATGCCTTTTATAAAATCCAGTCCCGCAGTAATATACGCCGCCGCCTTGAACATGAGCTTTGAAACAGGTTTCAGCCAACTCCTGACAAACCCCCGATGCCTCATCAAGAATGCAGGCACCAGCCGCAAGCCCTCTGCCACCGCACTGGAGATCGTATAAAGCGCAGAAGCCACCGCCGAAACCAGCCGCCCCCAGGCATCGAACTTGTTTTCTTCGAGCCGTATCGCCTTCTTGATCCCCTTCACAGCAGAGGCCATGGACGCCCAGCTCAAGAGGCCCTGAAACGTCCCCATGATCCCGAACCCGCGCACAGTCTGGCGATTCTTTTTGCGGAAGGCAAGAATATCCCTTCTCAACTGTCTTGTCGCCTCATCCAGACTGCCCGCATGCACCACGGCGCGCCGCAAACCCAGCATCTGCGCCGCATCCCGATAGCGGCCTTCGCGCATCGCGTCCTGAATCTCCAGCGGCGCCGACGTTAGCGAGCGGTTGAGAAGCGCCTTGAACTCCGTCTTCTGGGCCTCCGTCATCCCATCGAACATCGGCAGACCGTCGCGGATCTTACAAAACGCGTCGTACTCCATGTTTATTGCCGAGCGCGAATGCATTATGGCCGCAAGCGTATGACTCCCTCCCATGGCCTCCGTCTGCAAAACCCGCACACGGTTTTCGACCAGACCGGCAATGTCCGTCATGCTGCTGGAGGTCAGTGTGCTGTGCACGACAAGATGCTTGAGCAGATTATCCGCCATCTCCCACGTACTGCCCGGCGTGTGGATCAGCACCATGGCCTGACGATTGGCCGCCGCCATGTAGGCGAGGATGGGCGACATCCTGCCGCTATCCATGTGGGACTGAAATACCCGCGCCATCGGTCCGGCAACGCGGGAGACAAATTTGGAGAGCCAGTTGCCAATAAAGCGGTCGAGTATCAGCGCGGGCTTGTTTTTCAACGCTATTTCGCCGGGCCTACCATGCAGCAGCACATGTTTGGCAACGTCCGTCAAAGGGTCGATCAACAGTTTGAAGGTGTCGCAGGTCTTTTCCAGCAAGGGCAAGGCCGCCCAGGTATCCGGGTCGACCAGCTTGTGATCGCGCCAGGATTCTCTGGTCTTTTGCCAATTGCCACTCAGATCTTCCAGCGCGCCTTTGGGGTCTGTAACGCTATCCACACGCACCGTGCCGTCCAGCCGGAAGAAATACACCTTGCGGTTCTTGCGGTTAAAGCGCATCGGGTAGTGCGTGTAGCGGAAGAAGTCCTTGCCGCAGCGGTACTTCCAGCCGAACCAGGCGAAGCCGGCGTCGGCCACGCCTATAAAAGCAAAGATGAGAACATCTCCCATCAGCGAAGCCTGTCTTGTGCCGTCCAGATATTGGGGGATGATGCCTGCCAGCATCACAATAAACCCTATCGTGAACAGACCAACGGCGAAGGCCGTTATCAGCACCCATTCGCCCGCCTTCCCCAAAAAGAACTTGTCACGGAATTCCAGAAAAGTGGAGTTCATGCGCAGGGTGCCGAGCAGGTTCAGCGGCTCCACGCCGGAAAGCCCGTTGATGAGAAGGTGCTTGTCTTTTTCCTGCGCCGTGAGCGGGCGGTTTACTTTGAAGGGATCGTGCAGTCCCTCCAGTTCCATACCAGTGGTAGCCATTTACGCCACCATACCCTTGAAGGCGTTGCCAAAGGCGTCGTCTTCTTCTGCTGCCGATTCGTACTTCGTCTTTGGCCCCCGGCCAAACCAGCAGCGTTGCAGCCAGTTGATGAAGGGGTCCCCCTCCAGCCAGGTGATGACCGCCAGAATAATGACGCTGAGAACAAAGAGCACGATGGCAACCAGCCCCCCGGCAGCGAGCATGACAAAAGCGACAACGCCGGAAGCCGCATAAAGGGTCCTGACGCTGGCCGCTGCCTTCCACGGCGCTCCGCGCCCAAAAAAACCAACATACTGGATTGCCGCGGGGCTTCGCCCCTCGCAATGACGAAATAAAAAAGCGCGCCCCTCGCAATGACGGGAAAGGCATGTGACCATTTACCGGAATTCCTCCTCTTCCACCGGCGGCGCAATGCCCAAGGCAATCTTGGCATCCGACGGCAGGCGGCGGGCGTCGACTTCGTAAGGGTCGCCTTCCGCAAAAGCACATTCGCACTCAACTTCCTCCGGCCATTGGGGAATTTTGCAGGTCTTCATGGCGTAGTGGCGGGTGATGGCGGCGAGGAAGACCAGCGGGGCCATGACAAAACCAAACTGCATCTCCAGAAGCTTGAAGCCGCGGCCAAAGGTCTCCCTGCGGTTGACAATGTCGTGAATGTCGATGTCTTCGAGCAGCGGCAAGAGCTTCTCCGGGCCTTCTTCCATATAAAGCCGAATGAACTCCCACTGCGCCAGCACACCAGGGTCGGTGGCCCTGCCCGCGTAGCCCAAGGCGTAAGTCTCCAGCACCGTCTCGCCGTCTTCGGCCAGCACGTGCAAGCGCACTTCCCACACATCGCCGTCCTTCGCCTTGCCCAAGGTGGCGTAGAGCTTTTCCCAGTCCACCACAC
>JAISWQ010000009.1 GCA_031271025.1 Zoogloeaceae bacterium | reverse complement strand
CCGAACGTGGCGTCGATTTCGCTGCTGCCCGCCCGCACGCGACAGCCCCCGGCCTCGATTTGCGGATCGCCCTGAATCCGCCAGCCTGCCGCCTCGAATGGTCCGCCCAGATGTTCCTGTACCAGTTCCAGCACATCCGGCGCGACGGAAAGAGTCACCGCGCCATGTTGCAGGGGCAGCATCGCCAGCGCCTCGCGGATCACCGGCAAAACCACTTCCGGTTTCACCTGAAGCGCCCCGCGCATCATCTGGCGCGCGACTTCCAGCCCGCAGGCCAGCACCGCTTCCGCCACCTCCTGATCGAAACGCTCGAACGCTTCCTGCAAGCCGCGCGCCAGGGCATGACAACGTTCCACATAGCGCCCCGCTTCGGTGGCGCCCGCCTCGAAACCCGTGCGCCGGCCATCCGCCATGCCCTCCGCGAGACCGGCTTCCCGTCCCTCGGCGAATCCGGCCTCCCGCCCTTCCGCGAAACCGGACTGATAGCCTTCCTTGTGCGCGTCCTCATGCAGACGTTCCAGTTCCTCCGCCGTCGGCAGCGGAATGCCGGACGGCATGGACAGCATGACTTCCGCCCCGGCGGACGCGGCAGCCTCCGGCGCGGGAAAAGGGGACAGCCGCTGCGACTCCGGGGTGGCTCTGGGCGTGGACGCCAAGGCGGGCGCCACCACCGGATGCCGGTCGAGCCGGGCAAAATCATCCGCCTGCCAACGGGTAAAGGCTTTCAGTTCTTCCTTGGGAATATAGCCTGCCATGATCGCCGCGCCATACGCCTAGAGCATCTGCTCGGAAGAACCGCCGCCCAGCACAATCTGGCCTTCGTCCGCCAAACGCCGCACCACCTTGAGGATTTCCTTCTGTTCCGCCTCCACTTCGGAAACTCGTACCGGCCCGCGCGACTCCAGGTCTTCCTTCAGCATTTCCGCCGCGCGCTGCGACATGTTCTTGAAAATCTTGGCGCGCAATTCCTCGGACGATCCCTTCAGCGCCAACACCAGGGAATCCGACTGGATTTCACGCAGCACCAGTTGCAGGGAGCGATCGTCGACATCGAGCAGGTTCTCGAAGACGAACATTTCATCCAGCACCCGCTGCGCGAGTTCGGGATCGTATTCGCGGATGGCGTCCAACGTTGCGGTTTCGTTGGCATTGCCGAAAAAATTGAGAATTTCCGCCACCGTGCGCACCCCGCCCATCGCCGCTTTCTTGATGTTGGCGGAACCGGAAAGCATGTGCAGCATTTCCTCGTTCAGGTCACGCAGGGCTTGCGGCTGTATGCCTTCCAGAGTGGCAATCCGCAGCACCACATCGTTCCTGAGACGCTCGGAAAAATAGGCCAGAATCTCGCTGGCGTGGTCATGCTCCAGATGTACGAGAATGGTGGCGATGATCTGCGGGTGTTCGTTCTTGATGAGATCGGAAACCGTGGCGGCGTCCATCCACTTCAACCCTTCGATGCCGTTGGTTTCGCCCCCTTGCAGAATGCGGGAAATGAGGTTGGACGCCTTGTCGTCGCCCAGCGCCTTGGTCAGCACGGAGCGAATGTAGTTATCGGTATCGACATGCATGGAAGCCTGTTCCGTCACGATCTTGTGGAACTCGTCCAGGACTTCCTCCACCTTGGCGCGGGGCACCGATTTCAGGGAACTCATCGCGTGCCCCAGCTTTTGCACCTCGCGCGGACTCATGTGCTTCAATACTTCGGCGGCATAGTCTTCACCCAGCGAAATGAGCAGAATCGCGCTTTTTTCAATACTGTCCATGTGCCTACCCTGGATTCAGCCAATCGTTGATGACGTGTGCCACGGCCTTGGAATTTTCCTGCGCAAAGATACGGGCTTCCTTCAGCTTTTTCTCGAAGGGGTCGATTTCCATCTCCAGCCCGCCTTCGCCTTCCTCTCCTGCGCCTGCACCTGCCTCGCCCCCTTCGCCTGCCTCTTCCGCTCCGGCTTCGCCCGACTTCCTGACTACCGGCTTTTCTGGCGGGGGGAACATGGTGCGGAACACAGGCCGGAGCAAGATCCAGTAGAACAGCAGGGCAATCGCCGCCAACACCAGATATTTGGTGATTTCCAGCCCTGGCGCGACATATTCGGGATTCTTCCAGAAGGGCGCGGCCACCGCCGGCTCTGCCGCCGCAAACGGCGCATTGGCCACGGAAACCGAATCGCCCCGCTCGCTGTTGTAGCCCATTGCCTCGCGCACGAGATTGGTAATCTGCGCGATTTCGCCATCGGTCATGGGACGGGGCACGTTTTTGCCGCTCTTGGCGTCTGCCTCCATGCGGTAATTGACCACCACCGCCGCCGTCAGGCGCTGGATGCGTCCCAGGGGCTGCCGGGTATGGCGTATGGTTTTGTCCACCTCGTTGTTGCGGGTGGCGTCCCGCTGGGTGGCAAATGGTGGCGTCACCGGGTCACGTATCGGCGCATTCACGCCCGCAATGTCAATTTGCCCCTTGCCGAGCAGGGAAGCGGGCGTCGGCAGACCGGGCTGCGCCGTGCCCTGATACGCGCCCCCCACTTCCGGCTGGGTAATGGGCGCAATGGCCGGCACCGGCGGCTGGTTGGCGAGCGCGCCGGGCACGCCGCCCCTGGGCAGCGGCGGCCTGTCCATATTGGCGGATTCCGAAACCTGCTCGCTGCGGGTTGGCGTGTTGGGGCCGAAGATTTCCGCCGTCTGCTCGACCTGGGCAAAATCCAGATCCGCCGCCACCTGCGTCCGATAATTGCCCTCGCCCACCACCGGCACGAGAATGTCGTTGATGCGCTTGATGACATTGGCCTCGATTTCGTGCACATAGGCCAGTTGGTCACGATCAAGTTTGGATTCCCCTTTTCTGTCCTTCAGTTGCGAGAGAAGATTGCCCTCCTGATCGGTGATGGTGACATTGGCCAATACCAGTTGCGGCACGCTGGAAGCAACCAGATAGCTGATACCCGCGACCTGCGAAGGGGTGAGCAGCCAGCCCGGTTGCAGGCGCAAAAGCACCGAGGCCGTGGGTTTTTGTTCCTCGCGCACGAAAACGCTGGGCTTGGGAATCGCCAGATGCACCCGTGCCGTTTCGACGGCGGCAATGGATTCGATGGTGCGGGAAAGTTCCCCTTCCAGCGCGCGCTGGTAATTGACCTGTTCAGCAAACTGGCTGATGCCGAACTTCTGGTTTTCCATCAGCTCGAAACCGACGGAACCGCCGCGCGGCAAACCCTGACCAGCCAGACGCAGGCGCACATCATGCACCCGGTCGGCGGGCACAAGGATGGCCGCACCGCCTTCGGCAAGTTTGAACGGCACGGCGGATTGTTCCAGCGCGGCGATGATGGCCGCACCATCCTTGTCCGAAAAATTGGTGAAGAGTACCCGGTAACCGGGCTGCCGACTCCAGAGCCAGACCCCCACCAGCAACGCCACCAGCGCCGCCGCTACTACCGCCAGCAGTATCTTCTGGGTATTGGAAAGACGCCCGAAAGCCTCACGCAAACGCCCGATCGGGTCGGTGGGGCGCGGCGCCTGGGCTTCCTGGGGCGCTTCGGTCGCGTTTTCGGGGGTTTCCGCCATTGAATCGAATCACCCGCCCACTCAAGGGCTTTTCTGAAAAATGAATACCCCGACAAATTCGGGACGGATTATTCTACTATCACCCGGCCTTCCCTGCGCGTTCCTTTGTACAACAAGGGTGCAATCCAGCAACTGTGTTCAAAAGACAGCCTTTCAGTCGACTCCGGCGCTCCAGAAAACTGAACCACCGCATGGATTGCCACGGCGCTGCGCGCCTCGCAATGACGAAGAGGCACGGCATGAAGAACTTTCTTTTCGTTCGCGGCCTGGCGCGAAAGACAGCGGGCTACGCGGAGCGCGTCTTGAGCCACTCGCGCATCGTGTCATTGACCCGCGTCTGCCAGCCCTTGCCGGTGGCCTTGAGCGCGACGAGGACATCCGGGTCGAAACGGATGGTGGTGGGCGTCTTCCTGGGCGCTTTCCCCGGCCCGCGACGGCGGACGGCGAGCTGGGCCTTCAGTTCGGCGTATGAGTGGCTGACGATGGCGTTATCCCAGTCTTCCGGGCGCGTCGGCGGATTTTCCGGGTCGGGGACGGGCGTCTCCGGCGCGGCGGCAATGGCGGCGGCAATGAAGGCCGCGTCAAATGAACTTGAAGTAACGTCGGGTTTCATCTCTATCTCCGTGGCGGCACGAAATGAGGCGCGGGCCATCCTCGCGCTCCGTCCAGATCAACAC
>JAISWQ010000089.1 GCA_031271025.1 Zoogloeaceae bacterium | reverse complement strand
TCTGTATCATGCGCTGCGACACGACGGCGCACTTCCTCACGCTGTGCAGTCGTGAGGTCAACGGACTCAGACGCATCTGTAGCAATGCTGTCCCATATGTCCTCGACAAGCTGGATGCGCTCGGCGATAGACAAGGTGCGGAAGTTGGGTGTAGTGGTTTCCATGGTCATGAGTATATGCCATCTTTGCTTTTGGTGACTAACATCGTCACAAGCGAGGTGGGAGGATTGGCGCGGGATTGCGTCTTTCGCGGGGGCGAAGGGGTTGTTGATTCCTGATCCCTGAATCAGGCGGTCTTGATCTCGTTGAGCAGATCGGGGTGACGATCCAGCAGCTTGAACAGTTTGACCAGCGCCAGAGACGGCTTGGTCTTGCCGTTCTCGTAGCGCGAGAACGCATTGACGCCGCCACCAAAAATTTCGCCAGCCTCGCGTTGGCCAAGGTCAAGTTTCTTGCGCACATTGACGATGAAGGCCGGGTCAACGATGGCCGCGTTCACTTGCTTGTTGAACATCTGCATTTCGCGCATGACACGTTCGGTTTCGGCCATGTCGGTGATGGATTCATCGCACGCGGGGCAAAAGTCAGCCGTCACTGCGGGAATTACAGTGGTCTCGCCCTTGTAGGTGTAGGGCAGGTCGCGGGTGTCATGGATCAGTTCCGCCGCGCCGCAAACAGGACATTTCATATTCATAGCTCCTTGAAGGACACGATCAACACGTCATTGATGATTTCTCCATGAATGCAATCTAACCTGTTTGGTTAGAATTGGCAAATTTCTCCGCGGCGACACTCATCCGATTCCTGTTTCCTGATCCCTGATTCCCGACATGCTTCAGAAAGGTTTTTTCCATGTTTGATGACCTAGAAAAGCGGCTTGTCGGCAAGGGGCACAAGACAGATGGGGAAGCCTGATTTGAATCAGTCTTTGCGCCGGTAGATCCGTATGGCCCAGATCCAGATCGCAATCTCGGCGAGGAAAGAAGGATGCAGGAAGAAATTCAGCCACCACGGCGAAAATCTGGCCGGGACGGTAAAAAGCGCATAAGGCTTGTCTACGAACGGCGCGAACCACCAGATATCCCCCGCCATGCTGTCAAGGATGAGATGCAGAAAGCCCGCTGCGGAGAAAAGTACCCCGCCAAACGCCCAGGCGCGTAATTTCTCGTTTCCGCACAACCGCCGGATCGCATAAAAAAGCAGGATCAATCCGAACCAGAGCACGGGCCAGTGGGAAAAATAGCGGTGATGATGAGTCTGCCGCTGATCGACCAGATAAAAGTAGAGCAAATCGAAATCCGGCGCCAGCGCTCCGATGACCGAGATCACAAGCGCCCCCCGCAGTGAAACCGGCCAACCTGTGCGGAACAGCTTTTTTGCGAGAATGTAACCGGATGGAGCGTATGCGATGAACATGTGCTCAAAAGATATGAATTCGACCGCGGATATTTTATCGCGGAAGTCTTGAGCCGATGTCAAGGTACACGATGGGGCTGCAATCCAGAGTGGCGGGAATTTCATCATTGCGAGGCGCGTGGCGCCGTGGCAATGACGAGGGGACGATTGCCTTGCCGCGCGTGCTTTTGACGAACCGGGAAAATTCCCCCTTCTCGCCATTTTTGCTTGTCCCCTGTTGGGGGACGGCTGTTGTTTTTTCAGCATGGGGTGCTGGAAAAGAAGCGAACGCATGGGTCAGGGTTTTGAGGTTTGTTTGCAAGTCATTGTTTATCAAAAGAAATAATCTTCGTTTGTGCGTGGTATGAAAGTTGCTGGAAAGGGTGGGATTTCGATTCCCTCTTCTCTGTTCATTTTCAGGAGGCTTTCATGACCATAGAATTCATCTGGCAACTCCCGGTCGCGGGGGACGGGCGTTATGGCGATGCCAGACCCACCCGTCGTGGTGAGCGTGCCGAATCGGCGCGTCCGGCGCTTTCACCTGGCGTCAGCGATCCGCGCGGCGATCGCTTCAACTATTTCGATTATCTGCATCAGGTTGCGCGTGCCGCCGACCTGGCAGGGTTTGACGGCATTCAGGTGCCGGACGATCCCGGCGCGGATGAATCCTGGATCGTGGCAGCCTATGCCGCGCGCGCCACGCGCCATGTCCGCATCCTCACCGAATTTCCGGCCTCACGGGGTTCCTCCGTGTTCGCGGCGAAGAACGCGGTTTCTTTTCAGCGTTTCAGCAGGGGACGTTTCGCCTGGCAGATTGGGCTGGGGGGCAACGAACCGCAACGCCGCTGGTATGGCGATCCGGTTGCGGAAGCGGATCTGCTGCCGCGCATCGAGGAATTCGTGACCGTGGCGCGCGGCGTGACGAGCGGTGAAAAATTCAGCTTTGCCGGACGCTTCTTTGAAGTGCTGGACGGCGGCTTTGAAGGTCCCCTGCGGGCCTATCCCCTGCCGCCGGTTTACCTCTCGGGTTCCAGCGAAGCGGCGCTGGCGCTGTCGGCGCGGGTCGCCGATGTCCATATTTTCGACGCCCTGCCCGTGGCGCAACTGCGTCCTGCCATTGCGCGTCTCGTGACCCTGGCGGAACAGGCCGGACGCACGGTCGCCGCAGGCTTGCGCATCGACGTGCTGGCGCGGGAAACCACGCGCGAGGCGCTCTTCGATGCCCGTCGCGTCCTGGATCAATCCGGCACGCGGCGGCAGGTGGGCGATCCCGCGCTGGGGTCGAACCATTGGCAGGGACTTTCCAGCGGACGCAATGGCGCGGCGGCTTCCCTTTTCGGGAGTTATGGCGAGGTGCGTCAACGGCTTGTCGAATACGTGGAGGCCGGAATCGGGAGCTTCATTCTCGGCGCGGCGCCGCATCTGGAAGAGGCTTACCGTATCGGCGAACTGGTCTTGCCCGGCGTGCGCAGTCTCGTCGGAAGCGAACGCCGTCTGGCGGCCTGAAACCAACATTTTTTGGAGCGTCACACAATGAGCATCGACATTTTCTGGAGAATTCCCACACATGGGGAACCGCGTCACCATCGTTCCCGCACGCCCTATCGCGGCGACTGGTTTCCCGGCGATGAAACGCGCCGTGTACCCGGCTTAGGCGGAGACGGCGAGGATGGTTATACCTATATCGACTACCTGGCGGAAATCGCCCATGCCGCCGAAATTTCCGGCTTTCAGGGCGGCCTGATCCCGACTTTTCCAAGCACGGAGGAACCGTGGGTCATCGCCCCCTTCCTTGCGCGGGAGACCAAAACCTTCCGCTTCATGATCCCCTTCCAGCCCGCTTTCCAGAATCCTGTTCTGGTGGCGCGCGCGACTGCCAGTCTGCAACGCGCCACGGGCGGACGGACACTCTACAACATCATCAGCGGCGGCGGCGGGCCGGAACAGCTCTGGTGGGGAGATTCCGTCGGGCATGATGATCGCTATACCCGCACGACCGAATTTCTGGACGTGCTGCGCGGCGTCTGGAAGGGCGGCCCCTTCTCCTATCGCGGCAAGTTCTACCAGCTTGAAGATAGCGGCCTGCCGGATCCCCTCTCGCGTGAGGATTATCCTGAAATCTATTTTTCCGGGTCTTCCGACGCCGCGCTGGCGTCGGCCTCCCTGCACGCCGATTTTTACCTCTCCTGGCTGGAGCCGTTCGCGCAGTTGGGCGAGAAGTTTGACCGCGTGAAGGAAAAGACAGCGGCGCTGGGACGGCAGATCAAGACGGCGGTGCGAGTCGACATCATTGCGCGCCCAACCGAGGAAGAAGCCTGGCGCGAGGTGGAACGCGGGTTCGAGAATATCGACAAAGCGGTTTGGGAACGCTACTACGCCTCGATCGACAGTGAATCGGTAGGCGCGGCACGCCAGCGATCCTTCCGTCCGACGACGATCAACAGTTACCGCGATTTCATCATCGAACCCAATGTCTGGTCAGGGTTTGCGCTCTTGCGCGGCGGGCAGACGAACGGCATCGTCGGCAGCTATGAGCAGGTTGCCGAGCGGCTGGATCAACTGGTGCAACTGGGGGCGGGCGCTTTCATCCTGGCCAGCACGCCGCATCTGGAAGAAGCATATCGCGTCGGCGAGGAAGTGTTGCCGCTGGTGCGCGGCAGCGTTGAAACCCGGCTGCGGGAAGTGGCGTGACCCCTGCCCAATGCTGAACGCGGGAGGTCTGGCAAGGCAAGGTCCGCCAGATTTTTCCGCGTTACACGCATTTCTGGAGAACATGAATGTCTCAATCCATAACGGCAGATACCGGCGCACAGACGCTCTGGTTTACCCGCTGTCCGGTTCCGACCGCGACCGGACTCGCCTGGCGGCTGGGCTGGCTGGAGGAAGAATTCAGCGCGGACGGCATCCGGGTGGCCACCCTGCAAGACGCGCCGCCCGAACTTGCACGCCATCATTACGATCACGCGCTCGGGAATCTCATCCGCGAAGGGGGCGCGCTCCTGGCGCTCGCCGCCCGCGCGCAAGGGGCGTCAACGAAGGTCATTGGTCTTACCTGGATCGATGAATGGCAGGTCATTCTGGCGCGTCCCGACAGCGGTATACAGTCGCCCGCCGATCTGAAAGGCAAACGGCTGGCGCTGCCCGCTTTTGTCACGCGCGCGATTGCCGCCCACGCGCGCGGCAGCAGTATCGCGCGCGGCATGAGTTTGCAGGGCTACAAGGGGGCGCTCGCCGCGGCGGGGCTTACCCTGGAGGACGCCCGTTTCGTCGAGGTCGCTTCCGGCGATGACGGACGCAATTCCGGGCGGCGCGGCGGCCACAATCTCTGGCAGGGGCTGGAAGCCTTGCGGGAAAACCGGGTGGACGCCGTCTATGTCAAGGGCGCGCGCGCCGTGACGGCGGCCAAGGCGGCAGGCGCGGTGGTCGCCATCGATCTCGATGCCTTGCCGGAGAAGCGTTTTCGGGTCAACAACGGAACGCCGCGCCCGATCACGGTGCATACGGATTTCATCGAACATTATTTTGACCTGCTGGTTCGTTTTCTCGCGCAGACGCTCAAGGCGGCGGACTGGGCGGCGACCCATCTTGCCGAAGTTCGCGCGGCCTTGCGGGCGGAAACCGGCGCGGACGCCGAAGGCGTGGCGGAAGCCTACCGGCAGGATTTTCATCGCGCGCTCCATCCCGATCTTTCGCGGGAACGGCGCGCTCTGCTGGCGGTTCAGAAGAACTTCATGTGGCTGCATGGCTTTCTCGATCAGGATTTCGATCTGGAAAGCTGGTTTGATGAACGTCCGCTGGCAATGGCGCGCGCCCTGCTGGAAGAACGCGATCGCGGGCGCAAACAGTATGCCTGAGCACCTGTGCATGATTTCCGCTTTTCCCCGGCGCGGTGGTCTCCCTCCGCCCTCGTCATTATGCGGATTTTTTTACGGGATGAAATAAGCATCCCCCGCCGCGCAGTCGGTTACTGCGTTTTCATAGAATGGTTGGAGGTATTTTCATGGTTGGCGAAACTCTGGAACTTACAGCGGCGGCACGGGATTTTGTCGCCAGCGTCAAGGCGGATGGCGAAAAGGCTTTCCGTGTTTTGCGGGAAACGGGCACGACCACGGCCTTCGGTACAGTGGGGTTCGTCGTGCGCATTCCGGGCGAGGACAAGCTCGTCGTGGTGAATGATCCTGGTCCTTGGGACAGGGGCACAAGCCCCATCCCCGCGCTTTACGATCTGGAGGGCAAACGGTTGGGCGGGGGCGCCGGAACACGGGGGGACAACCGTTACGCGAAGCTGTTCCGCGTGCGTCCGGAAATTACCGTCATTTCTCATGTGCATACGCCCTATGTCGCGGTATGGGGACAGACGCACCGCACCCTGCCCGTAACCTACGTGGCCTTCCAGCGCCATCATCTGCTGAAGGAAATTCCGATCTATATCGACCGGCGGCAGGAGGAGGTGGATTTCATCATCGAAAAGATCGAGGAAAATCCGCGCAACACTGCCATTCTCGAAGCGAACGGCGGGGGCACGGTGTGGGGCAAAAAAGGCATCCGCGAACATGTGGAAAACATCATCCTGTTTGAAGAGGCGGCACAACTGGCCACGCTCTCCGAACTGGTGGGCGGCCCGCGCACCTATGGCGCGGGCGTCCTCTGGCGCAACTGGAACATGACGGGGCTTTACGAGGAAGGCAAGGCGCTGGGACTGGTTCCGACGGATGATTTGCGCTGGAACGGCGGTCAATAAGCCGGGACGGGCGGGGAGAGATTCTCCCCACCGTTTCTGTTTTACAATCTGTGACTCGAGCCGGATGCAGGCCAAAGGGGAGAAACAGCGCCATTTGCCCCGCGCTTGCGCCGGAATTTTTCCACTTTTGGTGATCCCTGATTCAAACCTGCCCAATGGAGTTTTATCATGACTCAACCCCGTCAGTCCGAACGGAAGATCAGTCCCATTTTTCTGGAACGCTGGTCTGCCCGTGCCTTTGATGAAACAGAAGTGAGCGAAAGCGTGCTGCAAGACCTGTTCGAGGCCGCGCGCTGGGCGCCTTCCGCCTACAACGCGCAGCCGTGGCGGTTTGTGTATGCGCGCCGCGGCACGCCGTATTGGAAGCCGTTTCTGGATCTCCTCATCCCCTACAACCGGGATTGGGCGCAGCACGCTTCCGCGCTCGTCTTCGCGTTTTCCGAGCGAAAGTTCGTCGCGCCCGGCAAAACGGAAGCCATTGAAACCGGCTTCGCCTCATACGACACCGGCGCGGCAGTGGCGTTTCTTGCCTTGCAGGCAAGTCTTTCCGGCCTTGTCGCGCACATCATCGCCGGTTTCGATGGCGCGGCCATTGTCAAAAAACTGGAGGTTCCCGAAGGCTTCAAGCTGGAGAGCGCCATCGTGATCGGGCGCAAGGGAAACCCGGAAAAGCTGCCGGAAGCTTTACAGGCACGGGAATTTCCAGGTGAACGCCGTCCGCTCCCCGAATTTTCCGCGGAGGGCGTATTCCGCTTTTGATCCCCGGCGGGATTCATTTTTGTTGTGGGCGTACAGACTGTCGTGTCTGTACGCCTGTTTTTTTGTATCGCTACAACAAGGCGCGGCAACGGCAACAGGCGTCAGATTGCCAAATTTACAGCAGAATTGCTGGCAGAGCAGTCATTTTACGCATGGGTTGCTTCTATGCCAGCAATGTTGACACGTTCGCTTTTTATATTCTTAATATGCATAAGTAAAGGACTTTAAATTCTTCGACCCCTGTCTGGATTTTGTTTTATGGTTTGGCAAACAAAAAGAAGATGTTGCGCCCCCAACAAGGAGAAACCTTTATGGATGCCATGCTCGCGTATGCGGCGCCGCTTGACGCGCTGCCGCCTGTGAACCCAGACGTGTATGTCGATGACGCGCTGCTGGATGTGGAAAACTTTCCTCTCGCCAGCAATGGGCGAGGCGATGTTTTGTCCTTCAAGAACCCACATACCCTTTCCCTGAGCATTCGCGCCAAGGCGCTGGTGTTTGAAGACCCCCGCTCCCGTGAACTGGAAGCGCGGCTGGCGCGATTGGCGCCCACGGACGCGAATCTGCTCATCCGGGGCGCGACGGGCACCGGCAAGGAATTGGTGGCGCGTTACGTTCACGCGCGCAGCCGCAGGGTGAAAAAACCGTTTCTGGCGGTCAATTGCGGCGCGATTGCCGCAAACCTGATCGAAGCCGAACTCTTTGGTCATGAGCGCGGCGCGTTTACCGACGCGATTGCGCCCAGGGCGGGCTGGTTCGAGGCCGCGAACGGCGGTACCCTCTTTCTGGATGAAATCGGCGACCTGCCGCTGGGACAACAGGTGAAACTTCTGCGGGTCTTGCAGGAACGGGAAGTGGTGCGTGTCGGCTCGCGGCGTCCTGTTCCCATTGATGTGCGCCTGATCGCCGCGACCAATGTCGATCTCGAGGAAGCCGTCGCGGCGGGACGCTTCCGCGAGGATCTGTATTACCGCCTCAAGGTGGCGATGATTCATCTGCCGCCGCTTGCCGAGCGTCCGGGAGACATTCCCGTTCTGCTCGAACATTTCATCCGCTATTACGCGCAGCGCCTGTCGCGCGATCCCTTGCCGGTTGCGCCTGCCGCATTGGAAAAACTGGTCGCTTATCCCTGGCTGGGCAATATCCGCGAGCTGGAAAACGCCGTGCATCACGCCTTGATTGTTTGCCCGGACAAGGCAAAGGCGCTCAATTTCGAGGATTTTGGCCTCTCTTGCGCGGTGGTTGCCAACCGTTGCGGTACGCCGGGTTGCGGCATTCGCGGGCTGGAAGCGGCCTTGCAGGAAATCTGCGCCTCACGCGACACGGGCGATGCCGCCTCGATCGACGAGCGGATCGAAAAGGCGATTGTGACAACCGTATTCGAGTTCTGCGCGCACAACCAGTCCGCCGCCGCCCGTTTGCTGGGCGTGACCCGCAATGTCATGCGCACGCGCCTGGCGCGCTTTGGTTTCATCGAAGAGTGAAGCGCGCGCGGCGATGTCCGGGTTTGTTTCGCACCTCTGTTGATTTGACAGCAATCGTGGTGGTTTGCCATCACCCGCAGCGCCGGGGAAATTCTGCCCTCTGATGCAGCCCTGGTTGTTGACTCCATTAAAAACAATGCCTTGAAAACATGTTGTCCCTTGTGTGCCATTTGGCACGCATCCTGCTAAAGCAGGTGTATCGAAACCAGAATGTTCTTGCACCGCAAAACGAATTGGAAACGACTATGTCCCACACTGCCAGTTATGCGCAAAACCTGCGTGATCCAGGTCGTCATCTGACCGGGATTGTGTTCGTCATCGTTTTTCATCTGCTGTTGGCCTGGGCGCTGGCCAATGGTCTTGCGCGCGAGGTGGCCGCGGTGTTCAAAGCGCCGCTGTCGGTACATCTGGTCGAAGCGGCAAAACCTGTCGTTGAAAAGCCGCCGCCGCCTGTGCAGAAGCAGGCGGCTCCCGCGACAAAAACGCCGCCGCCCAAATTCTATGCGCCGCCGCCGGATATTTCGCCGGCGGTGCAAACGGAACCGACGGTGGCCGTCGTCCAGTATGAGCCGCCACCCCCTGCGCCGCCCGCGCCGCCTGCTCCTGTTCCTGCTCCCGTGGTTGCGTCGGTAGGCGTTGTTTGCCCCAATCATCTGGATATTCGCGGCAGTGTGCCCTATCCGCCGCAGGCTCTGCGCTTCAACAAAAGTGGAGAGGTGCTCGTCGAATTCATGGTGGAGCCGCATGGCGAAATCGGCAACATTCGCATCGTGCGTTCCAGTGACCCGGTTTTCAACAAGACCGTCGTGGCGGCCGTAAAGCGTTTTCGTTGCGTGGGGCAGGAGCATCCCGCGCTGGTGCGTGTGCCGTTCGAGTTTTCGTTGAGTTGAGCGACTGGACCGGGGGCGTTTTTTCTGACCCTTTTCCTTTTCCGCATTGATTTCTTTTTTTCATGGAGAACACATGATGATGTCCCAGCACGCCATATCTGTATCGTTCCGGTCGTTGTTTCCGGTCTTTCTTTCCCGTTTCCGTGTCCTGCGGAAGTTTCTGCTGTCTCTGGGCGCGGCTCTGGCCATCAGCATGGGCGTCATTGCGCACGCGCAGGAGCCAGAGGTCGCGCCTGCTGTTGCCGCCGAGCCTGCCGTTGCGGCTGCGGCGGCAACTGTGGCCGCCGCCGAACCTGAACCCGTGGCTGCCGCTGAAACAACAGCCGAAGAAACCGCCGCCGTCGGGAATCCCTATGGGCTGGATGCCCTGTGGCGGCAGGGCGATCTCGTCGCACGGGGAACGCTGGTCATTCTGCTGCTGCTTTCCGTCGCAAGCTGGTATGTGATCGTGACCAAGCTCCACGAACAGCACAGGCTCTTTCGCCACGCGAAAGAAGCGCGCCGCAAGTTCTGGGCGGCTCCGGGCGTGCAGCAAGGCGCGGAAGCGCTGAATCCACAGGGCGCTTTCCGTTTCATCGCGCAATCCGGGCTGGAGGCGAAAGCGCATCACGTCGGCCTTCTGGAACATATCGACCTGAATACCTGGATCGGGCAATCCATCCAGCGCGCCGTCGAAAACGTGCAGAACCGCTTGCAGGATGGTCTGGCGCTGTTGGCGACGGTGGGTTCCACTTCGCCCTTCATCGGTCTTTTTGGCACGGTCTGGGGGATTTACCACGCGCTCACCGCCATCGGCATTGCCGGACAGGCTTCCATCGACAAGGTGGCCGGGCCGGTGGGCGAGGCGCTCATCATGACCGCCATTGGTCTTGCCGTCGCGGTTCCGGCGGTGCTGGGCTACAACTGGCTGGTGCGGCGCAACAAGGCGGCGCTGGATGAAGTGCGCGCGTTTGGCGCCGACCTGCACGCCACCCTCCTGGGCGGCGAGACTTCCCGTACCGCCGCCGCCCGGCTTTCGATCGCCAGAGGCTGAAATCATGGGAATGAACGTGGGTTCAGGCAGCGAAGCGGATGAAGCCATCTCCACCATCAACACGACGCCGCTGGTGGATGTGATGCTGGTATTGCTCATCATCTTTCTCATCACCATTCCTGTGGCGATCCATGTCGTGCCGGTTCAACTGCCGCAGGAAACGAACAAGCCGCGCGAAATGAAGCCGGAACACATCCAGCTTTCGGTGACGCGTGAGGGCACGACTTACTGGAATCAGGAAGTCGTGAGCGTGGCTGAATTGCGGCGGCGTCTGAAAACCGCCGCGCAGGCCAAAACGCAGCCGGAAGTCCAGATTCGCGGGGATGCGCAGTCACGCTATGAACCTGTGGGACGTATCGTACTCGCCTGCCAGCAAGCCGGAATCCTGAAAATCGGCTTTGTCACGGAACCCGGACCACGCGGTTGAACGCACAGGGAGAAAGCACATGGGGATGCAAATCGACAATACATCCGACCCGGAAGTCATGATCGACATCAACACGACTCCGCTGATCGATGTGATGCTGGTGCTGCTGATCATGCTGATCGTCACGATTCCGATCCAGCTTCATTCCGTGGATCTCAATCTGCCGCAGGGCAGGCCGCCGCCGCCGCTCGTGGAGCCGGATGTCGTGCGCATCGCCATTGGCGGCGACGATGTCATCCTATGGAATGACGAGGCGGTCACAGGCGGCGTGGCGACGCTGGAAGGCCGGCTGAAACAGCTTGCCGCCGGGGCGTCGCAACCGGAACTGCATATCCGCCCAGACGCGAAAGCATCCTACGCCGTCGTGGCGGCGGTCATGGCGATGGTACAGCGAAACGGCCTGAGCAAAATCGGCCTGGCGGGGTCGGAGCAGTTTCTGGAATGAACCCGGCCTCCGCGAACAGGCGGCTGTCCCTTGAAGCAATCCACCACGGCTTGCACGATGGCAGTCTGGTCAGCCTGGGTCTTGAATTTGAGCGTCATTCCGTATCGAAAGAATCTGGATTTCCGAGTTCGGCAAACCTGACCGTCATCGTCCGGTTGTTCCGGGTCAGTTTCCTGATCGTCACATCCTGCGCCTTGTCGTTCGCAAGGCGAAGATTCCTGTCGGTACCGAGCAGGGCATCCTTCGTCTTCTGCAAGTGGTCAATCGACTTGTCAATTTCCTCGATCGCCGTTTGGAAGCGTTTGGAAGCGAGGTCGTAGTTTTTCGAGAATGCTGTCTTGAACGTCTCAAGCCGGGCTTCAAAATTCGTGATGTCGATGTTTTGCGTCTTTACGAGCGCCAATTCCGACTTGTACTTGAGCGCGTTCATCGCGGCATTTCGCAGCAGCGTGATGATGGGAATGAAAAACTGCGGACGGATGATGTACATCTTCGGATAGCGGTGGAACATATCGACGATTCCGGTGTTGTACAGCGCGCTGTCGGGTTCGAGCAGGGAAACCAGCACCGCGTACTCGCACCCCTTCTCGGTGCGATCCTTGTCGAGTTCCTTCAGGAAGTCTTCGTTCTTCTTCCTGGTGGCGGTCTCGTCACTCTCGTTTTTCATCTCGAACATGATCGAGACGATTTCGACACCGGTCTCATCCGAATCGCGGAAGATATAGTCGCCCTTGCTGCCACTGCGCGCGTCGTTGTCCTTCTCGAAGTACGCCCTGGGAAACGCGGTGGCGCGAATCCGGTTGAACTCGGTCTCGCAATGTTGTTCAAGAGTTTCGCCGACCATCTTGGTCGATAGCCGCGCCTTCATGTCCCGAAGGCGTTCGATCGCGTCATCGCGATCCTTGATCTGCGTTTCGTACTTTTCCTTCAGCGACTTCTCGGCGAGACGCTTTTCGAGTTCAGCCTGCTGCAAGACGCGCTTCAGTTCGTCTCGCTCCTTTTCGATCACGCTGACCGCCTTGGTGATCGCGAGCTTTTGAGTGATGTCGCTGGTTTCAAGCCTGGCTTTCAACGCCTGAATTTCAGATTCTTTTGCTGCTTCGGCTTTCTGCAACTCGCTCGCCAGTTTGGCCTCAGCCAGCCTGGATGCGGCTTGCTGGTCGAGCTGGGCCTTTTCAAGTTCGTTGGCAAGCGCGTCGCGCTCTTTTTCCACTGTGCTCAGGGCTTCGCTCACGGCAAGCCTGCGCGCAACCTCACCTGCATCGAGTCTGGCCTTCAGCGCTTGGATCTCGGCGTCTTTTGCGGAGGTAACCTTCTGTAATTCGCTGGCGACCCTGGCCTGGGCGAGTTCGACTGCATTGTGCTTGTCCTGCTCGGCCAACTCCAGCCGCTCATGCAATTGCTTTTCAAAATCGCTGTCACGCACTTGCTTCAGGATGTCCGCGTAACCGGCTTCATCGATCTTGAACGCCTTTCCGCACTGCGGACAGATGATTTCATGCATGGTTACACTCCCCTTGCCTTCGTCAAAATTTGCGTGAGCCTCTCTGGAACCGTTCCTTGCGCCTCGATCGTCGCAGTCCGGCAGGTTGCCGTTTGAACTTTGCCAGCCCAGTTTTGAATTGTCGCACGACAGCATTGGTTTCTACCTTGCGATTGAACTGTTTTTCTTCGCCGGGTTGTGGCCTCTCGGCTTGCGACAATCCCAAATAACCTTTCCATCCCGGTAGGCAGGCGCGCAGTTGCTCGATCCCCTCCGCCATGCCGCACCCAAAAAAATACCCCGCCAAAAGAGTTGGCGGGGTTTCGGTGAGTGGGGCTTTTTGTCTGCCCCTTTGTCTCCTCCACCGCGATTGAAGAGGGTTTGCTTCAGGCCACGTTTTCCGCGAACTCGGTAATTTCGTTGAAGTTCATATAGCGATAGATTTCGCCTGCCTTGGCATTGACCGCCGCGATACGTTCCTGATATTCGGCAGGATCGGGAATCCTGCCCAGCAGGGCGCAGATTGCGGCCAATTCCGCTGATCCCAGATAGACGCGGGTATCAATCCCCAGCCGGTTGGGAAAATTGCGGGTGGAAGTGGAAAGTGCCGTCGCCCCCTTTCTGATTTGCGCCTGATTGCCCATGCAGAGCGAGCAGCCCGGCATTTCCATGCGTGCGCCGGATTTGCCCAGCACGCTGTAATAGCCTTCCTCGGTCAGCATCATGGCGTCCATTCTGGTTGGCGGGGCGATCCAGAGACGGGTGGGAATATCGCTCTTGCCATCCAGAATCTTTCCGGCAGCGCGGAAGTGACCGATATTGGTCATGCAGGAACCGATGAACACTTCGTCGATCTTGTCGCCCGCGACTTCGGAGAGAAGCTTCACATCATCCGGGTCATTGGGGCAAGCGAGGATGGGTTCCCGGATCTCGGCCAGGTCGATTTCGATTACAGCGGCGTAGGCTCCGGTTTCGACGGCGTTGGCGTCGGCCTTGAGGAGTTCGCCCTTGGCAAGCCATGCCTGCATGGCGGCGATGCGGCGCTGCAGGGTGCGGGCATCCTGATAGCCGTTGGCGATCATCCATTGCATCAGGGCAATGTTGGATTTCAGGTATTCCTCCACTGGCGCGCGGTTGAGCGCCACCGTGCAGGCGGCGGCGGAACGTTCGGCGGAAGCGTCGGTGAGTTCAAATGCCTGTTCGATTTTCAGGTCGGGCAAGCCTTCGATTTCGAGAATGCGTCCGGAAAAGACGTTTTTCTTGCCTTTCTTTTCCACCGTCAGCAACCCTTGCTGAATGGCGTAATAGGGAATGGCGTTGACCAGATCGCGCAGGGTAATCCCCGGCTGCATCCTGCCCTTGAAGCGAACCAGCACCGATTCCGGCATGTCGAGCGGCATGACGCCGGTCGCGGCGGCGAAGGCGACAAGGCCGGAACCTGCCGGGAAGGAAATACCGATCGGGAAACGTGTGTGCGAGTCGCCGCCGGTGCCGACGGTATCCGGCAAGAGCAGACGGTTCAGCCAGGAGTGGATGACGCCGTCGCCCGGACGCAGGGCAACTCCGCCGCGCGTGCTGATGAAGGCGGGCAGCTCGCGGTGAGTCTTGACGTCGACGAGCTTGGGGTAGGCGGCGGTGTGACAGAAGGATTGCAGCACCAGATCGGCGGAAAAGCCGAGGCAGGCCAAATCCTTCAGTTCATCGCGGGTCATGGGGCCGGTGGTGTCCTGAGAGCCGACGGTGGTCATCCGGGGTTCGCAATAAGCGCCGGGCAACATGCCCTTGCCTTCCGGCAGGCCACAGGCGCGCCCCACCATTTTTTGCGCGAGCGAAAAGCCGCTCGCCTTTTCCTCTGGTTGTTGCGGCAGGCAGAAGAGGGTGGAAGGCGGCAAGCCCAGCGCCTCCCGCGCACGGGTGGTGAGGCCACGCCCGATGATGAGGGGGATACGTCCCCCGGCGCGGACTTCATCCAGAATGACCGGCGTTTTCAGCGCCGCTTCCGCGATCACCACGCCGTTTTTCTTCGCGGTCACGCTGGCGGTGGCGTGATCGACAAGGAGTTCGATTTCGTCGCCCATTTCCATTTGGGAAACGTCCAGTTCGATCGGCAACGCGCCCGCGTCTTCCATGGTGTTGAAGAAAATGGGCGCGATCTTGCCGCCCAGACAGACGCCGCCAAAACGCTTGTTGGGGACAAAGGGAATGTCCTTGCCAGTAAACCAGAGCACGGAATTGGTGGCGGACTTGCGCGAGGAACCGGTGCCCACGACATCGCCGACATAGGCGATCTGCAAACCCTTGGCGGCGAGTTTTTCCAGTTGCTTGACGGGGCCGCGCACACCCGCTTCGTCGGCTTCGATGCCGGGACGCGGATTCTTCAACATGGCGAGCGCGTGCAGGGGAATGTCCGGGCGTGACCAGGCGTCGGGCGCGGGAGAAAGATCATCGGTATTGGTTTCGCCCGTGACCTTGAACACCGTGAGTTTTTGCGCCGCCGGAACTTTTGGGCGCGTGGTGAACCATTCGCCATCTGCCCAGGATTGCAGTACAGCCTTGGCGTTGGCGTTGCCCGTTTGGGCGAGTTCGGCAACATCGTGGAAGGCGTCGAACACCAGGAGGGTCTTCTTGAGCGCCTCGGCAGCGACATCGCCGCATTCGGACGCAGCGAGCAGATCAATCAGGGGTTTCACGTTGAAACCACCCAACATGGTGCCCAGCCATTCGGTGGCCTGTCGCGGCGTGATGAGCGCGTTCTTTTCCTCGCCTTTGGCGATGCGGCTCAGAAACTCCGCCTTTATCTTCGCCGCGTCGTCTACGCCAGCGGGGACGCGCTGGCTGATGAGTTCCAGCAAAAAGGCTTCCTCGCCCCTGGGCGGATTTTTCAGCAGTGTGATGAGTTCGCTGGTTTGTGCCTTGGACAGTGGCAGGGCGGGAATGCCGAGCGCGGCGCGTTCGGCGGCATGGGCGCGATAGACGGCAAGCATGGGAAATCCTTTCAGAAGGTCGCAAAACGTGACCGGGAAAAACACGACATTGTAGGGGAGGAAGTTTCTTTTGGACAACTTCCATCGCCGGGGAATGTCTGGACGGAAGTGTGCATGTGCTCAGGATCCAACTCTTATACATGTTATCTTGTATGAAATCGTTTGTCCAGTGCTGGAGACATGGGCCGGATGGCGGCTTGTGCCGGAACGCGACATGCGGCAGTTGCCTTGCAAACCGCAAGCATCGAGGTCGCCACATGAGTTCACATCCACAAACATCGCGCCAATCTTTATCCCCATCGCGTGGTTTTACAAGACGCGATCCTGCGACGGGCACAATTCAAAAGTGGCGAAAACAGGAGCGAGACTTCGTCACAAGCGAGGGATACAGCCCCGTGCCATTCCACCACACCTCGTCACAATGGCCACGGGGTTTTGTTGGATCGCTTTGCGCTAGACCTTGAAGCGTCCCACGGTTTTTTGCAGGTCTGTGGCGAGGCCATTGAGTTTGTCCGCCGAACTTGCGGTTTCTTCCACCGTGCTGTTGTTGTTGTTGGCCATTTCGGCGATGGCGTCGATGTTGGCGGCCACTTCGCTGGAGGCGTTGCTTTGCTGCTGGGTGGCTTCGCTGATTTTGCCCAGACCTTCCATGACCTGTTGCACGGAATTGTTGGCGGCATCCAGCACTTTGGTCACTTCCCGCGCGGAATCCTGGCTGCTGGCGATGTGCGCGAAGCTGCTGCTGATCGCCTGACGCACGATTTCCGACTGGGTGGTGAGCCTTTCCGTGACCTTGTTGATTTCCACGGCGGAACGGGCAGATTTTTCCGCGAGTTTTCTGACCTCATCCGCCACCACAGCAAAACCACGCCCCTGTTCGCCTGCGCGAGCCGCTTCAATGGCGGCGTTCAGGGCAAGGAGGTTCGTCTGCTCGGCAATATCCTGCACCTGTTGGGTCATGGCGGTAATCGCCTCGGTATTCCTGACGAATTCCTGCACGGCACTTGCCATCTGCTGTACGGCGTTGGCCACCATGTCCATTGCGCCCAGCAGGACATCCAGCCGGTGATTGCCTTCCTGCGCCCGCTCCAGCGATTCCTTCGATTGTGCCTGCACATGCTCGGCGCTTTGCGCGATGGAAGCGATGGAGGCAACCAGTTGTTCCACAGCGGCGGCAGCGGCCGTGGATTTGACATCCTGTTGCCGGGAGCTTTCCCGCACCTGCGCGGCACTGTCCGCCAGTTCTCCCGCCTGCCCGGAAACCTGTCGGGCGGATTCACTCACCTGACGCACGAGGTGCGCAAAGTTTTCGATCATCTCATTGAAGACGGAAGCCGTTTGCCCGATTTCATCCTCTCCCTTGATTTCCAGACGGCTGGTCAGATCGCCTTCGCCACGCGCGATGTCGACGAGGCTGCAGCGCAGGGCGTCGAGCGGCTGGGTGACGAAATGGCGGCTCAACCCGTAGATGATGAGCAGAAGGATCAGGCTGACCACCAGTGCCGCTGTCGCCATGCGCAGAGTCATCGTCGTCACGGCGGATTCAACCGAAGCCAGCGAAATTTTCATGCTGACCACGCCCAGCACCGTGTTTTCCGGCACCATGTGACAGGTCACGCAGTTCTTGCCCAGATAATCGGTGCTGGCCTGGGTCGGGTTGACCACCCGCAGGGCGCGTTCGCCGTTTTCTTCCACCACCACGGCACTGTAAGGTTCGCCGGTATCCAGTGTTTTCTGCTCGATGGCATCCAGCTTGCGTTCATCCTTGCCGGGGCCGTAGATTTTGGAAACTTCCGGGCCGCGCACGACGTGCAGATCCTTGATGATGGAAAGCTGGGTAATCTGATCCAGAAACACCTCACGCTGCCCAACCGTCCCGGTAATCATCATCCCGGTCAGCCCGGCCATGGTCATTTCGTGGATGCTCTGGGCGAAGTCTTCCGCCTGGCGTATGGCGATTTCCCGGTTCCCCATGCTTTCCCAAGTGATGAGGCCGCTCCACGCGACTACCAGCACAATCCAGATTGCGGCCGTCAGGCGAACCCAAATCTTCCAGTTGGCGATCCGAGTCATGATGTTGTCCTTTTGTTTGCGCAATAGGGTTCAGGGTAGCCCTGGTTTTTTACGCTTTGTTGATATACAGTTTGCATTGTGCCACCCAAGACCTTCACTGGTAAAGTCCCCTATCGGGGCGCAGGCGTGTTAGGCTTACGATTCTTCATTGAACCAGGATGGCAAAGGAAACGGATATGTGGTGGTTTACGGATTTCTGGAACGATTATCTGGAGTATTGGCAGCGGAGCTGGCGGGATGTGCCGGGGCTTTCGGCGCAGCCTTTCGACCAGTCTTTTGCCCAGCTTCTGGCGCAGTCTTTCACGCAGTTTTCACCCTTTGCGCCCCTCGTGGGCGGGCAATCCGGGGGAAATTTCACCCAGTCCTGGGCGCAGTTGCTGGGAGGCTGGCCAATGCCGCGTGTGGAAGCACAAATCGAGCCGCTTGCCGCGCTGGACCCTTTTTCCGGTGAGCGCATTGGCGAGCTGATGCGGCTCTCCATGCAGGTTTTCATGCCCTGGGCTGCCGACACTTTCCACGTCGAAGCCCTGGTCAGCCGGGGTGAAAAAGCGCCCGCGCCGCTCACCGCCAGCGTCGTCGAGACCTTGCCGCCCGCGGCTCCGGCGGCGCTTGCCTTGCCCGCCAAATCCACAAAGCGCAAAGTCTGATTTTCACATGACCCGGCAAAGGCGATTTTCCCGCCTTTGCCCCGCTGATTTTTCATCGAAAACCACTCCGGTTTGAAACCGAATCCTCACGCATGGGAGAGGCGCAAGTGTCTCCATGCGTGGTTGTCACCCAGCGATGGGTGCGAATCGAAACATGGACAACACTCTGCAACAGGAACTCGCCAACGTGCGCGAGGAAATCGACGCGCTGGACGCGCGTCTTCTGGATATCTTGAACCAGCGTGCCTGCTGTGCCCAGAAAGTGGGCGCAATCAAGGCGCGGCACGGTGCGGCGGGGCACAGCTACCGGCCTGAACGGGAAGCGCAGGTGCTGCGCCGCTTGCAGGCGCTGAATGCAGGCCCCCTGCCAGACGAGAGCGTGACGCTTTTGTTCCGCGAGGTGATGTCGGCCTGCCTGTCGCTGGAAAAACCGCTTTCCGTCGCGTTTCTGGGGCCTGCCGGAACTTTTTCCGAGGCGGCCGCCGTCAAGCATTTTGGTCACGCCGCATGCCTTCTCTCTTGCGCTTCCATTGACGATGTTTTCCGCGAAGTGGAATCGGGGCACGCCGAATACGCCGTCGCGCCGCTGGAAAATTCCACCGAGGGCGCGGTTGGGCGGACTCTGGATCTGCTCCTGCAAACCTCGCTGCACATTTGCGGGGAGGTTGTGGTGCGCATCCACCAGAATCTGCTGTCCCGCGCGCCGGAGTTGCGGGCGGTGAAAAAAGTCTATGCGCACGCGCAGTCGCTGGCGCAATGTCACGAATGGCTGAACCGCAATTTGCCCGAAGCCGAGCGGGTGCGGGTGGCGAGCAACGCCCTGGCCGCGCAACAGGCCGCCGAGGAAGACGAAACTGTGGCAGCGATTGCGGGCGTGGCGGCGGGGGAACGCTATGCGCTGGCGACGCTGGCCGCTTCCATCGAGGATGAACCCAACAATACTACCCGTTTTGCAGTGCTGGGCAGGCATGATGCGGGCATTTCCGGGCGCGACAAGACTTCGCTCATTCTCTCTTCCCGTAACCGTCCCGGCGCGCTCTTTGAACTCCTGAAGCCTGTCGCTGCCGCCGGCGTTTCCATGTGCCGCCTGGAATCGCGTCCGGCACGGCAGGGCTTGTGGGAATACGTCTATTACATGGACGTGGAAGGCCACCGTCTCGATGCCGGGGTTGCCGCCGCGCTGAAAAGTTTGCAGGAGGAAGCGGCCTATCTCAAGGTACTGGGTTCCTATCCCGTTGCCGTCTACTGAGTCTCTCACCCTTTTTTTGTTTTCAAGGTTTTGTCATGTCGCTTGCCGCAAGTTCTCTTTCCCATATCCGCGCCATTGCCCCTTACCAACCCGGCAAGCCGATCACCGCCGTCGCCCGTGAGCTGGGTTTGCCGGTGGAGGCCATCGTCAAGCTTGCTTCCAACGAGAATCCCCTGGGGATGTCCCCCAAGGGCAGGGAAGCCGCTGCCGCCGCGCTGGCGGGCGGTGAACGTTATCCCGATCCCTTTGAACTCATCCAGAAACTCGCCGCGCGGCATGGGGTGTCGGAGCGCCAGATTGTGCTGGGCAACGGCTCCAACGATGTGCTGGATCTCGTCGCCCGCGCTTTTCTGGATGCGGGACGTTCCGCCATCGCGGCGCAGTATGCCTTTGCCGTCTATCCGATTGCCACGCTTTCCGTGGGCGCGGAGCTGTTGACCATACCCGCGCGGGATTTCGGTCATGATCTCGAGGCCATGCGGGCGGCGCTGCGTCCCGATACGGCGGTCATCTGGATCGCCAATCCCAACAATCCCACTGGCACGTTTCTTTCCGGCGATGCCCTGCGTGCTTTCCTGAAGCGGACGCCGGGACACATCATCGTCGCGCTGGATGAAGCCTACACCGAATATCTGGAAGAGGCCGATCGCTACGACGCGACACAATGGCTTGCCGAATTTCCCAATCTCATCGTCAGCCGCACCTTTTCCAAGATTTACGGACTTGCGGGTTTGCGCATCGGCTATGGCGTGACCTCCCCGGAAGTAGCGGATTTGCTGAACCGTGTGCGCCAGCCCTTCAACTGCAACAATCTGGCGCTTGCCGCCGCGCTGGCGGCGTTGGACGATACGGAATTTCTCGCGCGCAGTTTCGCGGCCAATCGGGAAGGGATGCAGAAACTGACAGCGGGGATTCAGGCGCTGGGGCTGGAAATCATTCCCGCGCGCGGGAATTTTTTGACCTTCCGTGCCGGAGCGGACGCCGCGGCGGCGGCAGCCGTGTGTCAGAGGCTGCTCAGGGAGGGCGTCATCGTGCGCCCTCTGGCCGGTTATCAGATGCCGGAATGGCTGCGTGTCACCATCGGTACAGAGCGCGAGAACACCCGGTTTCTGGCGGCGCTGAAAACCGTGCTGGTGTAAAGAGACGAGCGTGCCCCGCAATGACGAAGGCAGGAGATTAGCGTGGCGTTTCGTTTCCCGTCTCCGACACTTTTCCCTGATGTAGAATCGCGCCTTTTCCCGGCGCGGGATATTTTTTCAAGCGAAAGGCAATTTCCATGAGCGACGTCAAAAAAGTCGTGCTGGCGTATTCCGGCGGACTGGATACCTCTGTCATCCTGAAATGGTTACAGGATACCTACCGGTGCGAAGTCGTCACCTTTACCGCCGACCTGGGACAGGGCGAGGAACTCGATCCCGCGCGGCAAAAGGCGCTCCAGTTTGGCATCAGGCCGGAAAACATCTTCATCGACGATGTGCGCGAAGAATTTGTGCGTGATTTTGTCTTTCCCATGTTCCGCTGCAACACGGTCTATGAAGGCGAATACCTGCTTGGCACCTCCATTGCCCGTCCGCTGATCGCCAAGCGTCTCATCGAAATCGCCAACCAGACCGGCGCGGACGCCATTTCCCACGGCGCGACCGGCAAGGGCAACGATCAGGTGCGTTTTGAACTTGGCGCTTATGCCCTGAAACCCGGCGTCAAGGTGATCGCCCCCTGGCGCGAATGGGATTTGCTCTCGCGTGAAAAACTGCTCGCTTACGCGGAGGCGAACGGCATTCCCATCGAACGCAAGCACCGCGAAGAGGGATCGCCCTATTCGATGGATGCCAACCTGTTGCACATCTCCTACGAAGGCCGCCATCTGGAAGACCCTTCGGCAGAGGCGGAGGAATCCATGTGGCGGTGGACGGTTGCGCCGGAAAAAGCGCCGGATGCGCCCGAATATCTGGACCTGGAGTTTGTTCAGGGCGATCCGGTTGCCCTGAATGGAGAAACAATGAAGGCGCACGAACTGCTTGCCCGGCTCAATACACTGGGCGGCAAGCATGGTATCGGGCGGCTGGATCTGGTGGAAAACCGCTCTGTGGGCATGAAATCGCGTGGCTGCTACGAAACGCCTGGCGGCGCTATCCTCCTGAAAGCGCATCGCGCCGTTGAATCGATTACGCTCGACCGCGAGGTTGCCCACCTCAAGGACGATCTGATGCCGCGTTATGCCAGCCTCATTTACAACGGCTACTGGTGGAGTCCCGAACGCCGCGCCCTGCAAGCCCTGATCGACTTTACCCAGCAAACGGTCAATGGCACAGCGCGGCTAAAACTCTACAAGGGCAGCGTCAGTGTCGTATCGCGCGATTCCAGAACCGATTCGCTCTTCGATTCAACCATCGCCACTTTCGAGGACGACGCCGGAGCCTACGACCAGAAAGACGCGGCAGGCTTCATCAAACTGAACGCCCTGCGCCTGCGGATCGCGGCCAATCTGGCGGCAAGACGGAAGTAAGCAAACCGCAGCGTCACTGCACGGAACGAAGCGATGCGGCAATTCCCCACCTTGCCACAAGCGAGGCGCATAGCACCGTGGCGATCCATCCGGTTTTCTGGAAACGCTTCGTCGCACAGTGCCTCGTTTTTGACAGAATATTCTCCACTTTCAATTTCACCCCAGACATCCAGGGAGTTGCCAATGAGTGCCCAACAATTCGACAATGTTTCTGTTCTCAAAGCCGCCAATATTTATTTTGGTGGTAAATGTGTGAGTCACACGGTACTTTTTCCGGACGGCACGAAAAAAACTCTGGGCGTGATTCTGCCTTCCCGCCTCACCTTCAATACGGGCGCGGCGGAAGAGATGGAAACGATTTCCGGAGCCTGCCGCGTGTTGTTCAAGGGGGAAACGGAGTGGAAAACCTATGGCGCCGGGAAATCCTTCAATGTGCCGGAAAATTCCAGTTTTGAGATTGAAGTCACGGGCGAGCCGTATCAGTACGTGTGCTGTTACGGCTAACGCCGCTGTCCGGTTTTTGTAACAGGCCCCCTGCAAGCGCAAGAAGGCCGCGCGCGCGGGCGAACAGGGACGCGGCTTTGCCGTGGTGGCAGACGAAGTGCGCAAGCTCGCCGAACGTTCCAGCACACAAACCACGGCGATCACCCGTACCGTCACGGTCACGACCGGCATCGAAAACAACGCCAGCAACTTCGACGCCGCGCACCAGAATTCCCGGTATCTCGCCCAGCTTGCGGGCAATTTGCAGGAAATCATCCAGCTTTACCGGCATTGACACGTATTTGCCCCGCCGCTGCACGGGGCGGGCTGCGCCCAGGCCACCCGCACGGCTTGACGCTTCCCCCAGGCGCCTCCTATCATCCGCGAGCCTTATTTTTCCCACAAAGAGATTGCCTTGTCGCTGCCAAACTTTTACGTGCTGATCCAGAAAGACATGCAGGCGGTGGATGCCGTGCTTCGGACACGGCTCCGTTCCGAAGTCGTGCTCATCAATCAGATCGCGGAGTACATCATCACGGGCGGCGGCAAGCGGATGCGTCCGGCGCTGACCCTGCTGGCGGCAGGAAGCCTGGGCTTTACCGGACACGCCAAATACGAACTCGCCGCGTTGGTGGAATGTATCCACACCGCAACCCTCCTGCATGACGATGTCGTGGACGAATCCGCATTGCGGCGCGGACGCGAAACGGCCAATGCCCTCTTCGGCAATGCCGCCAGCGTGCTGGTCGGGGATTTTCTCTATACCCGCGCTTTCCAGATGATGGTGGAGGTCGACAACATGCGCATCATGCAGGTGCTGTCGGATGTCACCAACATCATCGCCGAAGGCGAGGTCATGCAACTGATGAACTGCCATGTCCCGGACGTGAATGAGGCGGATTACCTGCAAGTGATCCGCTGCAAGACCGCAAAACTCTTCGAGGCGGCAGCGCGTCTGGGAGCCATGGCCGCAGGCGCCGCACCGGAAATCGAAGCGGGGCTTGCCGCCTACGGGATGCGTCTGGGCACGGCCTTCCAGCTTGTGGACGACGTGCTCGACTATTCCGGCGCGGAGGCGGATACCGGCAAGCATCTGGGCGATGACCTCGCCGAAGGCAAGCCAACCCTGCCGCTCATCCACGTCATGCAGAACGGCACGGCGGAAGAAGCCGCTGTCGTGCGGCACGCGATTGAAACGGGAGGCCGTGAAAATTTCCCCGCCGTGCTTGCCGCCATTCGCGCCACCGGCGCGCTGGAACACGCCCGTCACTGCGCCCGCAGCGAAGCAAAGGCCGCGCAGGACGCAATTTCTGTCTTGCCGGATTCACAATATCGTGAAGCCCTGATAGAATTATCGGCTTTCGCGGCGGAACGTTCGCACTAATCTGCTTCCGACCGAAAGGCCACAAAAACGTCGGAGTGTAGCTCAGCCCGGTAGAGCACTGCGTTCGGGACGCAGGGGTCGCAGGTTCAAATCCTGTCACTCCGACCATCTTTCTCCTTGATTTTATTTTTCTGTTTTCGTTCGGAAGGGCTGTTGCTCGTTTCGTCACAAGCCCTTTCAGAAAAACGCACGAAAATCAGACTGGGAGATTATCCTGTATCATTGCGCACCCCGCAGGGTCAGTTCTCCCGTTGTTTCTGGGGATCTGGCGTATCTGTCTGGCGGGCGCCCTGAACCGGGACGGAACCGCCCCCTCTATCATTTGTGCTTTGTGGAAAGGAAAAACATGCTGACTGGAAGAAAAAACAAATGGATTTTGTCCGCTCTGCTCTGCTTGAGCATTGGAGTGGTTCACGCTGAAGAAAGCAGTGATTCCGTCCCGGCGGAAGTACCAGGGAACGAAGCTGCTGCGCCTGTCGCCGTCCCGGAAGCGCCTGTACCCGAAATCAGCGAACAGCAGTTTCAACTGGAACGCCAGGCCATGATTGACGATCTGACGGAGAAACTGAAGATACTTGGCACTACCAGAGAATGTGCCGTGTCCACCCAAAATCAAGCCGATCTACGCCAATGTGCCGATGCCTTTCGAGAGGCCATTCTGAAAAAGCGCACAGCGCCCTGAACTTCCCATTTGTGCTGCCTGGCGATGTAGCACAGGGCAGAAAATGACATGCGGTTTTCCTTCAAAGCCATTGATGGTTCCGGTTTCCAGCAAAAAGGGAGGCTGGATGCAGCCTCCGAAACGGAAGCCTTGCAGATGCTTTTCGAGCGTGGCTACACCACGCTGGATCTGCGCGAGGAAAAGCTGGCGGAAGCGCGCATCGGTGGTGGTTCTTCTGCGATCCGCCATGCCGACGTTATCGCCCTGGTTCGTGAGCTTGCCACGTTGCTGGGTTCCGGCGTTGGCATTTCGGATGCATTCAATACGCTTCTGGAAGCCAACCAGCATTCACGCCTCAATGCTGCACTTTCCGGGTTGAGTGCCGCCATACATGGCGGGGATGGCTTTGCCTCCGCGCTCCGGAAGGCAAAGCTTAAACTGCCTGAATACGTCTATGCGCTGGCGCGTGCCGGGGAAGCCACCGGTGATTTGGCCGGAGCACTCTCCAGTGCTGCCGAACAACTGGAATTCGAGGCGCGGATGCGGGGGGAAACCAGAGAAGCTCTGATCTACCCCATGATCCTCATCACAACAGGCATCGGTGCCATTCTCTTTATTTTTTCCTTCGTGGTGCCACGCTTTACCGGAATTCTGCGCGGACGCCAGGTGGAACTTCCAGCCTTGTCGGAATGGGTACTCAATACAGGGGTATTTGTCAACGCACACTGGTTGGGAATTGGGCTGGCTTTTGCCTGCGCGAGCATTGGCGTGTCGCTCCTGATGAAGAACGAACAGGCCAAAACCATGCTGACGATGGGCTTGAGCAGGGTACCCCTGTTGTCAACCTGGATTACCGCAGGCGAAACCTCACGCTGGACTTCCATCCTTGCTGTACTGGTACAAAGCCGCGTTCCTATCCTGATGGCGTTGGAGCTGTCCGCGATTGCGGTTCGTCTCCCGGAAAATGCCGAGCGTTTGAAAAGCGTCGCCGATGATGTTCGCCTGGGGAAAAAACTCTCCAGCGTCATCGAAGAGCGCAGATTGCTGACAGGAACGCCACTGACCATGCTGAAGGTCGGTGAAAAATCCGGCGCGCTGGGTTCCATGCTGGGCTTTGTTTCCACGCAGGCTGCCGAATTCCACAAAACGGTGCAGCGTCGCCTTGTCGCCCTGATTGAACCGATCAGCATCCTTGCCATTGGAGCCTCGCTGGGCGTTATCATGGTTGGCATCGTGCTGGCCATGACAAGCCTGACCAGTGTCAAACTTTGAAAAATGCGCAATAATCTTTCGATTTTCCGAACCGGGGACGGCAAGCCCGGAAACTTTCGCAGAGTCAGCCTTCGTGGCGCTGCTTTTTCTGGAGCAAAAATGAACAGGTCGATGAAGCCATGCAAACGCTCTGGGTACAAAAATCTCTGCCGTGCCGCAGGATTTACCCTTTTGGAAATGTTGGTTGTGCTGGTCATTGTTGGTCTCCTGGTCAGCATGGTGGGGCCGCGGTTGTTCGGCCATGTGGATACCGCCAAGGTGCAAACCGCCACGGCGCAAATCAAGCTCTTGCGTGGTGCAATCGAAACCATGCGGCTCGACATCAATGTATACCCCAACCAGGATCAAGGATTGGATCTCCTCGTAATTCGGCCCGCCGACCCGGATCTGGACAAACGCTGGAAAGGCCCCTATCTGGAAAGCGCCGTGCCGCTCGACCCCTGGGGCAACCCCTATCACTACCAGCCACCTGCCGCGAGCGGTCAAGGGTTTCAGCTGCTTTCCCTCGGGGCGGACGGCAAGCCTGGCGGCGAAGGCTTGGACACCGATATTGGTGGCGACACCCTGAACGCGCCTGTCCAACGCTGATTCATTCTCCTGTCATGTTGCGTGAATATGGGTTTACCCTGTTGGAGGTCATGGTGGTGCTGTTCATCAGCGGCCTGATGATTGCTCTGACTGGACCACGTTTCAGCACGTATCTCGACGCTTACCGGCAACAATATGCTCTGCGGGAAATTGAAAATGGGCTGCTGCAATTGCCGCGCCGCGTTCGGCTCTCCGGTCAGGCGCTGGAATTGCCGCGTGACCTTGGCGACACCGATCTGGAGGATGGCGCGCCGCCACTTGTTCTTCCGGAGGGCTGGCAATTGACAGCGACGCCCCCACTCAAGATTTCCGCTCTGGGGGTTTGCTCCGGCTCACGCATTGTCGTGCAGACTCCTGTTGTGGCTGAAACCGGATTGCCCTCATCCACCGCATACGATATCGAGGCATTGACCTGCGACCTGAGCGCAGGCAAAGATCATGGCGCATGAATATCCGTGCCAGAGGGAAAGGCATGGCGCGTCAGGATTCGGACTTCTGGAGGCGCTGGTGGCGTTGGTACTGATTGCCGGAGTGGGTTTTTCCCTTTTGGGCTGGGTGCAGCAGAATCTGGAAACGTTGCAACGTTTGCGCCAGCATTATGCCGAACAGGAAATTCGCCGCCAAATCCTGAATTGGTCTGCGGCACTGAACCCGATGGAGCGCCCTGAAGGTGAACTGATCCTGGGGAGTACACGCTTTATCTGGAGTTCCGAGCAGCAAGGCGAGATCCGTCCGCAATCAGGCTATCCTGCGGGCATGGGACTCTACGATATCGCGCTTTTTTCCGTGACCATTCAAGCCTATCGGGAAGGACAGACGGCGCCGCTGACAGAAACACTGACGAGAATTGGTTATCGCCAGACGCGCAGCAACAGGAGTCCGTTTGAATGAAAGCCGCGCGCGTGCCCATGTCGCAAGGATTCACGCTCGTGGAAGTGCTGGTTGCACTGGCCATCACGGGAATGCTGGTTTCTGTGCTGATGAGTTCGTTGTTCTATATCTTTCGGGTGCAGGAAGGATTGCGCAACGAAACGATGTTGCGGGAACGGCAGCTGCGCGAACGTGCCTGGTTTCGGGAAGTGCTTGCGGGCTGTTTGCCGGAAGAAGAGGAAAGCAAGCGTTATTTCCAGGGGAATCAGACGGAATTTCAGTGTGAAACCTCGAATACGCTGATGCCGGAGGCGTTGCCCATGACAGCGCAGATCCGCATGACGCTGGTTCAGGATAGCGACAAGGCGTTTCTGCGTTACGAAGAAAGCGGCAAAAGTCAGACACAGGCAACGTTGGCGAGTTGGGAGGGTGTAAACGCTGAATTTCGTTTCATCGACGCGAAAGGCGAGGCGCGAACACAATGGGAGCAGGGGACAGAAGCCTTGCCCAGACAGGTCTGGCTGCTGTTGACGCCTGCGAGGTGGAACAGCACGCGGCAGCAGGAAATCTGGTTGGCCGCGCCCAGGGCAGATCCCTGGCTTCCGGAAAAAGCGGCCTTGCCGCCCGGTATGAGTTGGGACATGTTCAAGTGATGCTGCGGCATTCCATTCAATGCCTGCCGCGCCAGCGGGGCTACATCCTGCTCCTTTGTATCGGCGTACTGGCGCTCCTGATGCTGGGCGCAACCTATATGGGGCGCCAGATGGAGACCGCGCTTACGCTGGCGCGGGCGGAGCAGCGACAGATCGAGCAGGAAAAAATCATGCTGGAAGCACGCACGCATGCGCTTTTTCTGCTGGCCAGCATGCCGCGTACCATGCAGGGTCTGGGAAGTGGGGAGGCCCTGGTCGTTCCGGACGGGCGTTTCTACCGGGTCAATGATGGGATCGCGGTCAGTTTTCAGGATGTCCGTGGTCTCCTGAGTCTCAACCTGGTGCGAGATACGGGCATGGCACGGCAAATGCTGGAGCGTCTTCTGGGGACTTATGGCGTTTCCAGCGAAGTGAGCGCGCAATTGATCGATGCCTTGCTCGACTATCGTGACCCGGATAACCTGCGCCACATCAATGGCGCGGAAGTGGAAGAATACCGTGCTGCGGGCAAGGAACACCTCTTGAAAAATGGCGATCTCGTGTTGCCGCAGGAACTGACCAATGTGCTCGGCTGGGCAGAGGTTGCGGCACTCTGGGGAAATGATCCCATCACGCGCTACCTGAGTGTCAACCCCCGTCCGGTGCTCAATCCCAATACGGCGGGCTGGCGGGTGCTGACGGCGCTTTCCGGGACCAATCCCGAAGTGGTCAAGGATCTTCTGGGCAGCCGCCAGCGCGGGGATATCGCGGATCTGACGCCGCTGGTTGCGCCCACGCTCTCTGACAACCCCTTTTCAAATGGCCCCATGGTGATCAAGCTCATGAGCGATGAAATCCTGGTCACCTTCCTGGCACAAGGAGAAAAGCATGGCCTCCGGCTTGATGTCGTGCACACGCCGCTGTCGCCACAAGCGCCCTGGCGCATCGCCTATACGGAAAAGGTTGCTGGCGAAGAGGTCTTGCGCGACTGGGATAAACTGCCACAGTTGCCGGATATACGCCTGATACAAAATACTCCATTGCCAAATCAGGTAGAATTGCCTTTTTGACTTTCGGCATCCTGCCGTCTTTTTCACCTTGAACCCCTCGTCCTTCTCCAGTACAGGTTTCTGGCATACGGCTTGTGCCCGTCTGATGGCATGGACGCATGCCTGTGTGGATTGGCGTCCCGCCATCCTGCCTTTGTCCAGAAGTGAATGTCACTATCTGGAGATTGAGATGCGCGGTGTTGCCGCGCGCGCTCTGGAGCGCGCGGTGAATCTGCAACTCTTGCAACTGACGGGTATCGCCCGCGTGGGGTTCGTTTTTCGTGTCCGCAACGGCAAGGTGGCAATCTGGTATTGGGATGAAGCAAAACTGACACCCGAAAAAACGCCTGGCGCCACCATCGCGCAAACCCGGAACGGCGTTGCCTTTTGGCCGGAAACCGTGTTGGGGCAGTTGCCTGAACAGGGATTGCATCTGCTGCAACGATCCAGAGGTTATGAGGCACTGGCGATGGAAGGCGGGGAAATTCGCCGCACACGCTGGTTTGCGGACTTGCCGGATTTGCAACAGTGGCAGGATTTTGCGCGCGATGCGGGTCACTCTGCGCAGATCGGGTCTGTGCCTGTCCCTCAGCCTGTTGCGCTTTCCCGAAAAGTGCCAAAGGGCTGGAAGCTCTCCAGCCATTTTCTGGCGCATGTTCCACTGGCAGCGTTGGGTGGCGCCATATTGGCCGCCTTTCTGGGGGCCGCGTTGCTGGCAATGGCGGTCTACCAGGCCAAGCTGGAGCGGGCGATTCGTGCGGAAAACATGGAGATCGAGCGGATTTCCCAGGAAAACGCAGTGACGTTTACCTTGCAGAAACAGATTGCCGCGCGTTCCGCCTATCTGGAACAACTGCGTCATATCCAGCCTGAGGTGTTGCAACTGGAGCTGATGCAGGCGCTTGCCGAATCTGGCTTGGTGATGGAAGGTGAGCAACAGACAAGTCTTCTGGAATGGGAATATCGCAACCAGCAGTTACGGCTGCTTTTTGCTGTTCCTCCTGCCCTGGTGCTGGGCGATTTTCTGGCACATCTGGAAACCTTGCCCATGCTGAAAGAGGTCAGGTTGCTCCCGGATACGCCGGTACAGGCAGTCGGTATACAGGCGACCCTTCTACCGTGGCGAGCAGTACCAGTGAATGCGGCGGCAAAGGCAGACAGGTCTCCATCTTCCCAAGAGGAGAACCCCGCCGGTACTCCAGCATCCGCTTCCAGCGCGCGTAAAACAGTGGACGCGAAGGATGCAGCAGATACAAGGACTACGCCATGACCGGAACGGAAATGCTGCAACGCTTTGGGCTGCTCGCACTGTGGCGTGATTTGCGCAGCAATCGCCGTCTGCAATGGGGGGCGCTCATCGTGGTGGTCATTCTGGGTGTAGAAGGGAATTTGCGCTGGATTGACCATCTGGATGCCCAGGAAAAAATGCTGGCGCAATTGCGTAACCAGAAGAGCCAGTTGCGTGCGCAGGTCAGGGACAAAGCCGTGTTGGAAGTGTTTCTGAAAAAGATAGGGGAAATTCAGTCTGCGGCCAAAACCCGTTTATGGGTTGTTCCTTCCGAAGCGGTTGGGCAAGCACGCCAGAAAGACTGGATACAAGCCTTGTTCCAGAGGGAAGGGATTCGCTTGCAATCTCTGGTGCTGGCCACACCGCGCGCCGATGCGGCCGCCTCCGCAGTTTCCACCCCTTCCGCTGAGGCGGGTACTGCCGCAGATATCCGGGAATTCCGGGCGACGCTGACCTTTCCCTTTTCCCCGAATAATCTTGAAAAAGTGCTGGGCGCCATCGAGGGAAGCTCGACTTTTGCCCGCATTGAAAGTTTGCGGGTCAACCGGAGACAGCGGCGTATTGAGCTTGAATTTGCTGTGTCGATGGAAATTGACCCTGGCGCACCGACCTATATTCCTGCGCCTGTCGCTACGGAATCCGGGATGTTTTTTGCAAAGACTGCTGAAATCGAAGCTGCCGAGCAAGCAGTGCTTGTGCGCGAAAACGGAATAAAAAAGGAGAGGCCATGAGTAAAATCCAGCGTCTTGTTGTTCTGGTTTTGCTCTTCTGGGGGGGCGTCATTCTGGCGGCCTGGTGGCGGTTATCCCCGCCGCAGCCGCTGGTGGGGGGGAAAACACCGTTGCCAGCACTGGAGGAAAATATCGGCTATCTTCTGGAGCGTCCCGATCTTTCGGGAGCGCTGCTGGCTTTGGAGCGTGTTCCGCTCTGGGGCGTTGGCCGGGACGGCTCGTCCTTGCCGAAACCGAAATCGGAAGTGGAACTGGCAGAGGAAACCCGGCCTGTCGTTTGGCGTTTCGTTGCCGCCATTGCGCGCGCGAACGAACGCTATGTGCTGATCGTGGAAGAAGGCAAGCCTGCGCCACAAGCCGTAAAAGAGGGCGAAGCCCTGCCCAATGAGGGCAAGTTGCTGCATGTTGATGCCAAAACGGTGGTATACCTGGATCGTGATAAAAAACGACACGCCGAGCACTTGAGTTTCTAAATGTTCATGGCCTTTCCCGGCAGAACCGGGGGTATCCGCCTCGCGCTTCCTGTCCCGGTTTCTCCGGCAGGGCGCCCCTACAAGAACGGAGCAATGTCCGCATGAAGTTTTCCCGCTTTTTCCCCTTGCAACGAATCCATCTTACCGGCGGAATCGCCCTCCTGTTTCTGTTGGCGACAGGCTGTTCCATGCTTGAAAAGCCCTTCATTCCGCTCCCCATTCCCAAACCCGTGCGCCCTGCCGATACGCAGAATACGCATCCGTCGGCGGAAGATTCCACGCGCGCGGAGGGCACGAATTTTTACCAGACACCGAAACCGCCGCCTGCGATACGGACATCGGCAGGGCGTCCGGCTGCGCCACCGCTGGCCGACAATGACGATGCCGTTGCCACGATCACGCTGGATAATCTGCCGCTTCCCCAGTTTATCAACGTGATTTATGGCTCGATCCTGAAGCGCAACGTTTCGATGGATGCCCAGGTGACGAGCCGTACCGACATGGTCACGTTCCGCACCGGCAAACCGCAAACCGCGCCCCAGATTTTTGTGGCAGCACAAGCCTTGCTGCGCTCTTACGGTATTGCTGTCTATGACTATAACGGCACCTTGCGGGTGACGCCTGAAAATAGTCAGGCAGGGATGTTGCCGGAAATTCGCCGGGGCAAGGCTTCGCCGGAAGTGCCAGCTTCCTTGCGCCCTGTGTTCCATCTGGTGGAAATCCAGAATGTCCAGATTGCGCAGGTCAGTACCTGGCTGAAAACCCTGTTTCAGGGGCGTTTGACCGTACAGGATGACAACGCGCGCAACGCGCTCCTGTTGAGCGGACAGTCGGATACCGTGGTCTCTGCCATGGAAGTCATCCAGATGCTCGACCAGCCCGTGATGCGGGGGCGTCTGAGCGCGCGTATCGTGCCGATTTTCTGGTCGGCGGACGAAATGGCCAGACGCCTTTCGGAGGTGCTTCAGGCCGAAGGCTATTCAGTCGCATTGCAGGCATCTTCAAATCATCCCATCCTGATTCTGCCGATAGGCCCCATCAATTCCATTATCACTTTTGCAGGCAGTGAGGATATTCTGAACCACATTCTGCGCTGGGCACGGGATCTCGATCAGTCGCCACAAGGGCGAATGGGCAACTTCATCAACTATCAGGTGCGCAATACGGATGCCTCCGAACTGGCCAAAACTCTGGGTGAAGTCATGGGTATGGCGCCTACTACCAAGGCAGGCGAGGGCGGCAGCGCGGGAGCGGCGAGTCGAGGCAAGGTTGTGGTCAATCCGGCAGCCAACAGCATCATCATCCAGACCACGCCCAGTGAGTTTCAGCAGTGGTATGGACTGTTGAAGGAGCTGGATCGTCCGGCGCGCAATGCGCTCATCATGGCGACTGTCGCAGAAGTGACGCTGAACGACAATGAGGTATTTGGCTTTCAGTGGCTGGTCAAAGAGTTCATGAGCCACGGCTACAGGATCAACCTTGGGACGACGAACCAGGTGGGTACCAGCGCAGCGGACAGTACCTTCCGGATCGGCATTGGCAGTGGTGGCGGTGATCCGCGCGCCCTGTTGACGGCTCTGGCCACCGCCGACAAGCTGCGTATCCTCTCCAACCCCAGCGTCATGGCGCGGAACGGGCAGGATGCGACGATACAGGTGGGGGACGAAGTCCCTATCCTGACCAGCCAGCTTTCCAGTGGCAATATGAGTACAACAGAAAGCGGAACCAATACGAACATCCTGCAAACCGTCCAGTATCGCAGTACCGGTGTCATCCTCAATGTCAAACCGGTGATTCATGCAGGGGGACGTATCGATCTGGATGTAAGCCAGGAAGTGAGTACGGTAGGCGCGGCTGGTATTGGCGGTTCGCCTACGATTTCGACGCGCAGGGTACAGACCAAGCTGACCGTGCAGGACGGTAATACCCTGCTGCTGGGTGGCTTGATGCGCGAAGAGCGTACCGAAAGTAGCAGTGGGTTGCCCTGGCTCAAGGACATTCCCTTTGCTGGCAACCTGTTTCGTACCTCTGCGGAGAATTCGAAACGGCGCACAGAACTGGTCATTCTGCTGACCCCTTATGTGGTAGAAGACGATTTTGACGCCCAGGCCATCACAGAAGCTTTCCGTAACCAATTTTCCTGGGCCACGCCTCCAGCGATACCGCTGAAAAACGTGTCTCCTTCTGCGGCTTCGGAAGTTGGGGCAGCATCGGAAGCCGGTGGGGAGGTACAAGAAACAGGAATCGCCCCGGCGCTGGAGTCTGGCGCAACAACGCCGGAAACCAGAACGGAAGCGGAAGACGTTGCTCCGGTATCATCGCCCGCCACTGCGCCTGTGCCGCATCCTGAAGCGAAACCTGCCGGCAGCGCGGCACCAACGACCTACCGTTCTCCTCCCTATCCGTTACCTTCGCCGGACGCAGCGATTGCACCTCCTGCCGCGCCTCCCGTGCCCAGGCCAGATTTTGCGCCTGCGCCGGAGCGCAACGAATCTGCTCCCGTATCCCCGGAAACGCCATCCCCCGCGCTTTCTTCCGCCCCCGTTTCCGGTGCGCCCCCTGCTGAACCCGTGGGGCGGCCGATTACGGACAAAGCTTTGCAGCGCGAATTGCTGGAAGCCATACAGAAGGCACAATAACGGTACGGTCATCATGGAATGCCTTACCGCATCCGGGGGCGACCGGATCAGACCGGGTTCCCGGCGGGTTGGCCTATCCCCGCCTGCCAGTGTTTGAGTTTTTCTGCGAACGGCCACGTACAGGCAGGACTGGAAGAAGGAAGCGTCACAGTGGCAAGGCCGAAAACGGCGAATCGGGACGCGAAGCGGGCAGCGGTCTGGCCATTGAAACAGAGACGGGCAAGCTGCGGCAGGCAGGGAATCAGTGCGGCAAAATCGTTGGCGGTTCCAGCACGGATGTTGGCATCCAGCGCGCCGGGACGAATGCAACTCTGATACACATCCCAAAGGCCAATGCCGTGCGCGCACATTCGGACAAGGCGTTCCGGGTAAGGCAGCGCGAGGAGCGGCTCCGCGAGCGTTGCGCCCAGTAGACGCCAGAACTGGTTTTGTTTGTGACCGTAATATTGCTGTGCCGCAAGCGAGGCCGGCGAGGGAAAACTACCCAGAATCAGGCAGCGAACCTGAGCATCGACGACGGGGGCAAGTCCCACCAGCCGTGTTGAACCGTTCGCTGGCGCGGTGCTCATGGCGCCAGAATATCCGGTTTTTTACGGGGATTCTGCGCTGCCTTTTTGAGTTTTTTCTCATGCAGCGCCTGCTTTTTGGCGTAGGCGGTCTTGCGCGCAGCGACCCGCTTTTCGCCTGTTCGGGCTTCAGCGGCCTTGTCGGCCAGACGCTTGTCCCGCTGTAGCGCCCGTGCGGCACGGCGTGCAGCCACATCGGCTTCCTGTTGCGGCAGGGCCTCTGTTCTGGCTGCCGCATCACTGGCGCGTTGGGCTTCCTTCAAGGCGCGTTCTTCCGTCCGAGCCTGGTATTCCAGATCACGGCCTTCCGCTTCCATTTCCCGTGCCCTGCGCAGGGTTTCCAGATGCCGTTTTTTGGCGTCGGCGATGCAGCCATTGACCAGGAAGCGGTGTTGACAGGCAGCATTTTCTTCGGTAAGCCGCGTATCGGCCTCCGTGCGCGATCTGGCCGCCTCCTGTTGCAGGCTTAGTCCCTGGGCCAGTGCTGCCGCGCCGTCGGGAGAAAGCCGCGGAGCATCCTCTGCCGCCAGCGCGAGGCGAAAAGCGGCACAGCCGAGGAAAAAAAGAAGAGGACGGGGGATCATGGCAAGGCGTGAGCCAAAAGCAAACCGCAAAGGGAAGCAAGTGCCGCCGAATATACCGGAAAACCAGAGTCCCGCAAAAAATCCTGCCTGCAAAGGACAACATGCCGTTCCTGGCGCTGGCTTGCATTGGGAATGCGGACGAGAAAATGTGAAAATCGGCGTTGACGCAAACGACCAATGACGGGGCGGGAGGTGGGGGCACAGGTTTTCCTTCACTTTCAATCTCCCCTGCTCTGGCCGCAACGTTTGCTTGCACTAACATGAATGGGATAAAAAGTGCCATTTTTTGTCATCCAGGGAGAGGAACGGAGAGGATGAACAGATACTTGCGCGGCATTTTTCGGTCTTGGCGTGGAAATTGCTTGCAAAAATACAGTGTTTTTCTTTTTGACATAACGGAGAAATTGCTGTGAAGACAAGGCGGTGCGTACGGAGGAGTGAAACACGGATTTCTCCGTGCGTTGTAGTGGGGGGCCCCGCGGCGGGCGCCCAACCCCCAACACCCCCACCCCACCCCCCCACACAAACAAACAAACGCGCACCCACAAAACACCCACA
>JAISWQ010000068.1 GCA_031271025.1 Zoogloeaceae bacterium | reverse complement strand
CCCCCCCCCCCCCCCCCCCCCCCCCCCCCCCCCTATTCTTATGGCATGTAAAGGCAGGGCGTTCATGTGTCTCTCCAGAGCGGACAATGACGAAAAATTCATCCCGACCGAAAAATCGCGGGGGAACCGAGGGTAATTCTCCGTCATTTTCCGTGGATCGCGCAACGTCGTTTTTCGCGCATGGGTTCGCGTGGCCCGGATAAGTGTGGCGCAATCCGACATTTCACCCCCCATCGGGGGCAACCACAAGGGTTGCCCCAAAGGGCGGGGGATTCCCAAGGCCGTCTGGAGTGCCACGGGGTCAGCGCAGGGTTTCGTTCTTGATGGAACTTTCAATCGGCGATTGGGAAGGGGCTTCTTTCCCCTCCCCAATGGCTACGGTCAAAACCCCGCCCGGAAGAAAGGGGGCCCGACCTCCGCACCTTTCTTCCGGGCGGGGTTTCAAACCGGAGTTGGTTTTACGATCAACAGATTCCTGCTCGGCAGGTGAGGCATCACGACCTTTATCCTGTTTGCAGTGTTCCAGCGCCGGGGTTGTTTTGAATACCCATAATTTCAGCAGCACGAAGCTGAAAACAGGGGTCACGCTGGTGATCAACACAAAGCCGACAAGATAATGCCATCCCCGCCACTCCGCAAAAGCGGCAAGTAGCAACGACACGCTACAGGAAGCTACATAGGAAGAAAAAAAACGCAGATAGTCAGAAATGCCAACCGTGCGCCGAAAGGAAAATCGACTGTGCAAAAAATACGCGCACAGGTTTGCCACGAAAAATGTCAAGGCATTGGCAGGAACCACCCTCAACCCCAATAGTTCCACGCTCAAGGTCAGAAAAATCCCATACAATACGGTGACAATCACCCCAATCAGCGCATAGCGAAAAGCCTCCCCCGCAAGTCTCATTACCATTATCGGCTTCTTTTGTAAATCCCATGCAGATAAAGCTCATGCCGCTCCCGATTGTTTTTGGCAACAGAGTCCAGAATCAGTCCGCAAACGAAAGCCAGAAGAGAACAGGAAAACAACACACCGCTCACAATCAGGGTTGGAAAACGAAGCACCAGACCGTTTCTGAAGTATTCCAGTAGCACGGGAACGAACAAAACCATCGCCAGCAACGCCAGAAATGCCGACACACCGCCAAAAAACGGAAGTGGACGATAATGACGGAACAAATTGAAAATTGTCAGCAATACCTTTGCACCATCTTTCCAGGTATTCAGCTTGGAAATACTGCCCGAGGGCCTGTCCCTGTACGTGACGCCACATGTTGCAATATTCATCTTTTTGTCCAGGGCATGAATCGTCATCGCGGTTTTCAGTTCAAAGCCCTGATCGGTCACGGGAAAACTTTCCACAAAAATCCTGCTGAAGGCGCGATATCCGGTCATGATGTCCGCCAATGGCAACTGCCAACGTGAAACACGAAAAAAACGGTTCACCAGCGCGCAAACCAGACGATTGCCAAAACCATGAAAAGGGCGCTTGTTTTCCGTGAAATACGTTGTACTCAGACGGTCGCCAATCACCATGTCAACCCCATTTTCCAACACCTGTCTGACCATCTCCGGCGCGGCTTCGGCAGGATAGGTGTCATCGCCATCCACCATCACATAGCAATCTGCCTCGACTTCCAGAAATGCCTTGCGGATGACATTGCCCTTGCCCTGCATTCTTTCATGGCGCACGATAGCGCCCGCTTCAGCCGCGCAATGCGTGGAGTCATCACTGGAATTGTTGTCATAGACAAAAATTTTCGCCTGCGGCAAAGCAGAGGAAAAATCCCGTACGACCCTGGCAATCGTTTCTGCCTCGTTGCAGCAGGGAACGATGATGGCGATTTCAGGCATGCGGCATCACGCTTTCTGCATGAAAAGAAGAAGATTTGACGGAAACCCCAAAAACCACTCCGAAACAATTCTGGCATGGTGCATATGCGGAGGGGAGGATAATCTGTGCAGACTCAACGACACTTCATTTGCCATCACCTGCAATTCCTTTTTCGTCAACAAGTTGAGATTGTTTTCCGAAGCAAAAAACGGCATCCCGACAAATTTCAAAATGCCACGATGCAAACGCTTCGGCAACCAATGAACAAAAGGCAGTATCGTATGAAACTCCACAGGATGAAACCGGTTTGGCGTCGTGACAAACACATGCTTTCGGCTGACCCGGAAACACTCCCCCAGGAATTTTCTCTGGTTTCCGAAAGAACCAACATGCTCAATAACCGCATTTGAAACAACCAAATCAAAACAATTATCTGGGAATGGCAACGCAAGCGCGTTTCCCTGTACAAATTTCAACCCTGAAAACTCCTGCTCCAGCCAACGCGCATCCTGATCACTGAATGCCGTAATTCGCTCGGAATGAGGGTAATGGTTTTCAAAAAAATTGGAACTGCTGGCCGCTCTGTCCGCCGTCACACCAACATCAAGCACATTCCGCATATCCTGCAAAGGAATGACTTCGGCCAATTTTTTGTACATTTTGGCGCGCACACGCAGTGCCGCGCGATCTGCAAATGAATTGCCCTTGCAACGTGACAGGATTTTCTTGTTCATTTTGGCGCGGAAGCTACCCCACGCGTCTGAAAATCCGCGCTGGCCTCTGGCTGTTTGCCCGCCAGCGCCTCTGCCATCTTCCAGACCGCGGCGATTTGCCTCCCGTCTCTGGTCGCATAACGTCCGTCGGGCAAGGCGTCGTTATAGCCCCAGAAATCCCAGCAGCCTTTGGGATTCACCGGCATGAAATCAGAACTTTCCAGTTGCGGGTAGAGCACCACGATGCGATTGGCGTCCGCCCATTCATTCACCCCGGCGTTTTCCACGAAGGTCGTGCCCAACTGCTCCGCAGATTGCTCGCAGCCATGAAAAACCACATGCAGGCGGCAGGTGTTTCCCTGTTCCGCAGCGCAATCCTGCGGCACATGGAGGTAGCCGGTTTTGGCCAGCGAAATGGCCTCTGGATCACCTTCGACATAGGGCGACTGGTCAAAGGCCAGCAGTTTGCCCGTGGGGTTTGCCACGTGCGTCAGCGGGCCATAGAACTGTTGCAGCGCCGAACCCGCTGCGTCGTATGCCACGCCATTCTGCATACAGACGTTGATATAGGGGGATTTCGTGGTGGAACACTCGGCATTGCACGCCTTTTCCCGGCAGGCGGCGGAAATTTGCGCGTGTCCGGCAGGCAGGTCGTGCTGGTAGAAAATCTGCGCCTCTGGAACAAAAGCTTGGTAATACTTGAAAAGCGCGTCCGACACCGGACGTCTGACCGTGTCATCGTTTGTGCCGTGAAAGAGCCAGACCTGCTGACGCTTGAGGTTTTCAACCGGATCAATTGCCTTCGCCGCCGCAAAGGCGCGGGTTGCCGCTGCCATGCGCGCGAGGTCGGCGGCGGTGATGGCCTCCAGGGGATTCTGCGGATCGCTCTTCATGCAGCGCGTCATGGCAACCAGCGCCCCCAGATTGCCCCAGTTGTTTTCATCCACGCAGAGATAGGGGCCGCCCGCCGTGACGGCGACACCTTTGACCTTCGCCGAATGCGCCACGCCAAACTGCACCGCCATGAAACCACCGGAGGATATTCCGGAAACCGTGGTTTCCCTGAGATCCAGCTTGAGCACAGGCAAGGGCAGCGGCACTTCAGACGCCCCCGAATCGGGCGCGTTTCCGACAAAAAACACGGTACTTGCCGCTACGAAAGCACCACCACCACACCAATACCACAGGTTTTTCAGTTTCATCGCCTTACATCCCCAATGATTTCAACAGTTCGTCGTTCTCGTCCACTGTTGGAATCGGGGGGCTGACGGCAGTGGTTTGTCCGGCCTGGGCGAAGAGTTCATCGGTGGAAAGCGATTCCTGTTCAAAATCGCAAAGCTTGATGAACTGCGTGCGATCGATCGCCAGTTCGAGATAGAAAATGTTGCCCTGAGCGGTGTAAAACGTGACCCGCCGCGCTTCCGGATGGTCGAGATTGGCATCCACACTCAGCACCACCTGCTTGTTCAACGCCAGCATCTTGGGCTGGTTCTGGGTGATGTGGGTTTGCAGTTCCTGCGACACCTTGCGGGTAAAATCGCCGACGATCTGGTTCATCAGCTCGCCCATGACGTTCGCCACATCATCCGAGGTATAGCTGGTCGCCAGATCGGATTTGGACATTCCCATCTGCTGCATGTAATTTTCGTACAGTTCCATCGCCGCCTGCGCGGAAAAATTGATGACGACCAACCCGGAAAAGCCGCCATCGAAGAGGACAAAACAGCCAATATCCGGCTTCAGGCTCGTGCGGCTGATGCGCTGCACCATGCCGGAATAGCGCACCGGCATCTGCGTCGCGGTGGATAGAACATGGCTGACGGAGTTGCACAGGCTCAAGAGGATATCTTCCGTCCCCAGCGTGACGTTCTTGGGTTTTTTTGAGGGCGCCATGAATGGACTTTCTTCAAAAATAAAACGCGGGAAAGTGGATGATGATACAGGAAACAGATGGCAAGAGACGATAGCTACCGCAACGCATTGCGAGACACGAGCAAAAATCAGCGACAGCCCTTCAGGGCTGTCGGTCAAATGCCATTGGGAAGGGGTTTCCTTTCCCTCCCCAATGGGCTACGGGCGGGGTTTCAAAGCGGAGTTGGTTTTACGATGAACCGTTTCTCAGACACAGGCCCCGTCCGCGTTCACGTTCGGATCTTTCGGTTTTGCCAGTTTCACGAACTGCTCGCGGGAGATGCCCAGCCACATGGCGACTGGAGAGGCGACCAGCACCGAGGAATAAATGCCGAAGCAGATGCCGATCGTCAGTGCCACCGAAAAATAATGCAGCGCCTCGCCACCGAAGATCAGCATGGAAAGCACCATTACCTGCGTCGAACCGTGGGTAATGACCGTGCGGGAAATCGTGCTGGTAATCGCGTGATCCAGCACCAGCGGCACCGTGAGGTTGCGGCTTTTCCTGAAGGTTTCCCGCACCCGGTCGAAGACCACCACCGATTCATTCACCGAATACCCCAGAATCGCCAGCACCGCCGCCAGCACCGAGAGTGAAAATTCCCACTGGAAAAAGGCGAAAAAGCCCAGGATGATTACCACGTCGTGCAGGTTGGCAACGATGGTGGCGACGGCATAGCGCCATTCAAAGCGAAAGGCCAGATAGACCATGATGCCGACGATCACCAGCAGCAAGGCCGTGAGGCCGCTTTCCGCCAGTTCCTGCCCCACCTGCGCGCCGACGTTGGAAGCGCCCTGCTTTTCCGCCCCCGGTGCGCCCTTGGCAAGCGCCGCCATCACCCGTTCGCTTTCCTGCCCCACGTCCACGCCGGGGCGGGTTGGAATGCGGATCAGAAATTCTTTGGAAGAGCCGTAATTCTGTACGGTGAGATCTGTAAAGCCATCCGCTTCCAGCGCCGCGCGGATGTGCTCGCGCTCACCGTCGCCTTGCGGATAGATCACCTGGATTTGCGTCCCTCCGGTAAATTCCACCGAAAAATGCAGGCCGCGGGTCGCGAGGAAAAACACGGCCAGGACGAAGGTCAACAAGGAAATCAGGTTGAAGACCAATGCGTGACGCATGAAGGGAATGTCTTTTTTGATGCGGAAAAATTCCATGATTCCGCTCCTTTACGGCAACAGGTGGCCGGTTGTGGCCGGTTTTTTGGATTTTTCGGCTTCCGGCTTCCAGATTTGCCCAATGGCAATCGCCGCCAGTTTCTTTCTGCGGCCATAGACCAGATGCACCATCGAGCGGGAAACCGTGACGGCGGAAAAGATCGAGGTCATGATGCCGATGCAATGCACCACGGCAAAGCCGCGCACCGGACCGGACCCGAAGATCAGCAGCGCGAGGCCGGCAATCAGGGTGGTGATGTTGGAATCCAGAATCGTCCCGAACGCACGTTCATAACCGAGGGTAATCGCCGATTGCGGCGGCATTCCCTCGCGCAATTCCTCGCGGATGCGCTCGTTGATGAGCACATTGGCGTCGATCGCCATACCCAGGGTCAGCGCAATGGCGGCGATGCCGGGAAGGGTGAGGGTGGCCTGCAACAGGGAGAGTACCGCCACCAGAAAGAGCAGATTGGCGGAAAGCGCCAGCGCCGAAATCATGCCGAAGACCCGGTAGTAGAGCGCCATGAAGACAACAATGGCGACAAAGCCCCAGAGCGTGGACTGAAAGCCCTTGTCGATGTTTTCCTTGCCCATGGAGGGGCCGATGGTCATTTCCTCGATGATGGTCATGGGCGCGGCAAGCGCGCCAGAGCGCAGGAGCAGCGCCACGTCCTTGGCTTCTTCCGTCGACATCGCGCCGGAAATCATCACCCGGCCATTGGGAATTTCACTGCGGATCACCGGCGCTGTCACCACTTCGCCCTTGCCTTTTTCCACCAGCAGGATCGCCATCACCTTGCCGATGTTTTCCCGCGTGAGATCGCGGAAAATGCGCGCTCCGGCGGGGTCCAGAGTGAGGTGTACGGCGGGCATTCCGTTGTCGTCAAAGCCGGGCTGGGCGTCGGTCAGGCGGTCGCCGGTCAGCATCACCTGATTCCTGATGAGCATCTTGCGCTCGAAGCGTTGCCCCTGCCGGGTATCCTGCACCGTGTAGAGTTCTTCGCCATAGGGCACGGGGCCGCCCGCCAGCACGGTTTCCAGCGTACCGGGGGTTTCGTCCACCATGCGCAATTCCAGCGTCGCGGTGCGTCCCAGAAGACGCTTGGCCTTGCCGGTATCCTGCACGCCGGGGAGTTGCACCACGATGCGATCCGCGCCTTGCTGGATCACGACGGGTTCGGCCACGCCCAGTTCGTTGATGCGGTTGCGCAGGGTGCTGATATTCTGCCGGATGGCGTCCTCGCGCAGCTTGCTCAGGATTTCCGGACGCAGACGCGCCACGGAATCCGTACCCTGGCGCTCTGCCGTCGCGCCTTCCGCCTTTTGCGCCGGGTCTGCGAAGGCATATTCGGGGAAGCGTTTTTCCAGCGCGGTCAGCGCCTCGCGGCGCAGGGCCGCGTCGCGGAAGGAAAGCGCGATCGTTTCCCCTTCCCGCGCCAGACGTCCGTAGCGGATATTTTTCTCCCGCAAGGTGGCGCGCATGTCGGCGCTGTTCGCGTCCAGTCGTTTTTGCTGCGCGCCCGCCATATCCACCTGGAGGAGGAAATGCACCCCGCCGCGCAAATCCAGCCCCAGATACATGGGACGCCCACCAATGGCGGAGAGCCAGTTCGGCGTATCGGGCAACAGGTTCAGCGCCACCACGTAATCCTCGGCGTTCGCCACGGGATTCAGGGCTTTTTCCAGCGCGTCACGCGCTTTCAACTGGGTATCGGTGTCCTTGAAACGCGCCATGACGCCGTTTTCGATCGGAAAGACGCTGTTGGTCTCGATTTTCGCGTCCTGCAAGACCTTTTCTACCTGCGCACGGGTGGAATCATCGATTTTCAGGGTCGCGCGGTTGGGGGAAACCTGAACGGCAGGGGCTTCGCCAAAGAAATTGGGCAGGGTGTAGAACAGTCCGATGACGAGCGCGATCGCCACCACGACATATTTCCAGAGAGGATAACGATTCATGAGATCAAGCCATGCAATACATCCGCCGGAGTTGCGCTTTCAACGCGCCTCCGGCAGAACAGAGGAAAACGGGAACAGGCAAGCTCCCGCGAAAACCGCCGAAAACGGCTCAGAGCACCGATTTCAACGTACCCTTGGGCAATACCATCTGCACGGCAGAACGCTGTACGGTCACTTCTACGCCGTTTGCTATTTCCAGTGCCAGATAGCCTTCGCCCACTTTGGCGACGCGCCCGGCAATGCCGCCCTGGGTGATGACCTCATCGCCTTTTTGCAGACTTTCGGTCAGTGCCTTGTGCTCCTTGGCACGTTTCATCTGGGGTCGGAAAAGCAGGAAATAAAACACCACAATGATTACGACGAGGGGCAAAAACTGCGCCAATCCGCCAGGTGCGGCAGGATTCGCGGCAGTCGTGGCGACCTCTTGAGCATAAGCAACGCTGATCATGGACAGAATATCCCGGTAAAAAACGAAAGCCACGGATTCTAACAGGAAAGCCGCGCCCAATTGAATGATTTGGAATGGGCGAATGTGAGCTGGTGCCACTCAAAGTGGCAGAAACACAAGCGCGAAATTCTGTCACGAACGAGGGGCGAAATGCCGCGCCAATTTTTCTCCCTCGTCACAAGCAAGGCGTTGAAGGCTGTGCGGTTTCCCGATGCTTTGCCACAGGCAATGCATCGGGAGGCGAATCAGCGCCAGACGAACCAGCCGAACAGGCTGATCAGGATGGTGGAAGCGACAACCAGCCAGAACCCGGCCCGGATCATGTCTCTTTGCGCCATGTGGCCGGTGCCGAAAACGATGGCGTTGGGCGGGGTTGCCACTGGCAGCATGAAGGCGCAGGACGCGCCGATGCCGATGACGAGCGGCAGGAGGTGCGGCGGCATTCCCAAGGCTTCGCCGACGGTGCCGAAGAGCGGCACCATCAGCGCGGCGCTGGCGGTGTTGCTGGTGAATTCCGTCAGCATGATGATGAAGGCGGCGGAGACCGCGATGATGATGAACCAGTGTCCGTTGCCGATCAGGTCCTTGACCTCGTTCGCCAGCACGAGGCTGGCGCCGGAACTGCCCAGAATGGAGGAAAGCGCAATGCCGCCGCCGAACAGGAGGAGAATGCCCCATTCGGTGTTTGTCTGGATCTGCTTCCAGGCGGCCACGCCCGATATGCCGATCAATACCGCCGCGCCGACCGCCACCAGGGAATCGAACTGCTTGATCTTGCCCAGATACTCGCTGATGTAGGCGCTGAAGATCCAGCACAGCGCCGTCAGGACAAAAATGCCGATGGTGATGAGGCGCGGCGGTGTCCAGGTAAATTCATGGCTTTCCACTTCGACGCGGTGCTTCAGATTGGGCCGGAAGACGAGGTAGAGCACGCCGATCATCAGGGGCAGGAGGACGAGCACCATGGGCAGACCCACTTTCATCCAGCCCATGAAATCCAGGCCGAGATGAGCGGCGGCAATGGCGTTCGGCGGCGAGCCGACCAGGGTGCCCAGACCGCCGATGCTGGCGCTGTAGGCAACGCCCAAAAGCACGAAGACGTAGGCGCCGCGCTCCTTTTTCGCGTCCAGGTTGCTCAGAAGCCCCAGCGCCAGCGGCAGCATCATGGCCGCCGTGGCGGTATTGCTGATCCACATCGACAAGCCGGCGGTGACGAGAAAGAGCATGATGGCCGCGCCGCCCAGATGCCCGCGCGCCAAAAAGAGCAGGCGATGGGCGATGAAACGGTCGATCCCCTGGATATGCAGCGCCGTCGCCAGCGCGAAGCCGCCGAAGAAGAGGAAAATGGTGGGGTCGGCAAAGGATTTCAACGATGACGACACGTCCATCAGTCCGAAGACCACCGCCAGCACCGGCACCGCGAGGGCAGTGAAGGTGATGTGGATGGCCTCGGTCAGCCACAGGACGCCGACGAAAAAGAACAGCGCCAGACCGGCGTTGGTCTTGGGTTCGTAGGGCAGGAATTTCCACAGGAGCAAAAGGGCGATGACATCCGCCAGCAGGACGAGGGATTTCTTCTTGTCCTCGATCCACCAGACCCGCGAAAGGGCGGGATCGATGCTCTCCAGGTTGTCAGCGCCGTATTCGTCGGCTTCGGTTTGTGTGTTCATGCAATGCTCCTGAAAAATAAACCTGAACCCGTGGCTGACGCTGTTTGGTGTCAACAACGGGTTTGGGCTGAAACAACGAAAAACCCGGCCTGGGCGCGTTCTTCGCCGCATTCCGTGAGCCAGGTTGCCAATCGCGCGCTTTCAGCGCGTCTTGTCCTGCTTTTGCCGCAAACGACGTGCCGCTTCGACCATGTTGGCAAGCGCGGCTTTCGTTTCCGGCCAGTCGCGTGTCTTCAGACCACAGTCGGGATTGACCCAGAGCTGTTCCGCGGGAATCACGGTCAGCGCCTTTTCGAGCAGGGTTTCGATTTCCTCGACGGAAGGCACGCGGGGCGAGTGTATATCATAGACGCCGGGGCCAATCGCATTCGGGTAATGAAAATTGCCGAAAGCCTGGAGAAGCTCCATGTCGGAACGACTGGTCTCGATGGTGATGACGTCGGCGTCCATGCTGGCGATTTCCGGCAGGATGTCGTTGAATTCCGAATAACACATGTGGGTGTGAATCTGCGTCTCGTCGGCAACGCCGCACGCGGCAATACGGAAAACCCGCGTTGCCCAGGCGAGATAATCCGCCTGTTTTTCCCGGCGCAGCGGCAAACCCTCGCGGATGGCCGGTTCGTCGATCTGGAGGATGCCGATGCCCACTTTTTCCAGGTCGACGACTTCATCCCGGATGGCCAGCGCAATCTGTTCCGCTGTCGCGGCGCGGGGCTGATCGTCGCGCACGAATGACCATTGCAGGATCGTGACCGGGCCGGTCAACATGCCTTTCATCGGGCGTTGGGTCAAACTCTGCGCGTGGTGCGACCAGAATACGGTCATCGGTTTGGGACGCGAGACGTCGCCATAGATGATCGGCGGTTTTACACAGCGCGAGCCGTAGGACTGCACCCAGCCGTTGGCGGTGAAAACAAAACCGGCAAGCTGTTCGCCGAAATACTCGACCATGTCGTTGCGTTCCGCCTCGCCATGTACGAGCACGTCGATATCGAGTGCTTCCTGCACGGCGACGGCATGGGCGATTTCGTCCTTTGTGGCCGCCTCGTAAGCGGATTGCGCCAGCTTGCCGTTGCGCCAGGCCGCGCGCCGGGCGCGGATTTCCGCTGTCTGCGGGAAGGAGCCAATGGTAGTGGTGGGAAACAACGGCAGGCGGAAGCGCGCCTTTTGCATCCGGTTTCTTTCCGGGAAAGACGATTTTCTCCGGTCGATGTCTTCGGGCAGACAAGCCATCCGCGCCTGGACTTCCAGCGCGTGGACACGCGGGCTTTCCCGGCGGCCTTGCAGGGCAAGGCGGGAGCGCGTCAGCATTTCATCGGCGACGGGGTCGTTTTCGAGCGCCCGTTTGAGCGCCCGCAGTTCGTGCAGCTTTTCGCTGGCAAAGCTCAACCAGGAACGCAATTCCGCATCCAGCCCGGTTTCCGCCTCCAGACTGAACGGGACGTGCAACAGCGAGCACGAAGCCGAGATCCATACTTCGCGCGTCGACGTCAATGGCCGCAGCAGATCGAGCGCCCGATCCAGATCGGCGCGCCAGATATTGCGCCCGTCGATGAGGCCGAGCGAAAGCACCTTGTGCGTGGGCAACCAGTCGAGCGCGACCGGGACGTCCTCTGGCGCGCACACGGCATCGACATGCAGACCCGCCACCGGCAGACGGCAGGCCAGACCGAGGTTTTCCCCAAGCGGCGAAAAATAGCTCGCCAGCAGGATGGGCGCGCCCGCCGGAGCAAGGTGGTGGTACGCCGGTTCAAACGCGCGCAGCCATTCGGAGGGTAAATCCAGCCCCAGGATCGGCTCGTCCATCTGCACCCACGCCACGCCCAGCGTCTTCAGCCGCGCGAGAATCTGCTGATAGATGGGCAAGAGTTTTTCCAGGAGCGAGAGACGGGAAAATCCCGCTGTCTTTTCCTTGCCAAGCCACAGGAAGGTCAAAGGGCCAATCAGCACGGCCTTGACCGCGTGTCCCAGATTCTTCGCCTCTTCGACTTCGGCAAACAGGCGTTCGCTGTTCAGGGAAAAATCCGTATCCGCAGAAAATTCGGGCACCAGATAGTGATAATTGGTGTTGAACCACTTGGTCATTTCCAGGGCGGGCGCACCCGCTTCATCGCCGTCTTCGCGGGAAACGCCACGCGCCATCGTGAAATAACGGGAGAGTTCATGATCTTCGGCGGAAAAACTGAAACGCGCAGGCTCACAGCCGAGAAGCTGGATATGATTCGCCACCTGGTCGTAAAAAGCGAAATCGCCGACGGTAACGAAATCCATGCCGGCATCGCGTTGCAATGCCCAATGCCGGGCGCGCAGACGCGCGCCGACAGCCTCCAGTTCAGCAATGGAATGTTCTCCCCGCCAGTGCCGCTCCAGCGCGAATTTGAGTTCGCGGCCAGCGCCAATACGGGGAAAGCCAAGAATATGGGTGCGAAACATCGTAAAAGCTCCAATCAAGGGGAAAAAAGAAAATCACGCGCGCCGGGCGCAGAGGGTGTCGAATGTGGCCAGGACGCGCTGCCGGAACACCTGGGCGGTTTCCGCGCAACAGGATTCGATGGGTTCGGATACGCCGCTGGCCGTGGCCCGCTTCAGCGCCTCACGGTATTCGTCTGCGCATTGCGCTTCGACCGCCGCGAGTTCCGGCCCTATGCCCACGCGCAACTGCGCGTAAAAATTGCGCGCCGCCGCCGCGAAAGGCTGCGCGACGACGAAACCGCCAGTTCCCCAGTAAGGGCTGGCGGCCACGGTCTCTCCCGCGCCGGATGCGTCCCCGGCTTGTGCAGCCAGCCTGCGCAGCGCGGAGACGCGAAGCTGTTCGAGCAGCGTCAGAAGGTCTTCGATGTCGGCGCGGCTGTATTCGGCAACGCAATACCCGCCGTCTTTCCGCACCGTCAGCAAGCGGTCGCGGACAAGCTGGTTCAGCGCCGCCGTGAGCGTCAGGCGTCCCGTTCTGTAGTGCGCCGCCAGCGCGGTTTCATCCAGCGGGACACGCGGCGCGAACACATGTCCGAACAGGCGTTCCCGAATCGAATCCGCCAGCGCGTCGCACAGCGTGTAACGGCGAGGCGGGGCATTTTTCGCAAAGGTCAACAGAGTCATGACAAGGGCCGGGAGGCGTACCTCCGCGCGTTTTTTTGAGAGGTTCGCAATATACACATACAAAAAATTCCACAAAAGGACTGAAATGGCGTATAAATGCGAAGGTTAACTTGGAGTCTGGCAAATTTTGCGAAGATTCGGACTGGCAATGCGCGGCAACCCTTCAGGGCTGGGGAGGATTGAAAGTGGTGGGAAAACCCTGCATTCACCTTGTCACAAGCGAGGCGCGAGCGCCGCGGCAAACCATGCGGCGGTTCGGATTTCTGAAACGGTAAGGCAAGCTGAAAGAAAGTCTGGATTGCCACATCTCTCGCCCTCGCTTGTGACAAAGACGTGTGGCTTGGTCAGTCCGGGTCAGTCCGCGCTTCCCTGTTCGATCCTGACATGCAGCGCCCGTTGCACCCTGGCGATCTCGCCCGCGGCAAGCTCCGGCCAGACGGCAAGGCAACGCTCCAATGCCCGCTCGATCTCGATTTGTTCATCGGCACGGGGACGGTGCAGGACGAAATCCACAACCTGCTGGTTCAATCCCAGTTCGCGCGGATGCCCAATGCCCAGCCGCAGCCGCCAGAAATCCGGGGTGGAAAAAGTGGCCTGAATGTCTTTCAGGCCGTTGTGCCCGCCATTGCCGCCGCCTTTTTTGAGCCGGATTCCGCCCGGAGGCAAGTCGAGATCATCGTGGATCACCAACGTTTCTTCCGGCGCGATCTTGTAAAAACGCGCCAAGGCGCCCACCGCCTTGCCGGAGGCATTCATGAAGGTGGCCGGCTGCAACAGCCAGCGATCTGCCACACGTGCCGCCAGCCCAAAGAATTTCGGTTGTAGCGCCAGCGTTACCCCAAGTTTCGCCGCCAGCCGGTCGACAAACCAGAATCCGGCATTGTGGCGGGTGTCGGCATAGTCCGAGCCGGGATTGCCCAAGCCCACGATCAGGCGAAAGCTCATGCAAGGTGCTCCCGAAAAAGAAAAAATCCCAAGAAAAAAGCCGCCGGACGGCGGCCTTTTTCAGTCCAGCGAGCCAATTTGAGCCTGGCTCCGTTTCGCTTACGCGGCGGGAGTTTCCGCCGCCGCTTCATCACTGCTGCCGCCACCCTTTTTGGCGATGCAGGAAACCACCGCCTGGTCGCCGTGATGCAACACGATCGTCACACCCTTGGGCAAATCCAGTTGCGAGAGGTGCAGCGATTCGCCTACCCTGAGCGCCTGCAAATCCACTGCGATGAAGGTCGGCAAATCGGCGGGCAGGCAGGAAATTTCCACTTCCGCCAACACATGCACAATCTGACCGCCTTCCAGTTTGACGCCGGGGGCAATTTCCGCGTTCACAAAATGCAGGGGCACCTTCTGGTGCAGCTTCCGCCTGGCATCCACGCGCTGGAAATCGACATGCAGCGCCTGCGGCTTGTAGGCGTGCACCTGAAAGTCGCGCAGCAGCACCTGCTCCTCTTTGCCTTCCAGCGCGATGGTGAGCACGGAAGAGTGAAAAGCTTCCTTCTTGAGGCCAAGATACAACTGGTTGTGATCCAGTTCGATCACTTCGGGCGCAACCCCCGCGCCATAGATAATGCCGGGGACTTTCCCCGCGCGGCGCAGGCGGCGGCTCGCACTCGATCCCTGTACGCTGCGTTTTTGGGCGTTCAAAACAAAAGACATGATGACTCCAGAAAAAAAACCAGTCCGCGACCAGACCGGCGGTTGAAAAAAACGGGATTAATCCAGAAAAAGCGAAGATACGGAATCGTCGCTGCTGATTCGGCGTATGGTTTCCGCCAGCAAAGGGGCAACCGAAAGCTGCCGGATGCGCGAACAGGCCACGGCATCCGGGCGCAGGGGAATGGTATCCGTCACCACCAACGCATCCAGATCGGAGGCGCTCACCCGTTCCACGGCCTGCCCGGAAAGCACCGGGTGCGTGCAATAGGCCACTACCTTCTTCGCGCCATTTTCCTTCAGCGCGGTGGCCGCCTTGCACAGGGTGCCCGCCGTATCCACCATATCGTCCATGATGACGCAACTCCGATCCTTCACGTCGCCGATGATGTTCATGACCTCGGCGACATTGGCCTTGGGACGGCGCTTGTCGATAATCGCCATATCGCATTCCAGGCGCTTGGCAAGCGAACGGGCGCGCACCACGCCGCCGTGGTCGGGCGAGACGACAAGCGGATTCTCATAGTGCTGCGCCTTGATGTCTTCCAGCAGGATGGGGAGCGCGTAGATATTGTCTACGGGCACGTTGAAAAATCCCTGAATCTGCTCGGCGTGCAGATCCATGGTCAGCACGCGATCCACACCGGACGCAAGCAACATGTTGGCCACCAGCCGGGCGGCAATGGAAACCCGCGAGGAGCGCGGGCGGCGATCCTGGCGGGCATAGCCAAAATAGGGAATGGTCGCGGTAAGACGACCAGCGGAAGCGCGCCTCAAGGCATCCGCCATCACCAGCAGTTCCATCAGGTTGTCGTTGGTGGGGGCGCAGGTGGATTGCAAAATGAACACGTCGCGTCCACGCACATGCTCATCGATTTCCACACTGACTTCACCGTCGGAAAAGCGCCCGACACGCGCCTGTCCCAATTGTGTCGAAAGCGCGGTGGCAACATCCGCAGCCAGTTTGGGATTGGCATTGCCGGCAAAGACCATCAGACAGGGATAAGACATGCTGTTCTTTCCTGCGGGCACGCCTGCCCGCGAAAACAGAATCGGGCAGACCAGGGGTCTGCCCGAGGACAAAAGCCTGGCAGGGGAAGCAGGACTCGAACCTACGAATGTCGGAATCAAAATCCGATGCCTTACCAACTTGGCGATTCCCCTGCATTTCGCGCGCCGGCTGCCCGTGAGCGAAGGCGCGCATTATACAGAAAAAAATCTGGTGAAGAAAGAAAAAAACACGTTCGGGTCGGGCGATTGGGCTGTGCCGAATCGTTCAGTTGTGAGGGAATTCGACACCTGTCAAAAACCCCCGGAAGCCTCACGTGACCGCTACACCATCAAGTCTTCCATTTCCCGCAGCAGCGCCAGATTGGGTTCCAGCACAAACACGCCGCACTGGCGGCCTTCCGGGTCTTGCCAGTGCGGACGAACGCCGCGCAGGAAGAGGTAACAGGCGCCGCCCAGATGCTGTTCGGGCACATAGCCGGTCAGGCGAAAACCCAGATAGCGATGCAGCGCGAGCAGGTAGAGGCGGGCTTGTAGGTAGTAACCGTGTTCACGCATGGCCGCCGTCATGGCCGTCTGGTTGTAATCTTCCGCGCGCCAGCCCAGATGGTTGCTTTTCCAGTCCAGCACGTAGTAGCGGCCTTCGTGTGTAAAAGTCATGTCGATGAAGCCCTTGAGAAAACCGCGCAGGGGCGGAAAATCCAGCGACGGCAGCGGCTCGTTCTGCGCCGCCATGAGGTCGATCAGGCGCGGCGCGGCAAGTTCGGGGACGGAAAGGAAAAATTCCAGTTCCATGCGCCGCTTTTCCGGCGGCAAATCCTTGAGATACAGCGGGGTTGCCGCGCCCGGCAGGGTGAGCGGCGTTGCCATGAGATTGCGCAAAAAATCGCGCAGCCGGAGATCTTCGGCTTCGGGGTGGGCGAAATCCGTATGCTCCAGCAGGCTATGCAGGGCGTCCCCGGCGCGGGGGCCGCAGGGAAAATGGAGAATATCCGTTTCGGGCGTTTCGGCGGGCGCTGCCGCAGGCGCGGAAGAAGACAGGGCATCGTGGTCGCTCGCGGCGGTTTCGGGCCATTCCTGGTATTCGCGCCGCGCCGCGATGAGGCTGGAAAAACTGCCAATGCGCCAATCGGGCTTGAGCGTCCGGCGCGCGACAAGCGCCTGAAAATCCTGGCGGATTTTCGCCGCGGGCGGCGAAAGCGTCGTCTGCGCTTCGGGCGTGATGTGCGTCACGCTGCTGTTCGTCGCGCGGATGATTTCCGCCCAGTTTGCCCGCACGGTGGCGGGATCCGGCATCTGTTCCCGATTGACTTTGACAGGATACCGCCAGGGCGCGGGATCGTGCGCCTTGCCTGCCGCCAGCCAGTTCAGGAGACTGGCGGGATTGCCGGGATCGTAGACCAGATAGCAGCGGTGTACGGCACGGGTCAGGGCGACGTAGTGCAGACGCAGCATTTCCCCGGTTTCTTCCGCGCGCAGTTCGTCGTCCGGAGCGTCGGGACGAAAATCCAGCACGGTTTTACCTTGCGCGTCGCGCAGGGACAAGGGGGAGGAAGGGCGCTTCCAGCCGCTCATGCTGTCGCGCCAGAGGAAGGGACAAAACACGATGTCGTATTCCAGTCCCTTGGACTGGTGGATCGTGACGATGGCGATCAGGTCGCGGTCGGATTCCAGACGCAGTTGCCGCGTCTCGTCGTTGTGGTCGGCCTGTTGGCGTGCCTGGGCGAAGACCTGCAACAGTCGCCGGGGTTGTGGCGTTTGCGCTTCCAGTCCGCGCAGCAGCTCGATCAGATGGAGAACATTGGTCAGCCGCCGCTCCCAGTCGGGCAACGCGAGCAGGCGGGCGGCGAGCCGGGTTTCCTCGCCCAATTCCGCGAGGGCGGCGGCCAGACCATGTGTCCGCCAGCGTTGCCGCCAGGTCTGAAACCGTTCGCACCAGCGGTTCAATTCGGTTTCGTCCGCCGTCAGTCTGGCGATCCCGGCGGCGGAAAACCCCAACAGGGGCGTGGCCAGCGCGGCCAGAAAAGCGGCGGGACGCGCCTGTTCCAGCGCCAGCAGCAGACATTCCAGGTCTTCCGCCTCCGCGCTCTGGAAAATTTCCGCGCGAGAACGTTCGGAGGCTTGTATGCCTCGTTGCCGCAAGGCGATTTTGATCTGTTCGCCCTGCCTGTGCGTGCGCACCAGCACGGCGATACGTCCGGAACGCAGGGGCTGGTCTCCCAGCCTTGTTTCTCCCCGGCGCGCAGCCGCCAGAAGATGCGCGATTTCCATCGCCGTCGCCTGTACCGCGAGGGTGTCTTTGTCCTCGTCATCTTCTTTTTCGATTTCCGGCAGCGCCATGAAATGAAAGGACGCGCGACGCGGCACACTCGAGTCGACCAGCTCCGGCAGCGGTTTTTGCCCCCGGCTGGCAGGCGTAAAGGAGAGATCCGCCAGCATAAAAGCGGCGGGATTGCGCGCAAACAGGGTATTTACACCCGCAATCACGCCGGGGGTGGAACGTTGGTTGGCGTTGAGCGCGTAAATACGTTCGGGCGCAACCAGACGTCGCGCCTGAAAATAGGTCATGAGATCGGCCTGGCGAAAACGATAAATCGCCTGTTTGGGATCGCCCACCCAGAAGAGCGCCGTTTCCGGGTTTTCCTCCGGCGTTTTTGTTGTCCCGTCCGTGAGACCATGAAGCCGCGCGAAAATACCGAACTGGATGGGATCGGTATCCTGAAATTCGTCGATGAGCGCGGCGGGATAGCATTCGCGCAGCCGCGCCGCCAGTACCGCGCCGCCGGGGGCATGGAGCGCCTGATGGAGCCTTGTCAACAGACTGTCGAAACTCAGCAGGCGCAGCCGTTGCTGCTCCGCCGCTACGTATGAAAAAGCCCATTCCAGAAAATGCCGGAAGAGGGCAAGGCGCAAGGCATCGAGCCGTGCGCGGCGCGTGGCATGTTCGGCAAGCAGGGTTTCCGCCGCGGCAAAGAAAGGATGTTCCGGGGTGGTTTTGCCTTTGTTGGTCACGCGCCTGAGCGTTTCGGCGGCAAAACGCCGGGCGGCTTTTTCGGCCTCCTTGCTGTGCCAGTCCGCCGCCGGATCGTCCTGCTGGAACAGGGCATCCCAAGCGACTGCGCCACTTTCAAGGGCATCCGCCGGAAAACTCCGTTTGTTGAATCCCGCCTGGTGTTTGGCAAGCGTCTGGAGAATGGCGTCCCGCTCTGCCTGCCAGAGCGATTGGGCGCGGCGGAAGGCTGCCGCCAGCGCCTGATTGGCGTTGGCGTCGGCGGCAGGCGGCGGGAAGGGCGGCAAATCCTCCGGCCAGCATGTTGCGGCCAGCGGTTGGGCAAGGCGTTTGTGCAGCAGGTTTTCCAGCGTTTCGGGCGTCAGCCCAAGCGCCAGGGCATCCTGCCCGGAAAGCGTGCCCTGCGCAATGAAACGCCGCCAGTAATCCAGGCTTGCCTGCCGGATCAGGGCGTCGGTATTGCCCAGTTCCTGCGCAAAGGGTTGCGTGGCGGCAAAGGGATATTCGCCCAGCGCGCGCTGGCAGAAGCTGTGAATGGTGAAAATCGCGGCTTCGTCAAAGGCGGTGAGCGCCGCCTTGAGCCGCATTCGCGCGGTTTCCGGGGGGATTCCCCGGCGTTCCAGGGCGCTGAAAAAATCGTGGCGAAAAGGATCGGCGCTGTCTTCCTGCACCAGACTTTGCAGGCGCTGCCGCACCCGTTCGCGCAGTTCGGCGGTGGCGGCGTTGGTAAAGGTGACGATGAGGAGCTTGCCGATTTCGATGTCCCGTTCCGCCACCAGCCTCGCTGCCAGCGCGCAGATGGCCCAGGTTTTTCCGGTACCGGCGGCGGCTTCGATCAGCGAAACACCGAAAAGCGGACAGTTGAGAAGATCGAGGTCGCGCAGGGGCTGAGTCATGACGGCAGCGGGAAAACCGGAAAGACAGTGATTATCGCATCTCGAAGAGATCCTGATGGAAAGCGTCCGGCGAAAGTAAAAACTTCCTTCTCACAAAAACGTGCCGGACTGCGTTATATTTCTGTTTTTGTCGTTCTGTCCTTGCCGCGCATGGCGGTGGGGGTGTTGATTCCTTTTTCTGTTTTTCCCGAATCTGCCGGAGTTTTGTTGATGACCGCTTATGACCTGCCCGACGCACGTGGCCATTTTGGCCCTTACGGCGGGACTTTTGTGGCGGAAACGCTGATTGCCGCGCTGGATGCGTTGAAGGCTGAATATGCGGCGGCGCGGGCGGATCCCGCCTTTGCTGCCGAGTTTGCGCATGAACTGAAGCATTATGTCGGGCGTCCCAGCCCGATTTACCACGCGAAGCGCCTTTCGGAACAACTGGGGGGGGCGCAAATCCTTTTGAAGCGCGAAGACCTGAACCACACCGGCGCGCACAAGGTGAACAACTGTATCGGACAGGCGCTCCTGGCGCGGCGCATGGGCAAGCCGCGCGTGATTGCCGAGACGGGCGCGGGACAGCATGGCGTTGCGACCGCAACGGTGGCGGCACGTTTCGGTTTTGAATGCGTGGTGTATATGGGCGCGGCGGATGTGAAGCGGCAGGCCGCCAACGTCTATCGCATGAAACTCCTTGGCGCGAAAGTGACGCCGGTGGAATCTGGTTCCAAAACCTTGAAGGATGCCTTGAACGAAGCCATGCGCGACTGGGTTACCAATATCGCCGATACCTTCTACATCATTGGCACGGTGGCGGGGCCGCATCCCTATCCGATGCTGGTGCGCGATTTCCAGACTGTGATCGGCAAGGAATGTATCGCGCAGATGCAGGCGCAATTCGGACGCCAGCCGGATGTGGTGCTGGCTGCGGTGGGTGGTGGCTCCAACGCAATCGGCATCTTCCATCCTTATATTCCTGACGCGGCGGTACAGCTCATTGGCGTGGAAGCGGCGGGCGAGGGCATAGAGACGGGGCGTCATGCCGCGCCTCTGACGGCCAATGCGCCGATTGGCGTATTGCATGGCAATCGCACGGCGCTGATGCAGGATGCGGACGGGCAGATCATTGAAACCCATTCGATTTCCGCCGGTTTGGATTATCCCGGCGTCGGTCCCGAACACGCCTGGCTGAAGGAAAGCGGGCGTGCCGAATATGTTGCCATTACCGACGCCGAAGCGTTGGCGGCCTTTCACACCCTCTGCCGCACGGAGGGCATCATTCCGGCGCTGGAATCCGCGCACGCGCTGGCACAGGCGATCAAGGTCGCGCCCGCGCTGCCCAGGGACAAGCTCCTTCTGGTCAATCTTTCCGGTCGCGGCGACAAGGATATGCACACGGTTGCCGAAAAAGCAGGGATAGAACTCTAATATGTCACGCATTCAAGCCACTTTCGAGCGTCTTGCCGCACAGGGCAAAAAGGCGCTGATTCCTTTTGTCACGGCGGGTTTTCCGCGCCTTGATCTCACGCTGCCGCTCCTGCGCGAACTGGCGCGCTCCGGCGCGGATATCATTGAACTGGGCGTGCCTTTTTCGGACCCGATGGCCGATGGCCCCACCATCCAGCGCGCTTCTGAACGCGCCCTGAGCAACGGCATGACGCTGAAAAAAGTGCTGGAAGCCGTTGCGGATTTTCGCCGGGAAAACACGGCGACGCCTGTTGTGCTCATGGGCTACGCCAATCCAATCGAGGCCATGGGCGCGGAAACCTTTGTCGCGGCGGCGGCGGCGGCGGGTGTGGATGGCGTGCTGGTTGTGGATTATCCGCCGGAAGAGGTGGGTGATTTTGCGCGTCTTCTGAAAACACAGGCGCTGGACCCCATTTTCCTCCTCGCGCCGACTTCCAAACCGGAACGTTTTCAGTGGGTGGCCGAACACGCGAGCGGCTATGTCTATTATGTCTCGCTCAAGGGCGTGACTGGCGCGGGGCATCTCAATGTGGCGGAAGTCGCCGAGCGCCTGCCTGCGATTCGCGCTGCCGTGGGCGTGCCGGTGGGCGTGGGATTTGGTATCCGCGACGCGGCTACCGCTGCCGCAATGGCGAAAATCGCCGATGCCGTGGTGGTCGGCAGCCGCTTCATCGAAACCCTGGAAGCCGCCGAACCCGGAGAAGAATGCGCCGCTGTTGCCCGTCTGGTCGGTGCGTTGCGTCTGGGTGTGGATAGCGCGGGTTGAGACACGCGGATTCACAGCCTTCCTTTGTTTGCGAGAACCTGTTCATCTCTCATGTTGTTCCCTACCCGTTTCGAGGTTGTCGTCGTGGGCGGCGGACACGCTGGCGCGGAAGCCGCGCTGGCTGCCGCGCGCATGGGTTGCCGTACCCTCCTGCTCACCCATGCGCTGGAAACGCTGGGCACGATGAGTTGCAACCCGGCCATAGGCGGCATTGGCAAGGGACATCTGGTGAAGGAAGTCGACGCGCTGGGCGGCGCGATGGCGGCAGTGACGGATGAAGCCGGTATCCAGTTTCGCATCCTCAACGCCTCCAAGGGAGCTGCCGTGCGAGCGACGCGGGCACAGGCCGATCGCAGCCTCTACAGGGCGGCGTTGCGCAAGCGTCTGGAAAACCAGCCCAATCTGACCCTCTTTGCCGACGACGCCGCCGATTTGAGCGTGACGGGCGGCAGGGCGACAGGTGTCGTCACCCGCCTGGGCACGCGCTTTGCGGCGAAAACCGTGGTATTGACAACCGGCACGTTCCTGAATGGTCTCATCCATGTCGGCATGAGCCACTATGCCGGCGGGCGCATGGGCGATGCGGCAAGCGTGGCGCTGGCGGCGCGTCTGAAGGAACTCAATCTGCCGCAGGGACGCCTGAAGACCGGCACGCCGCCGCGTCTGGACGGGCGAACGATAGATTTTTCCCTGCTGGAGGAACAGCATTCGGATACGCCCATGCCGGTTTTTTCCTTCCTCGGCAATGCGCGCCAGCATCCCCGGCAACGTCCCTGCCACGTGACCGACACCAATCCGCAGACACACGCCATCATTCGCGCCAATCTCGATCGCTCGCCCCTGTACGCGGGCATGATCGAAGGCGTGGGGCCGCGTTACTGCCCTTCCATCGAGGACAAGATTCATCGCTTTGCCGGCCGTGACAGCCACCACGTTTTTCTGGAACCGGAAGGGCTGGAAACTCACGAAGTCTATCCAAACGGCATTTCCACCAGCCTGCCTTTCGACGTTCAACTGGCGCTGGTACGCAGCATCAGGGGGCTGGAACACTGCCACATCCTGTGTCCCGGCTATGCCATCGAATATGATTTCTACGATCCCCGGCATCTCAGGGACACGCTGGAGAACCGCGCCATCGATGGCCTTTTCTTCGCGGGACAGATCAACGGCACCACCGGCTATGAGGAAGCGGCGGCACAGGGGTTGCTGGCCGGGGCAAACGCGGCCTTGCAGGCGAAGGGGTGTCCTCCCTGGTCGCCGCGCCGCGACGAAGCCTATCTGGGCGTGCTGGTCGATGATCTCATCACGCGCGGGGTTTCCGAACCCTACCGGATGTTCACCAGCCGCGCCGAATATCGCCTGCAACTGCGCGAGGATAACGCCGATCTGCGCCTGACCGAAAAAGGGCGCGCGCTCGGTCTCGTGGAGGATGCGCGCTGGCGGGCATTCTGCGAGAAACGCGAGGCCATCGCGCGGGAAACGGAACGCCTGAAATCCACCTGGGTCAATCCCGCCATTCTGGATGCGGCAACGGCCACGCGCGTGCTGGGCAAGGGCATAGAGCGTGAATACAGTCTCTTTGAACTGCTGCGCCGCCCGGAAGTGCGCTACGAAGCCCTGATGACCCTGCCGCAGGCGGGGAGCGAGCGTCTGCTTGACGCGACGCGGATCGAACAGGTGGAAATTCAGGCGAAATATCAGGGTTACATCGAACGCCAGCAGGAAGAAGTGGCTCGCGCCGCGCAGTATGAACACCTTGTCCTGCCGGAAGACCTGGATTTTTCCAGCGTGCCGGGACTCTCGCGCGAGGCGCAACAGAAACTCGCGGAATTTCGTCCGCAAACCATCGGCCAGGCCAGCCGCATTCAGGGCATGACGCCAGCGGCGATCTCGCTCTTGCTCATCCAGTTGAAGCGGCTGGAAAAGTCCGGGACGGCGCGCAAAATCTAGCGCAAGTGCCCACGTTCATTCACTATGGAAAAGTGACTCGGACGCAAAATGGGCACGGTCAGCGCCGTGCCCATGACAAACAGAATGGATGCAAAACGAGAAATCAGGCAGAAGCCAGCGCCGGCAAGCGTCCGCCATCCATATGCGCGTCGTCAGAGAGCAATTCCTTCATATCCAGAATCAGCACGATCTGGCCGTTGGAGAGGGTGGTCACGCCCGCTACGCCATGTGGGCGGAAATCCTCCAGCGACTTGATGACCGCGTCGTCGCGTCCCGCGAAACTATCCACCCCAAGGATAAAGCTGCGCTCGGTGGTCTGCATGAGCACGCCATATTCGGGATAGCGATCCTGCGGCCAGCCCAGAAGCGCGGAAAGAGAAAGCAGCGGCAGGATCTCACCCCGTACCACCAGCGTGGATTTGCCGCCCACTTCCTGAATCTTGTCCCGCTCGATCGGCAGAATTTCCCGCACCAGCGACAACGGCAGGGCGAAGGGCTGATCTTCCAGCAACACCAGAAGCACCGGCAGAATCGCCAGCGTCAGCGGCAGGGAAATCAGAAAGACAGAACCCTTGCCAGGCTCCGAACGAATTTCAACCGAACCGTTCAGCTTCTGGATGTTGGTCTTCACCACATCCATGCCGACTCCGCGCCCGGAGACATCGGAAATTTCGGTCTTGGTGGAAAAACCCGGCAACAGGATGAGATTGAAACTCTGGCGGTCGTCAAGGGTGTTCGCCTCTTCTTCCGTAATCAGACCTTTTTCCACCGCCTTGGCGCGCAGGCGCTCGGCGTTCATGCCCTTGCCATCGTCCGCCACGATCAGGACGATATGATCCCCTTCCTGCCGCGCTTCCAGACGCACCAGGCTTTTCGCCGGTTTGCCCGCCGCCGCGCGCTCGGCGGGGGATTCAACCCCGTGGTCGACGGCATTGCGGATGAGGTGGACAAGCGGATCGGAGAGATCCTCGATCATCGTCTTGTCGACTTCGGTTTCCTCACCGGCCAGCACCAGTTCCACATCCTTGCCCATTTGCCGCGCAAGGTCGCGGGCGATACGGGGATATTTCTGGAAGAGACGGCCAATCGGCTGCATCCGGGTCTTCATCACCGCGTTTTGCAGGTCGGAGACCATCAGATCCAGTTGGCTTACCGCCTGATCCAGGGCGTGCAGGGTTTCCGAATCATTCTTGCCCGCGAGAATATCCGCGCGCAGACTGGTCAGGCGATTTTTGGTCAGGCCAATTTCACCGGAAAGATTGAGCACCTGATCCAGACGCGAGGTATCCACCCGGATCGTGGTTTCGCGGCTTTTTTCTTCCATGCGTCGCGCGCCGCTTCCGCGTGATTGTGTCGAAGGCGCAACCGTTTTCGCGGGCAGTGGCGGCGGCGCGGCGGCAGCCGCTTCGGCACGGGTGATGATCTCACCTGTCGCCACCGGCGGCGCAATGTCGTCGCTGCGTACCGCGTCATGCAAGGCTTCCCAATCCGGTTCAGCCGAAGCGGCAGGCGCTGCCGAAACCGCCGCCGGGGCTTCTTCTCCCCGTGCCGCCGCTTCCAGCGCCACGATCAGTTCGGGCGCGGCGGCATGTGGCATCACACCGGAAGAAAGATCCCCGAACATATCCCGGACACAACGGGTTGCCGTCATGATGAGATCCATCAATTCCGGGGACAGACCCAACTCGCCATTGCGCAGCTTGTCGAACAGGGTTTCCGTGCGATGGCACAGCGTCACCAGTTCCGTCGCGTTCAAAAAGCCCGCGCCCCCCTTGATGGTGTGAAACCCACGAAAAATGTCGTTCAACAAGCCACGGTCATCCGGGCTTTTTTCCAGATCGACGAGCTTGTTGTCAACATCGGATAACAGGTCACTGGCTTCCTGCAGGAAATCCTGTAAAAGATCTTCCATTCCGGCAAAGTCGCTCATTTTGGCTCCTCCCTATCCTTAAAAACCCAGACTTTCCAACAGGTCATCGACCTGCTGCTGGTTGGCAACGACGTCCGCGCGCCCTGTCGGGTCGATCACCGGACCATTCAACAACGCTCCACTCGCCTGCACGACGCCTTCGGAACGCTTCTCTTCCGGCACGACTTCGATCAGTGCCTTGACCAGACCCTCTTCCAGTTCCTGCGCCAGACTCACGATCTTTTTGATGACCTGTCCGGTCAGATCCTGAAAGTCCTGCGCCATCATGATGTCCAGCAACTGCGCGTCGACCGCGCTGGTTTTTTCCACAACCCCGGTTTTCAGATAACGGCGGGTTTCTTCCGCCAGACCGCGAAACGCCGCTGTCGTCATCTGGTTGGCAAACACCTGATCCCAGCGGGCGCCCAAGCCCTGAGCCTCTGCCGCCAGACCTTCCACCAGGGGCTTGGCAATGTCCGTCGCGTTCAACACCCGGCTGGCTGCCTGTTCAGTCAGGGTTGCCACGTAGGCCAGGCGATCCTTGGCGTCTGGAATCGTATTGTGAACCGTTTTTTCCAGGAGCTTGTCGTAACCCAGTTCATGCAGGGTGGTATGCAACTGGCGCACCATCTGCCCCAGTTTGTTGAACACACTTTCCTGCGCCGGCCAGCTACTGCTCTCGTCTGCCTGTTGTTCCACCGCACCGGAAACTTCCGCCTGCGACGCGGCTTTGGGAAGCGCCGTCTGTTCGGCGGAAATGCTATCGAACAGCGCCTGCAAATCGTCGCTGTCCCCAACTTTGCCCGCTGCCGCGGGCGCACTGGGCGGAGGCGGTTCAACCGGTTGCTGCTTGGCGGCAGTGATGGAATCAAAGAGTGCTTCCAAATCCTGGGAATCGTTTTCGGCTGTCATCTACGGCTCCTCGCGGTTTAACCCATTTTTTCGAAGATTTTGTTGAGTTTTTCCGCCAGCGTCGCCGACGTAAAAGGCTTGACGATGTAACCGCTCGCGCCAGCCTGGGCAGCCGCGATGATATTTTCCTTCTTGGCTTCCGCCGTCACCATCAGCACGGGCAGGTGTTGCAGCGCAGGCGTGGAACGCACGGTTTGCAGCAGGGTCAAGCCATCCATGTTGGGCATATTCCAGTCCGTGACGACGAATTCAAAGCCGCCGCCATTCAGCTTTTGCAGGGCTGCCGCACCGTCTTCGGCTTCATCCACGTTGGTATAACCCAGGTCTTTCAGGAGATTCCGCACGATGCGGCGCATCGTGGAAAAATCATCCACCACCAGGATTTTCAGTTTTGCGGGATCAACAGGCATAGTCGTTGCTCTTATCGCTCAATGAGGGGACGCAAGGTATCGGCCAACACTTCCGCGTCGAACTTGGCTACATAGGCATCCACGCCGACAGATTTACCCATCGCCTTGTTGGCTTCGGACGACAGGGAAGAATGCATCACCACCGGCACGCCATCGAAGCGGCTGTCCGACTTGATGTTCTTGGTCAGGACATAACCATCCATTTCCGGCATTTCCGCATCCACGAGAATGAGCCTGATTTCTTCCCGCAGCGATTTGCCGGTTTGCGTACTGTGGGCCGCAATGGCTTGCAGCCGTGTCCAGGCTTCCGCGCCATTGGTCGCGTGTTTGTGCTTGATGCCCATTTTATCCAGCACTTCAATGATCTTTTTCCGCGCGACGACGGAATCATCCGCAAAAAAGACGTTGGCGTCTTCACTCACCCGCGCGGGGGTAATATCCACGATCACCGCCTCGCCAAAGGCATTGGAAAGAATCTGCTCCACATCGAGAATGGAAACCAGGTGTCCGTTCGCCAATTCAATGACGGCGGTAATCAAACCCTGATTGGCGGTAATCAGCCCTTCAGGCGCTTTTACCTTGTCCCAATCCACACGGATGATGCGATCCACCTCATGCACCAGAAAGCCCAGGGTGCGCTTGGAATATTCCGCCACCATCATGGTTTCACCCAGCTTTTTCGGCGCACCGCCTTCCAGCGCGAGAAAAGAAGACAGGGAAAGCACGGGAATCACATTGCCGCGCAGGGAAATCAGCCCTTCCACACCGCGCGGCATATTGGGCGTTTTGGTGATGTGCGGCGTGCGCCCGACTTCGCGCACCTTGAACACGTTGATTCCAAAGGTTTCCCGCGTGCCCAGATTGAACAGCAGGATTTCCATCTGATTGGATCCGGCAAGGCGCGTCCGCGCGTCTACACCATCCAGCAGGCTCTTTTTATCGGCAATGGCAACAGTCATGTTCATTCTCCCGAATCAGGCAGTGGCGGCGGCCATTTGGGTGGAAACAACAGCGGAGGACGTATTGACCTGACCGGACAAACGCCGCACCAACGTTTCCGAAAGACGCTGCGGTTCAAATTTGGGCACGTATTCATCCACCCCCACCGAAAGCCCCAGTTTCTGATTGGACATTCCAGACAACGAAGAATGCATGATGACGGGAATGCTGGCAAAGCGGGCGTCGTTCTTGATTTTCTTGGTCAGGATATAGCCATCCATTTCCGGCATTTCAATGTCGGTCAGAACGAGGCTGATGAGATCCGCCGGAACCTTGCCCTGCGTCCGCGCGAAATTCGCCATTTTTTCCATTTCTTCCCACATCTGGCGGCCGTTGTTGGCGGCCACATACTTGACGCCCATGACATCCAGCGTGCGCATGACCTGCTTGCGCGCCACGATGGAATCATCGCAGAAAAACACCGTGAGTCCTTCCGCGTCACCTTCCAGCGTCACCACATTCTTGAAGCGCAGATCATCCTCTTCGTTGTTGCTGGTTTCCGCCAGCACCTTTTCCACATCCATCATCATGATGAGGCGACCGTCATCCAGTTCGGTCACGGCGGTCACGAGGCCGCCCATTTGCGCCATCAGCATATCGGGCGGCACCCGCATCATGCTCCAATCCAGACGCAGGATGGTATCCACGGATTCAACCAGAAAGCCCTGGGTCCGCCCGTTATATTCGGTGACGATCATGATGTTCCGCTTGTCATCCGGCTCCACGTCGGCATAACGGGAAAGATCCACAACCGGCACCAGCACCCCACGCAGACTGACCATGCCTTCCACGGCGTCTGGCATTTCCGGGGCGGTGGTAATCGGCGGCGTGCGCATCACTTCGCGCACTTTGAAAACGTTGATGCCAAAAGTCTCGCGCCGCCCGGTTCTTTTGTTCGTCCCCAGGGAAAACAACAGGATTTCGAGCTTGTTGGTGCCCGCGAGTTTGGTTCGTTCGTCGATACTTTTAAGCAAATCTGACATGTTCATCCCCTGACTGGGTTACGGGAGTCCCCGCTTGATTGGCTCTACAAGCATACACGATTTTTTCGGGGATGGCTTACGTTACATTCACACGAAAAACAGTAGGAAAATCAATGCTGTCGTCATTTTGTCCGAAAAATCCGCGTCCCGCGCTTCCATTCCAGAGCATGAGACAAACGCAGCAAAAATCAGCGACAGCCCTTCAGGGCTGTCGGTCAAACGCCATTTTTGCCCCCCCCCCGGCACTGCCCCCCACGTTCGTCATTGCGTGGCGCGCAGCGCCGCGGCAATCCACGCGGCATTCGGGATTACCCCAACGCCCCGGAAAACCAAACCGCCGCATGGATTGCCACGGGCTTCGCCCTCGCAATGACGAAGGTGGAGAAAA
>JAISWQ010000050.1 GCA_031271025.1 Zoogloeaceae bacterium | reverse complement strand
CGGCGCGACGCTTTTCAAGAACGCAAAGTCGCTCAAGGAAATTCCCCAGTCGGTATCGGTTCTGACCCGGCAGCAAATGGACGACCGCAACATCGGCACCGTGGAAAAGGCGCTGGGCGAAGTACCGGGCATCTACATCGAAAACTACGGCAGCGACATCAGCCGTCCGGGGATCATCTGGTCACGCGGCAGCCAGATGTATCTCCAGTTCGACGGCGTTTCCACCAATTCCGAAGGCACGTTCTTTCGGGACAGCGGCAATCAGGCGGACATGGAAATCTACGACCGCCTCGAAGTCCTCAAAGGGCCGGCGGGCTTGTTGAGCGGCGTGGGCAGTCCAAGCGGCGTCGCCAATCTGGTGCGCAAGCGTCCGCAGCGCGAGCTTATGCGTTCGGCCAGTGTTTCCGCCGGTTCCTGGAACAATTACCACGCCACCGTAGACGTTGGTGGCCCGCTCGATGCGCAAGGCAGGTTGCGCGCCCGCGCCGTGCTGGCGGGGCAGAACCGCGACTTTTTCTATTCGCCCGGTTGGAGCAAAAACTGGACAGCCTACGGCATCCTGGAATACGACCTGACGCCGGACACCACCTTGGCCGTGTCGCTCACTCATACCGAAAATCATGGCAATCCCTGGTGGACTGGACAACCCCTCGACAGCAACGGCCAGTTTCTCGATATTTCCCGCTCGAAACGTATCGGGACGGACTGGAACCAGCGCCGCAATCGCAATGATGAGTTTTTCGTCGAACTGGATCATCGTTTCAACGAAAAATGGACACTCAAGGCGACAGGACGTTATACAAAACGCAAGGGAAGCTCTTTTGAAGCCCACCCATATTCCGCAGTGGATTCCCATACCGCACTGGCGACCTGGCGCTTGGTCATGAGCGACGAAAAACGAGAAAACCTGGGCGGCGACATTCATCTTGATGGCACATTCGATATGCTGGGACGCCAGCATGAACTGACGCTGGGTTATACGCTGGACCGTTACGAAAGCGATGTGGATGAATTGGTGCAATCTCTGGGAAAGCACAATGTTTTTGATTTTCCATGGGACAAAGCGACGGTACGCGCCTCGGCAGGCAATATGTCGCCTTCGCGCTCCAAGGTTACGCAATCCGGCTGGTATGGCGTGACGCGGCTGAAACTTTCCGATCCGCTGACGCTGGTGCTCGGCGTGCGGGTTTCCGACTACACGCCCTATGGCTGGTCTGCTGCTGCGGGTTGGTCGAAGCGCAACGATGCGACCAAGGGTGAAGTCACCCCTTATGCGGGCCTGGTATATGATCTGAACCGACAGATTACCCTCTATGCCAGTTACGCCGACGTTTTCCAGCCGCAACGTGTCTACGGTATTGATGGCATACTTGAACCCGTATTGGGCTGGCAGATCAAGGGCGGTGTCAAGGGTGAGTTTTTCAATGGACGCCTGAACACCTCGCTTGCACTCTTCGAGATCAACAAGGAAAACGAGGCCATGCTGGATGATGCCCATGTTGGTTGTGGCCCTTCCCTTGGCGATTGCTACAAGGCGTCTGGTCTCACGCGCACACGCGGTTGGGAAATCGAGGCCAGCGGCAGCCCATTGCCCCATCTGCAATTGAGTGCCGGTTATACCCGTAGCGAATCCATCATTCGCAAGAGCGCGACGCCCAACCAGATTGGCACACGCACACCTACTTATGTGCCGGAACATCTGGTCAAGTTGTGGGGGAAATACCGTTTTTCCGAAGGCTTTTTGGCCGGATTCGATCTGGGTGCGGGTGCGCGCTGGCAAAGTGGCATTTGGCGCACGCTCAGTAAAAACACGATCCGGCAGGGCGCGTATGCCTTGGTCGACGCATCGATCGGCTACAGGTTTTCGCCTCTGACAGAACTTGCCTTGAACATAAACAACGTATTCGACAAGAAATATTACGCACGGCTCGGCGGCAATGAAGTCTATACCATGTACGGCGAACCCCGAAGCTGGATGCTGACCGTGCGCAGCAGTTTTTGAGCGGCTATCGTGATTTTGTCTTGCGACCGCGCTCCCACTGGTATTCGTCATTGCGAGGGCCGAAGGCCCGTGGCAATCCATGCGGCCTTGGGGATTGTTCCGGCGTTTTGGCCCATGGAATCAACTGGCTTGCAGTCGCGCCAATGCCTGCGCGGCGGTAACGATGGGAATGCGCTGAAAATGTCCGAGTGCCAGCAAATCCTTGTCGCCGGAAACGATCAATCCGGCTTTTGCAGCCAGCGCGCAGGCCAGCACGGCGTCGTCGTCGGGGTCGCGGCAGACGGGAACGGGGAGCGGCGGGCTTTCGCCCACGCGCAGGATGGCGCGAGCGGCATCGAAAAGCGCCGCAGGATCAAGACCGCGCTGGCGCTCGATCTCCAGGAGTTTCGGATACCACAAGACTTCGCGCAATTCGGCAAGCAGCACGAGGCTGCCGTGAAAACGCACCTCGCCGCGAAACCTTCTTCCAGCAGGCGGCGCGGCATTCCTCGCCAGATGAGGGCGGAAACCAGGATGTTGGTGCCGAGCACCCAGCGCATCAGGCTGCGCGCCGGGCGCGCGTGGCGCGGATGATCGCCCGCAGGGCGTCCTCCGGGAGCGGCGGCGCGTCTTGCAGCGCGGCGCGCGTGGCTTCTTCCAGCAGTTCGCGCAGGGCTTCCGCCGTCAACAGCCCTTCGCGCCGCGCCTGCTCGGCAATGTCTTCTGGAAGATCGAAAGTAATGGTGGTCATGGCCGATGCCCTCGCCCGATTTTACCGCGCCAGTTTAATTGCCCCTGATTCAAGCGGCAAGCATTGCCGGTTTTTTCTTGTTCCGCGTTTTCAGAAATTCGAGACACGCCCACAGTTCCGTATGCTCGTCCTTTTCTCCAGTCTTGGGCAGTTCCAGTTTCGCAGGTTGGATTGCCACGTCGCTACACGCCTCGCTTGTGACGATGGGGTTTTACCCTTCACTTTTACTTGTCTCCCTCACTTTCCGGAAGGTTTGACAAGGCGTACTTTCGCCCGCAAATTGACGGGGCGGCCATTGCAATCCTGTGGCTGAGAAGGGAGTGCACTCATGATTTCAACCTTGCAGCAGATGCCGTTCAGGCCCGCCCCGGCAGATCCAGTTCGGCCACTTTTTTCCCGGAAAGCGCCCGCCGTATGTTCTGATCCATGCGTCGATGGGCAAATTCCTGGGTTTCAAAGCCCAAATCATCCATTGCCAGCGTGATTTGCCGCCGGTTGTCGCCCAGAATCAGGGTTTGCAATCGGGCGATGGCGGTCTCGATTCTCGCGGTTTCTTCGGCGGAAAGCAGATGGCCGTCTTCCTTCAGCGCCGCTTCGCTCGCTTCGATCAGGCGCTGCGCTTCCACCTGCACTTCCTTCAGGGCGCGGCGCTGGGCGTCGTCGCGGGCATGGCGGATCGAATCCTTCAACATGACGGCGACTTCGTCGTCGGAAAGACCGTAGGAAGGCTTTACCGTGACCTGCGCTTCCACGCCGGAAGTTTCCTCACGCGCGGAAACGGCAAGGAGACCGTCGGCATCCACCTGAAAGGTTACACGAATCCGCGCCGCCCCCGCCACCATGGGCGGAATGCCGCGCAACTCGAAACGCGCAAGACTGCGGCAATCGGAAACCATTTCCCGCTCACCCTGCACTACGTGAATCGCCATTGCCGTCTGACCATCCCTGAAGGTGGTGAAGTCCTGGGCGCGGGTGGCCGGGAGGGTAGCGTTGCGCGGAATCACCTTTTCCGTGAGACCGCCCATGATTTCCAGCCCCAGCGAAAGCGGAATCACATCCAGCAGCAGCCAGTCATCCTGCCCGCTCCTGTTGCCGGCGAGCAGGTTCGCCTGCGTGGCCGCGCCCAGCGCCACCACCTTGTCCGGGTCGAGATTGTTGAGCGGCTCCTGCCCGAAAAATTCCGCTACCGCGCGTTGCACCTGCGGCATCCGGGTGGAACCGCCCACCATCACCACGCCTTTCACGTCCGCCACCTTCAGATGCGCATCGCGCAGCGCCTTTCTCACCGCGTTCAGGGTTTTACGCACGAGGGTGTCGCTGATTCCGGCAAAGGTCGCCGCATCCAGCGTCAGATCCAGCACCTGGCCGCTGGAAAGGCGGCAGGCAATTTGCGCCCTGTCATGCCGGGAGAGAAACTCCTTGGCTTCGCGCGCATGTGTCATGATGAGACGGGCATCTCCAGCGGAAAGCGGCGGCAACCTGGCCGCCTCCAGCGCCCAGCAAAAAATGCGATGGTCAAAATCGTCGCCGCCCAGCGCGGAATCGCCCCCCGTGGCGAGCACCTCGAAGACGCCCCTGGAAAGTTTCAGAATGGAAATATCGAAGGTGCCGCCGCCCAGATCATAGATGGCGTAAATGCCTTCCGCCGCGTTATCCAGCCCATAGGCCACCGCCGCCGCCGTCGGTTCATTGAGAAGCCGCAACACATTCAGCCCCGCCAGCCTGGCCGCGTCTTTCGTGGCCTGCCGCTGGGCATCGTCGAAATAGGCGGGCACGGTAATCACCACGCCAGCCAGTTCGCCACCCAGATGCGCCTCCGCCCGCGTCCGGGCAACCTTCAGGATTTCCGCCGAAATTTCGACCGGACTTTTCACCCCGGCGCGGGTTTTCAACTTGGCCATGCCGGGCGCATCGACAAAATCGTAGGGCAGGGTTTCAACATGCGCGATGTCCCTGACGCCGCGTCCCATGAAACGCTTGACGGAAACCAGGGTGTTTTTCGGGTCTTCCGCCTGCGCTTCGCCCGCCGCGTAACCCACCACAATCTCGCCTTCCGGCGTGTAGCGGACAATGGAGGGCAAAAGCGGTCTGCCCGCCGCGTCGTTCAGCACCACCGCCATGCCGCTCTTTACCGTGGCAACGAGGGAATAGGTGGTGCCCAGGTCTATCCCGGCGGCCAGACGCCGCTCATGCGGCAGGTCGGATTCGCCCGGTTCGGAAATCTGGAATAAAGCCATGTTGGTCTCTCTGCAAGGGGAAATGCTTTTTTGTAAGAAGCTGTTTACAGTTTTCGGCACGCCGCAATCTGGAAAGCCGCACCACGGCGCGCCTCGCTTGTGACGATGCGATGGCGGGAAAAAACGCGGCATCAGGCGTCCGCTTCTTCGTCTTCCAGCGCGGCGAGCGCGTCGTCCAGTTCACGCGCGAGTTTTTCCTGAAACATCAGACGGCGGACGCATTCGGCGGCAACGGCATATTCCCCGCGCTCATCCAGCGCCACGGCAACCTCCCTGAAACTGGCTTCCAGGGTTTGCGCCAGCCGATCGCGCAGATGCTCCAGGGCGCGCGGGTCACGACGGACACGCGCTTCCTGCGCGGCTTCCCGCCATTCCATCTGCTCCATCAGGAAGGCGCTATCCATCGCGGGATTGCTTGTCGTCCCGATTGCCTGCCCCGCCAGTTCCAGCAGATAGCGGGCGCGAGCCAGCGGCGATTTCAGGGTCTGCCAGGCTTCATTGACCCGCGCCGCCCATTGCAGGGAAACCCGCCGCGCCTCGTTTCCTGCCGCCGCAAAGCGGTCGGGATGCACAGCCTGCTGCGCTTCACGGTAGCGCCGCTCCAGTTCCGCAAGATCCAGACGAAAGGCGCGCGGCAACTGGAAAAGCGTGAAAAAATCCGCGTTGAATTCCAGCGGTTCCATCGCCACGCTTCAGCCTTGCTGTTCTTTCCGCATCTGCGGAAAGAGGATGACGTCCCGGATGGCGGGGCTGTCGGTCAGGAGCATCACCAGCCGGTCGACGCCAATGCCACAACCTCCGGTCGGCGGCAGGCCGTATTCAAGCGCGCGGATGTAGTCGGCGTCGTAATACATCGCCTCCTCGTCGCCCGCATCCTTGGCTCTGACCTGCGCCATGAAGCGTTCGGACTGATCTTCCGGGTCGTTCAGCTCGGAAAAACCGTTGGCAATTTCACGTCCGGCGATGAACAGCTCGAAACGCTCGGTGATGTCCGGGTTGCTGTTGGAAGCGCGCGCCAGAGGTGAAACCTCCACCGGATAGTCGATGATGAAGGTCGGCTCCCACAACCGGCTTTCCGCGCAGGCTTCAAAAAGTTGCAGTTGCAGCGATCCCAGACCGCCCGGCTTCAGCGGTTCGCCAAAAGCCTTGATCTGTGCCCTGATCCAATCGCTGTCGGCAAGCTGCGCGTCGCTGAATTCCGGGTGGTATTTCTGAATCGCCTGGGGAATCGTCAGGCGCTGGAAGGGGCGCGACAAATCCATTGTCTTGCCCTGATAGACAAAACTTTCCGCCCCCAGCGCCTCGCGCGCAACCTGACGCAACAAGCCTTCGGTGAAATCCATGAGGGTTTTGTAATTGGCGTAAGCCTCGTAAAACTCCATCATGGTGAATTCGGGATTGTGCCGGGGCGACAACCCTTCATTGCGGAAGTTGCGATTGACCTCGAATACTTTCTCGAAACCGCCGACCACCAGCCGCTTCAGATAGAGTTCCGGCGCGATGCGCAGGAACATTTCCATGTCCAGCGCGTTGTGGCGGGTCACGAAGGGTCTGGCCGTCGCGCCGCCGGGAATCGGGTGCAGCATGGGCGTTTCCACTTCCATGAAGCCATGCCGGATCATGTAATTGCGAATGCCTTGCAGGATGCGGCTGCGCGCGGCAAAGACGAAACGGGTCTCTTCGCTGACGATGAGATCGACATAACGCTGGCGGTATTTTTGCTCCACGTCCGTGAGACCGTGAAACTTGTCCGGCAGCGGGCGCAGCGACTTGGTGAGGAGACGCAGTTCCTCCGCTTTCAGCGAAAGCTCGCCGGTTCTGGTTTTCATCAGCACGCCCGCCGCGCCCACGATGTCGCCAATGTCCCAACGCTTGAACGCCTCGTAGACTTCCGCGCCCACCCCGTCACGGCTCACATAAAGCTGGAGACGGCCAGACAAATCCTGAATCGTGACAAAGGAAGCCTTGCCCATTACCCGTTTCAGGAGAATGCGTCCAGCGACACGCGCGGAAACCTGCTCGCGCTCCAGCGTTTCCGGTTCCTTGTCGTCATAGGCTTCGTGCAGCCTGCCCGCGGTATTTTCACGGGCAAAATCGTTTGGGTAAGCCTGCCCGCGCGCGCGCCATTCGGCGAGCTTTTGCCGTCGTTCGGCGATGATATGGTTCTCGTCCTGCGCGGCGGCATTCGGGGTTGAGGGGGAAGGGTCGGACATGGAAAATCCAGAAAGAAGCGAAAGCGTGAAATTTTACCGTTTTTACGGAGGGGAAACAGGTCTTTTATTCTCCCGTTCTTGCGGGAGAGAAGCCGTTCTTTTGGCTCGTCCGGGTGTAGTTGATCCGGTAGCGGCGCAGGGCGTTGGAAAGAATGGCGAGTGTGCTGCCGTTGTGCAGGACACTCGCGGCAATGGGCGGGAGCGCGCCCAATGCGGCGGCGGCAAGGATGGCGGTGTTGAGACCGATGGTCAGCCGGTAATTGCCGGAAACCCGAGCAAGGGTTGCAAGCGCCAGGGCGCGGGCGTCGGCGACGCGGGCGATGTCGTCCTCCAGCAGCGCCACGTCGGCGGTGAGGCGTGCCACATCCGCGCCGCGCTGCATGGCGATGCCGACATGCGCGCCGGCAAGCGCGGGGGCGTCATTGATGCCATCGCCGACGAAGGCGATTTTCGCGCCTTCTTCTTTCAGACGCTGGATGATCGCGGCCTTTTCTTCCGGCATCAGTTCGGCGTGTACGGCGTCCAGACGCAGCAGACGGCCATAATCGGCGGCGCGCTCGCGGTGATCGCCGGTGAGCATGACGATTTGCCGTGCGCCGAGCGCGCGCAGCCGCGCAATGGTTTCCGCAGCGTTGCCGCGCAGGGAATCCTTCAGGGCGAGCACGCCCAGAAGGCGACCGCCAAAACCGATGTAAAGCAGGGTTTTCCCTTCCCGGATGAGCGGCGCCAGCGCGGCGTGATGGGTGGAAATGTCGATGCCTTCATCGTCTTCGATGAAATGGCGGGAGCCAACGACGATGCGCTTGCCTTCGATTTCACTGGCAACGCCGTGCGCGACGACAAATTCCACTTCCCGGTGGTGAAAATGCTGTCCGCCCGCAGCACGGGCGGCTTCCACCACCGCGAGCGCAAGCGGATGAAAATAATGCTCCTCAACCGAGGCGGCAAGGCAGATCAGGTCTTCCGCGCTGTAGGCGTTGTCGAAGGCGATCGAGTCGGTCACGATCAGATTGCCGAACGTGAGCGTGCCGGTTTTGTCGAAAACGAAGGTGTCGGCTTCCGCCAGACGCTCCAGCGCGTCCGCGCCCTTGACCAGAATGCCGTTTTTTCCGGCCTGATACATCGCGGCCTTGAAGGCGACCGGCGTGGCCAGTTTCAGGGCGCAGGCGTAATCGGCCTGCAACACGGCGGCGGCGTGTCGGGCGTTGCCGGAGACGAGGTAGCTTGCGCCCGCGAGTCCAAGAATGGTGGGCACCAGCCGATCCGCCAGTCGCGCGGCGGAAAGCTGGGTTGCGCTTTTGGCGGCAAGCGAGCGTTCCACATATTCCGCGATGCGCGCCACGGCGGTTTGCGCGCCAACCCGCTCGGCGTAGATGCGAAGTCTGCCTTCTTCCAGATGCGTGCCGGAAGTCACCCGCGCGCCGCGCCGTTTTTCCACGGGAGCGGATTCTCCCGTCATCGCGGCTTCATTGGCCAGCGCTTCGCCGGAAAGCACCGTGCCATCCACGGGAATGACCGCGCCCGCGCCAACCGCCACGGTATCGCCGATGCGCACCGCGTCGGCGGCAATGGCCATTTCCTGTCCATCCCGCACCACCCAGACACGCTCCCCAACGGGATTCAGAAGGCGCTTCAGGAGATCGTCGGATTGGCGGGCAATGGAGGCTTCCAGTTGCTCACCCAGTTCCAGCAGACACACGGTGGCGTTGGCGGAAAGCGTGTCGCCCCGCATGAGCGAAATACTCACCGCGAGGGCTTCCAGCGTGTGCGAGGTAATCCCTGTCTGGGAGAAATCCTGTGCGCCTTCCCGCAAAAGGGGCAGAGCGCCCAGCGCGGCAAGGGGCAGGGCGACAGCCGATGGCAGCAACAATCCCGCCAGCAGCACGGCAAGACCGCGTCCGGGATGCGCGGGCGCTGCCGGTGTTTTTTCAACGATGGGGGCGGGCGCGTCGTTCTCTTTTTTCACCCGCAGAGCAAGAATCTGGCGGCGCAACTGCGCGGACGTAACGCGACTGGCGTCAAACCTGATCGTCAGCGAATGGGCGTTCGGATTGAAACGCTGCACCTGTACGCCGGGCAGGGCGGCAACCGCCAGGATGAGCGCGGGCAAGGCGGAGCGGGGCGCGCGATAGCGAAACCGTACCCGTCCCGGCAGGAGGTGCGCAAATTCCAGCGCGTGGAAGCCATCGGCGGACATGGTCATGGCGTGGATCATCTCAGATCCTGTTCATTTCTGATTTTCCCTGGTACGGAGAATCTCCCGCCATCGTCATTGCGAGGAGCATAAGCAAGGTGGCAACCCATGCAGCGGCGCAGCCTTCCAAAAAATTTGAGCATACCTCAAGGCTGTTTGGATTGCCACAGGGCTTGCGCTTCGATTCGGGGCCGGAGCATCGAATTTTGTGTCATTGCAGGGCACTGGTCAGGTAAATCAGTAAGCGACGAGTAAAACGCTCCCACTCTGTGTTTTCAGTGGAAATTTCAATATTTTCAAATAGTTATCACATATTTATCCATGCTGTTAGGCAGTGCTCTCCGCATTTTCATGCGCATCACAAGCGAAGCACACAGTGCCGTGGCTGGCAGATTGACGACAGAACGGCAAAAATGGACATATGCCTTTCATATATGCTTTTCCGCGATAAGCATTGAACCATTTGTTCCTTCGTTTCGGGAGGCGAAGCTGGCAGACTATCGGACATTTTCCATTCTTGCAGAGGAGTCTCCCCATGAAATTTCATCGAATTGCGCGCGCCCTTCTGGCGGCGCTGGCTTTTGTCGTCGCGGGCGGCGCGGCGGCAGAGGCGTTGAAGGTTGGCTATCTGCCCGTGACCGGTCACGCCAAATTCTTTGTGGCGCAGGAATATGGTCTCTTCAAGGCCGAGGGGCTGGATGTGGAGTTGATCGAGTTCCAGAATTCGGCGGACGGTCTCAACGCGCTGATCTCAGGCAAGCTCGACATTGCTCCCTTCGGAACCACCGCGCCGCTGGTGCATCTGGCCAAGGGCACGAAAATTCGCATCATCGGCGGCATCATGG
>JAISWQ010000185.1 GCA_031271025.1 Zoogloeaceae bacterium | reverse complement strand
TCTGGTTTGGCGAGCAAGAGGAAGAAACCCGCCCGCTCATTCTCGTCACCCGCCAGAACGTCAGCGGCCTCAACATGGAAGCCCAGGTGCGTTACCGGGGCATTCGTGTCGGCAAGGTCACGGGCATCCGCATCGACCCGGAAGATCCCAACAATATCCTGATCCAGACGGAAGTGAGCAAACAGGTACCGCTCACACACGGCCTGACGGCCGGCCTCGCCTACCAGGGCATCACCGGCATCGCCCATATCCTGCTGGAAGGCGACGGCAACAATCCGCAGGCGCTGCGCCCCGAAGAAGGGCAGGACATCCCCCGCATCGTCATGCGTCCCTCGCTCTTCGACCGGCTGGACGAAAGCCTGCCCATCATGCTTTCTGAAATCCAGTCCTTCCTCAAGAACGCCAACGCGCTCCTGGATAGTGGAAACCGCCAGCGCCTCGCCAACACCCTCGCCAATCTGGAAGCCAGCAGCACCCGTGTCAACGAAACAATGACGCAAGTGCAAACCCTCCTTTCCGATCGGAACGTCGCCGACCTTTCCCGCGCCCTGCGCGAGACTGCGCCCATCATGGAAGAAACCCGGCAAATGATGACCCGCCTCAACACGGTGGCCGGGCGTGTCGACCGCCTGTTGCAGGACAACGACGCACACGGCGAAGCCAGCAACATCGCCCTCCGTGTCAACCGCATGGCGGACGAACTCACCCTCACTTCCCGCCAGTTGAAACGAGTGCTGGAACAACTGGAAGAAGCGCCGCAAAGCCTGATCCTCGGCACGCCCGCCGGAAGGCCGGGACCGGGCGAACCGGGTTTTTCCACCGCGGCTACATCGGAATCGAGAGGAAAATAATGTTGCGTCCCTGCGCTCGCCTTGCCTTCTGCGGCCTTGCCCTGCTCCTTGTTTCCGGCTGTTCCTCGCTTCTGCCTTCCCCCTCCCCCGGAACGGAACCGCGCCACTTCGACCTGGGGCCTGCGTATCCCCTGCCCCAGACGGTACGCCCCTGGCGCATCGTCACCCATGCCGACGCGCGTCTGGAAGACAAGGCGATGCACTACCGCCTGCTCTACGACAATCCCTCGGAAGTCCGCGTCTATACCCGCGCGCGCTGGGCGCAACCACCCGCCAGCATCCTGCGGCAGGCGCTGGAAACCCGTCTTTACTGGAGCGCCGACGCGGCACAAGACCATTGTCTGCTGACCCTGGGTCTGCTGCGCTTTGAACAGGAATTCACCCATCCCGGCCAAAGCCGGGGCGTTCTGACCCTGCGCGCCAGCCTGCGCAACGACAGGCACATTTCGGACGAACGCCTCTTCGCCTTCACCGTCCCGGCTCCCAGCCCGGATGCGGCAGGCGGTGTTGCCGCGCTCGCGGACGCCACGGAACAACTGGCGGACGCGCTCAAAACCTGGCGCAACGCGCAACGCGCAAACTGCACGCAATGAACCTCCCCTACCCCCTGCTGGAACCCCTCTGGCACTGGCTGGCCTGGCTCCTCTGGCTGCCCTGGCTGGGCTGGGCGCTCTGGTGCGCGGACTGGCGGCGTTTCCGCGCACAGCCAGGACATCTGCACATCTGGCTGGGGATGATTGTCGTCCTGATGCTGGTCTGGAGCCTGAAGGCCGGGGTCAAACCGGGACTGGAACTGCACCTCACCGGCATCATGTTGTTTACCCTCGCCTTTGCGCCGCCGCTTGCCATCGTCGGCCTCAATCTTGTCCTGTTGGGGCTAACCGCAAACGGCACACTGCCCTGGCAAGGGTTTGCCCTGAACGCGCTCCTGACCATCGGTCTGGGCGTTGCGCTGGCGCAAGGCATCCACCTGCTGGTGGATCGCTTTCTGCCGCGTCATTTTTTCATCTTCGTCTTCCTGAAAGGCTTTTTTGGCTCGGCATTGACCGTGATGGGTCTGGGGTTGGCCTTCACCCTTCTTTACGGCAGCACCGAAACCTACGCCTGGGCTTATCTGCGGGAAGAATACCTGCCCTATTATCTGCTGTTGGGGTTTTCCGAAGCCTGGCTTTCCGGCATGGCGCTCACGCTGATGCTGGTCTATTTTCCCGGCTGGGTCGTCACCTTTGACGACGCCCTCTACCTGAACGACCGCCCGCCCCCCGAAACGAAAGTCTGAATCCCGCTCAGGCCATGAGGCTCCAGAGCATTTTCAGCGCAAGCAGCAAGAGCACGCCCGCAAAAATCCGCTTCAGTTTCACCACCGGCAGACGATGCGCCCAGCGCGCGCCTATCGGCGCGGTCAACACACTGCTCACCACCATACCCGCCACGGCAGGCAAATAGACAAAACCCAGCGCCCCCGGCGGCAGATTTTCCACCTGCCCGCCGTTGAACGCATACCCCGCCGCGCCGCCCAGCGCAATGGGAAAACCAATCGCCGCCGAAGTGCCGATGGCGCGGCGCATTTCCACGTTGCACCAGACCATGAAGGGGACCGAAAGCGCCCCGCCGCCAATCGCCACCAGGCAGGAAAACGCGCCTATCCCCACCCCCACCAGACCGACGCCTGCGCGACCAGGCATTTCCCGCCCCGGTTTCGGCTTGAATCCCAGCAGCATCTGTGTTGAAACATAAAGAATGAACGCCATGAACAAAAACCCCAGTTCCCGCGCCGGAATCCGCGCGGCAATGTGGGAACCGATCCAGGTTCCCAGCAGAATGCCTGGCGTGATTCGCCGGACAATGCGCCAATCCACCGCCCCATGCGCCTGATGCGCGCGCACGCTGGAAATCGAAGTGAAGAGAATGGCCGCCATGGAACTGCCCAGCGCAAGCGGCATCGTCAACGCCACCGGAAACCCCTGTGCCGCAAAGAGCATGACCAGAAGCGGCACCATCACCGAGCCGCCGCCTATCCCCAGAAGTCCGGCAAAAAAACCGGAAAACGCGCCCAGCGCCAGATACAGCAGAAACCAGTCCATATGCAATGCCCTTGTTCCGCCCGGCCGCAACCTCCCGGAAAGAACACCCGCCGCAATAACAAAGGGCGACTGCTGTCGCCCTTTGTCCTGAAGAAGCCCCCCGCGCATACCGTCAAGACCAGCATCCTGAACCGTAGGTTCAGTGTCGCGGAATGGCCGGTCGAATCAGGTTCGGCTACGAGAGCCGCTCACAACATCGTCCCGGTTTTCCAGCGGATGCCAAGCAAACATTGGTTCAAGGAATATAGGGTCTTGACCAATACCGCAGGGGGTGCCCGACGGACATCGTGGCTGGCATCACCCCGGCAAGGCCGCATCCGGCGCTTTCAACAGGGCAGACAACCGCGTGTCCACAGCCTCGATTCTACGCTTAAGCACTTCGCCATCCAAGTCTGTCGTACCATTTTTTTCATTTTTTCCCCGCGCCAGCAAATCGTGCGCGATATTGATGGCGGCCATGACCGCGATACGTTCCGGCGTCGCGTTTTTGACCTTGCCCGCCTCCCGCATTTTTTCATCCACCAGCCGCACAGCCGCTTCCAGCTCCGCCTGCGCCTCGGGCGGACAGGCGAGCCGATATTCACAGCCATGAATGGTCACATCGAGAAAATCCGTTTTGTGGCTCATGCTCGCACCTCATCGGGAATCCGCGCCAGCAAGGCGGAAAGACGTTCATGCGCGGCTTTGGTCTGTGCTTCCAGATGTCCCCGCGCAGCTTCCACACTGGCAAGACGCTCGCGCAGGGCGATATTGTCCGCACGCAGACGCTCAATCAAATCCGCCGCCTGCTCAACTTTGTCGGCAAGCCCATCGACCAGAAGGTCAAGCTCTGTGGTGTTCGTGGTATTCATGGCGCGGACTATAGCATTTTCCTGCGCTGCCAGCCCAAGGTGCAATCCAAAGTGGCAGGAATTTCGTCACTGCGAGGAGGAAAGCGACAAAGCCATCCAGAAAAACGCATGGATTGCCACGGGCCTCTCGCCCCTCGCAATGATGAAAATAATTGCTGCCTGTCGTAAATCATGAACGGGTTCCCAGACGATGCAAGCGCGAGAATCCTGTCCGTGCCCCCTCGATCGGCACCGATATTTCACCAACGCGGGACGCTGTCATTTCCATGTCACAAACCCGCTCTAGAGTGCACGGTGTTTCAACAACAAAGGATGAACACCATGAAGCGGCACATGAAGCAATTCGTTGTAGCAATCTGCCTGCTGACAGCAGGCATCGCGGGCGTCCAGGCACAGGACAACGCGCGCGACGTGACCAGCGCAGGAGCCAGTTTCCCCGCGCCGCTCTATACCAAATGGGCAGCACAATACCATACGGCAACCGGCCATCGCATCAATTACCAGTCGGTTGGCTCCAGTGCGGGACTGAAACAGGTGGAGGCGAAAACAGTGGATTTCGGCGCGTCCGACGCACCACTCACCGATGCGGAACTGCAAAGCAAGGGACTGGTGCAATTCCCGACGGTGATCGGCGGCATCGTGCCGGTAGTCAATCTTGCGGGAATCGCACCGGGAGCGCTCCGACTCGACGGCAAGACGCTGGGCGGCATCTACCTGGGCAAGATCACGCGCTGGAACGATCCGGCGCTCACGGCGCTCAATCCCGGCTTGACGCTGCCGGATGAAGCCATTGCCGTTGTGCGACGCGCCGATGGATCGGGAACAAGCTTTGCCTTCACACATTACCTGAGCGCGGTCAATGCCGAGTGGAAAGCGCGAGTCGGCACGGGAACGGCGGTCAATTGGCCGGTCGGACTGGGCGGCAAGGGGAACGAAGGTGTCGCTGCCTTCGTCAAGCGGCTTGCCGGCGCAATCGGCTATGTGGAATTCGCCTATGCGCACCGCAACGGTTTGGCGCACGCACAACTGCAAAACAGCGCGGGGCGTTTCGTCCAGCCGTCGCAGGCGAGTTTCAAGGCAGCTGCACTGGGCGCGGAGTGGGAAAAGAGCTTTTACCAGATATTGACCAACCAACCGGGGGCGGAGGCTTGGCCGATCACTTCCGCAACCTTCATCCTGATGCACAAGACACAGGACAAGCCCGCTCAGGCCGCCGCATCCCTGGCATTTTTCTCCTGGGCATACAAGAACGGCGACACGCTGGCCGTGAGCCTCGACTATGTGCCCATGCCGGAAGAAGTCAAGACAGTCATCATGAATTCATGGCGACGGATCGTCGATACTGCCGGCAAACCAGTCTTCAGCAGTACAGCAACACCGTAAGAGGGGTTGGTGAAGCGCGGCGCCACGCGCCGCGCTTGTGACGAAAATCCTCCACTTTCAATGCCCGCAAACCACGGGGCACAACGCTGGAGGAATGAAATGTTAGGCGATGGCCTATGAGAGCGCGCAATTCAGACTCTGTCAAGCCGCGTCTTTATCACATACTCTTCGACTCTTCGTGATCCATACCACAACTGCGCCGAGCATGACAAAGCCAACCGCCGCCAACAAAGCGTGGAACCAAAAGTCCCGTGACGCGGATTCTGCAAGGCTTAGCAAAACCTCGCGCGGCACTTGCGCCTCGCGAACCTCAGAAGCCAACCGCAAAAATCCCCACATCGCGCGAACGGCGACCAAGCAAAAAGCAACGCCAAGATAGACAAGACAAATCCAAAGCGCAGCAAGCTGTAGTCTGGTGAGTTGTCTCATAGTGTGCAAAGTGGCCTAACGCCTGAATTAAGCCGCGCCGCGAAGCGGCGTCGGCTTGAATGAATTGTTAGGCCCGCACACGAGATTTATGCTCTGGAAGACCACGGATATCGCTCCAGTACTCATCTCGCACGTCTTCATCGATTTCAATGGGAAGCGCGCTGACATA
>JAISWQ010000184.1 GCA_031271025.1 Zoogloeaceae bacterium | reverse complement strand
TCCCCACATTTTCTAGACAATCGGCTCATAGATGGCGGTAAGGTTTTCAGCCTTACGCGCCGGCCGCCTTTCCCCCCCCCCCCCCCCCCTCAAAACTTGTCGGGTGCGATCAAAAAAGTGGAGGATTTTCTGTCGAACTTGTCTCCGTTTTTCGGCGCGAGTAGGATAGTGTGTGATTTTTCCGATTCAGGAGGCAGGACGGCATGAACGCGCTTACAGACCTTGCAGTACCCGACATCGGCGATTTTGCCGAAGTGCCGGTCATCGAACTTCACGTTCAGCCGGGCGATGCCGTGGCAATCGACGATCCCCTCGTCACCCTGGAATCCGACAAGGCGACGATGGAGGTGCCCGCAACCGTGGCGGGCATCATTCGGGAAGTGTTGGTCAAGCCGGGCGACAAGGTTTCCGAAGGCAGTTTGCTGGCGCGGCTGGAGGCAGGCGCCACCGCAACCGAGGCAAGCGCCGCGCCGCGCAACGGCCAGGACAAACCGGACGCAGTCCTGCAAATTCCGCCCCCTCCGCAAACCAGCGCCGCCCTGTCCCCTCCACCTCCGCCATCTCTGCCGCCACTGGGCAGCAGGATTCACGCTTCGCCTGCCGTCCGCGCCTATGCCCGCGAATTGGGCGTCGATCTTGCCCGCGTGCCGCCCAGCGGAGCCAATGGCCGCATCCTTCGGGAAGACGTGACCATCTGGGTCAAGGGTACGCTCACCCAGGCCGTACCCGCCGATGCGGGCAACACAAGCGGGGCTGGCCTGGACATCCTGCCCTGGCCGCAAGTCGATTTCGCCAGATTTGGCGCGATCGAACCCCTTCCCCTGTCGCGCATCCAGAAGATTTCCGCCAGAAACCTCGCCCGCAACTGGGTGATGATTCCTGCCGTGACCTATCATGAGGAGGCCGACATCACCGATCTGGAAGCCTTCCGCCTTCAGATCAATCGGGAAAACGCGAAAAACGGCGGCGTGGCGAAACTCACCCTGCTTGCCTTCCTCATCAAGGTCTGCGTCAGGGCGCTGCAACGCTTCCCCGTTTTCAACGCTTCGCTCGCTGGCGAAACTCTGGTGCTGAAAAAATATATTCACATCGGCTTCGCCGCCGACACGCCCAATGGACTCGTGGTGCCAGTGGTGAAAAACGCCGACCGGATGCGCGTGCTGGAGATCGCGGCGGAAACCACACGTCTCGCGCAGGAAGCGCGCGAAGGCCGGTTGAAACCCGCGGACATGCAGGGCGCAAGTTTCACGATTTCCAGTCTGGGCGGCATTGGCGGCACGGCGTTTTCGCCCATCGTCAACGCCCCGGAAGCGGCGATTCTGGGCGTCAGCAAGGCGGCGATGAAACCCGTGTGGGATGGCACGGCCTTCCAGCCCCGCCTGATTGCCCCCCTGTCGCTCACCGCCGACCATCGCATCATCGACGGCGCGCTGGCGACACGGTTCAACGTCCATCTTGCGGCATTGCTCGCGGATTTTCGGCGGGTAACGCTGTAACAGGCCGGGGACAGCCCCATTCGTGCCTACCCCTATTCCAAGGAATCCATCATGCCCCCCCTCATTACCCTGACCGTCCCCGACCTCGGTGATTTTTCCGATGTTCCCGTCATCGACCTGCTGGTTCAGCCCGGCGACACGGTAGATGTCGATGATGCGCTGGTGACGCTGGAATCGGACAAGGCAACGATGGATGTGCCCGCCACAACGGCGGGCGTGGTGCGGGAAGTGCTGGTGAAACCGGGCGACAGGGTTTCCAGGGGCACGCCGCTGGCGCGGCTTGAAACGACCGCGCCCGCTGCGGAGCGCGGCGCGGTCCCGCAAATTTCACCCTCTTCACCAGACACAGCGAACGCCGCCCTCGATTGCGCCCTGCTCGTGTTGGGCGGCGGCCCCGGCGGTTATTCCGCCGCTTTTCGCGCCGCCGATCTGGGGCTGGAGGTTATCCTCGTCGAGCGGTATTCCACGCTGGGCGGCGTGTGTCTCAATGTCGGCTGTATTCCCTCCAAGGCGCTGCTGCATGTCGCGGCGGTCATGGAAGACGCCGCGCAGCTTGCCCGCGCCGGAATTGCCTTCACTCCGCCGCAAATCGACCTTGCCGCACTGCGTGCGTACAAGGCCGGCGTGGTGAAAAAACTCACCGACGGGCTGGAAGGTCTTGCCAAAGGGCGAAAAGTACGGCGGCTGCAAGGCGTTGGTCAGTTTCTGGACGCGCAGCGTCTGGAAGTGACCACCGCCGACGGCAAAAAGCAGGAGGTACGCTTTCGGCAGGCCATCGTTGCCGCCGGTTCCCGCCCGGTCAGGCTGCCTTTTCTGCCCGACGATCCCCGCATCGTGGATTCCACCGGCGCGCTGGCCCTGCCCTTCATTCCGAAAAAAATGCTGGTGATTGGCGGCGGCATCATCGGGCTGGAAATGGCGACGGTTTACAGCACGCTGGGCACGCGCGTCACGGTCGTCGAACTGGGCGAAGGGCTGATGCCGGGCGCTGACCGCGACCTTGTAAGAATCTGGGAAAAAAAGAACGCCGGACGCTTCGAGCGCATCCTCACGGGAACGGGGGTGGCGGCGGCGATTGCTTCCCCGGAAGGGGTGGTCATCACCTACAGCACGGGCGAGACGGAAACCTTCGATTTTGTCCTCGTCGCCATCGGACGTATTCCCAACGGCAAATGGCTCGCTGCCGAAAAGGCGGGACTGCATGTGGACGAACGCGGCTTCATTCCGGTCGATGCCCAGCAGCGCAGCAACGTTGCGCACATTTTCGCCATCGGGGATGTCGTCGGCAATCCCATGCTGGCGCACAAGGCAGTGCATGAGAGTCATGTCGCGGCGGAAGTCGCCGCCGGGAAGAAAGCGGCTTTCGATGCCCTGCAAATTCCCTCGGTGGCTTACACCCACCCGGAAATTGCTTGGGCAGGGCAGACGGAAACGCAACTCAAAGCCGCGGGCAAGGCGTTTGAAAAGGCGGTTTTCCCCTGGGCGGCAAGCGGACGCGCCCTTGCCAACGGCGCGGAAGAAGGGATGACCAAACTCCTGTTCGATACGGAAACCCGGCGGCTGGTGGGCGGCGGCATCGTCGGCATGAGCGCCGGGGATCTCATCGGCGAAATCTGCCTCGCCCTGGAAATGGGCGCGGAAGCCGCCGACATCGGCAAAACCATACATCCGCATCCGACGCTGTGCGAATCCATCGGCATGGCGGCGGAAGTCGCGGAAGGAAGCTGCACGGATCTGCCGGGAGCACGGAAAAACACGGCGTGAGCCACGTCGTTCAGACTTGTTCCGTCAGCATGGCGAAATCCATACCAGCCGCGCCCTGCTGCCCGCTGTGCCACAGAGGAAGGCGTTTTGACCAAAGGAACGGGCAAGGCGCATGGCGCTTTCCCGCGCCATGCCGGGAATCCAGAAACTCATCTCTGGCGGCCAGTGGCTTCCCTCTCCTGCGTAATTCATGCCGAAAAACCAGCGCCAGCCAGCTCCCTGCAAATCCTCCCGCAGGCGCGTTTGCCGTAATACGTTTTCTTCTGCCGAAAGCAGACAGGAAGCGGGATTGCAGGCGGAAACAAGACTCCAGCAACAAAATCCCGCAGCTTGCAACCACGCTTCCAGCGCGGGCGGCACGGCGCAATCCACGCCCAGAACCCAGACCCGTTCGGCTTCCTGCACAGCGGGGAACACAGCATAGCGCGTCGCGCGGTAGGCTGAGTGAAGCGGGCGGTCTTCATCCATTACGCCTGCGGGACATCCGTCATGGCTTCTTTCAACCACAGGCAGTTGCCGCCGCTTTTTTTATCGATGGCGGCCAGGGTTGCCTGATGCGCGGCCTCTTCTTCCTCCGTGGCGCGCAGCACGACGAGCGGTCGCCTTTCCACGCGGGATTTCAGCTTTGTCGCTGCCGTATCCGGCCTGTTTTTTTTCGGGACGGCGGCTTCGCTCAGCAGACTTTCCTGTCCGCGCGTCATCGCCAGATAGACTTCCGCCAGCAGCTCGGCATCCAACAGCGCGCCGTGCAAGGTGCGATGGGCATTGCTGATGGCATAACGGCTACAGAGCGCATCCAGACTGTTGCGTTTGCCGGGATGCAACTGGCGTGCAAGCGCCAGCGTATCCAGCACGCCGCCGCAATACTCCGCCACAGGCGACAAACCCAGCCGCTCGAATTCCATGTTGAGAAACCCCACATCGAAGGGCGCGTTGTGGATGACCAGTTCCGCATCCGCGATGAATTCGCGCAACGCCTGGACAATGTGCGCGAAGCGCGGCTTGTCCTCCAGAAATTCGGAAGTGATGCCGTGCACTTCCTGCGCCCCCAGATCGATGCTACGTTCCGGATTGATGTAGTAGTGCAGCGTCCGCCCTGTGAGGCGGCGATTTGCCATTTCTATGCAGCCCACTTCGATGATGCGATGCCCCAACTCAGGTCTGAGGCCAGTGGTTTCGGTATCCAGGACGATTTGCCGCATGTCTGCTCCAGAAGGTAGAGGGGAAGACCGGCGATGCTAAACCGCCTGCATCAGATTTGCAAAAGGTTTGGCAGGTTGGAGGGCAATCCAAAGTGGCAGGAATCTCGTCATTGCGAAGCGCTTCAGCGACGAAGCCATTCAGAAAAACGCATGGAGGACGCCCCCCTCCCTCAACCGACACTTTGGATTGCACCCGAAAGAAGAGTTCGTTTGCCATGTCATGAACAAGAAACAAAACCTCTTCGCCGATCTGGCAGACGCACTCAGTGACGATGACGTGACGGAGGGCATAATCCTTGCCGCCTCCCTGAGCATGATGTTCGCGCGGCGGGAATACGACGACATGGACGGCGGGCATCCGCACCTTTCCCGTTTCTTTTTCGCGCTCCCGCTCGCGGTTTTTTCCGGCACTTTCTTGTACGCCATATTTTCCTGTTCAGGGCTGAAAAAGCGCGGGGCGAGGCGCTTGATCCGGAAAACAATGGTTCATCCTCCCCCCAACCGTTCACGTAGAAATTCGATGAATCGTTGCGTTTTGGCAGGCAAAAGGCGGGTTTCCGTGAGTGCGTAAACCGTAATCGCCTCACCCTGCCAACCGGGCAGGACAGGACGAAGTCTGCCGCTGACGAGTTCGTCGGCAACGATGGCTTCCAGCATCAGGATGATGCCCTGATCGAACGCCGCCAGACGGCAGATCATGCTGACGCTGTTGAGACGAAAACGACCACGTACCGGAACGGTCACACTGTGCCCTTCGCTGCGCAGGGTCCAGACGTTCACGTTCATGATGCTGAGGCAGGCGTGCCGCGCGAGTTCGGCGGGCGCGGCGGGTTCGCCATGCCGTTTCAGATAGCCGGGAGAGGCGTAAAGCCGGGGAATGAGCGTAGCCAGCGCACGCGCGACGAATTGCTCGTTTTCCGGCTTGCCCATGCGGATGGCGATGTCAAAGCGTTCGCTCACGAGGTCGACAAGGCGCGGCGTCAGGTCGAAATCGAAATCAAGGCCAGGATAAAGATTGGCAAATTCAACGATCAGGGGCACAAGATAGATGAGCGCGAAATCCACACAAAGCGAAACACGCAGTACACCTGTGGGCTGGGCGCGCAGCTCGCCCAGATGCTCGTGCGCCAGACGCGCTTCCTCCACGATGCGCTGGCAGCGTTCAAAGTAGATTTGTCCGGCTTCGGTCAGTTCAATCCGGCGCGTTGTGCGATGCAAAAGGCGCAGGCCGACGGCTTTTTCCAGCGCGCTGATACGCCGCGACAATGTGGAAATGGGTATTTCCAGCGTCTCGGCTGCGCGACGAAAGCCCTTGGCCCTGACCACCTCGACGAAGCGTGCCATGTCGTCCAGCATTACCGGGGATTGGGTCATGTGTCTGTTCCATCAATGGATCAATGTTATCCAGAATAGCAGGTTTATCCCGTCATGAAAGTTTTAGATAATCTTACCGCTTTCCCTTTGACCCTTTGAGGATTTGATCATGCCGACTGTATTTGACCCTGTTCGCCTCGGTGGCCTTGCCCTTGCCAATCGTCTGGTCATGGCGCCGATGACGCGCTCGCGCGCCCAGCCTGATGGCGTTCCCGGCGAACTCGCCACCACCTATTATGCCCAGCGCGCCAGCGTCGGCCTCATCGTGAGCGAGGGCGTCCAGCCTTCGGAGGATGGTCAGGGTTATCTCACGACGCCAGGGATTCATACCGAGGCGCAACTTGCGGGCTGGCGGAAAATCTGCGATGCCGTAAAGGCAAAAGGCGGTCACATTTTCCTTCAGATCATGCACGCCGGACGCATGTCCCACCCAGACAACACTTCGCACCACCGTCCGGGCGTCGCACCTTCCGCCATTGCGCCGGGCGAGATGATGTTCACGGCGAAGGGGATGCAGGAAATTCCCGCGCCGCGTGCCCTGACCACCGAAGAAGTGCGCGCCACGGTGCAGGATTTCCGCCGCGCTGCCCGCCACGCGGTCGACGCAGGCGCGGATGGCATCGAAATCCACGGCGCAAATGGCTATCTGATTCAGCAATTTTTCGCGCCGAACGCCAATACCCGTGCTGACGCCTATGGCGGTTCCCTGGAAAACCGTACCCGCTTCGCGCTGGAAGTCGCAGCCGCTGTCGCGCAGGAAATCGGTGCGGAACGGACGGCAATTCGCCTTTCCCCCGGCGCTACCCTGGGCGGTCTTGCCGAGGGCGACGAAGGACCGGCGCTCTACCGCCATCTGGTCGCCGAACTGGACAAGCTGGGGCTGGCCTATCTCCACATCATGCACTGGGGCAACGAGGCGCTGCTCGCGGAATTGCGGCAACTCTGGCGCAACGCGCTGATTCTGAACCGTCCCGGTCGCCCGCGCGAACAAATCGGCGCGGATGTGGCTTCTGGTCTCGCGGAACTGGAAGCCTACGGACAGATGGTGCTCGCCAACCCGGATTTTGTCGATCGGCTCAAAACCAATGCGCCGATGAACGAGGCGCAGCGTGAGGGTTTCTTTGGCGGTGGCGCACAGTTCTATACCGACTATCCCACACTGAAGACAGGACAGCCGGAATAAAAAAACCCCCCTGTGCATTGCCTGGACAAATCGCCTTCAAACGATTTGTCCAGGGCTTCAAGGCCATTCATTTCGCATAAAATGCCACGTACTTTGTTCGCTGACATGATTTTGCTCGCCACCAACCACTGTTCCCACAAGAATCTGCACGAGACTGATCCCACTTACCCGGAACGCCTCCGCTGGCTAAATCGGGCTGTCGACAACACAACGCGCCTGCTGATACCGCGCCGTTAGCGCAAATGGGTGCGATGAACAGGCGCCGCTGATCTGCGCGCCGGATTCAAAAAACGTTCCGGCAGGAGGGCATGGGCGAGGTCAGTTTCCAGCGGCAGCGGGTCGCCGTTCATGCGGCTGGCGAGGAGGTCGGCCATCAGCGCCGCCCAGACGATACCGCGCGAGCCAAACCCCTGCACGCACCACAAACCAGG
>JAISWQ010000129.1 GCA_031271025.1 Zoogloeaceae bacterium | reverse complement strand
ATGAGGTGCTCTATCTGGGGACGCCCGATTTCGAGTCGTATGTAACGGCGCAGGGGTTCGGTTACGCGTCGTTCAGTCTGGCGCCGAGCGCCGAGTCCCGGACGAAGACGTCAGGATGGTTTTCCGCGCGGAAACGGCGTCGTCGGCAATGGCTTCATTTCGAACAAGGCGTAGAGCGGATTCTCGTGCGCGCGGAGCAACTGATGTGGGAAAGGCAGCCTGTCCTGATGCTCGTGGATCCGCTCGTTTCATGGCAATCGGTACTGCCTTATCGATGCGGTATTCCCTCCATCGGCGTCAATGCCACGATGGCTTCGACATTTTCGCCAGGCATCCCGCCGGTGTTCAGTCCGTTGCTGCCGGCGCCGGCGAATTCCGTGCTGGCTACTTGGCGCAATATCAGTGCGTGGGCGCGGTGCATTGGGCCGAGATGGTGGCAGCGGCTCGTACAGGACAAAATTCTCCCCATGACCTTGGGGCTGGCGCCACGCTCCGGGGCAGTCCATAACGTCAAACGGCATGGCGCTCGGGTGTTGTGGGGAGAGTACGGCCCTTGGCTCGATTTGCCCGAATTGGTTTTCACGGTGCGTGAGCTGGATTTTCCCGAATCCGCACGGTTTCGTGAGCGCACTTACGTCGGGAGCTGCGTACATCTCACGCGGGCCGAAGGGCATTTCGACTGGGATGGGCTGGATCGTGACCGTCCGCTTGTGTATTGCTCGCTGGGGACTTACAACGCGGCCTATCCACATGCCAAAAGGCTTTTCACGTCGGTCGTGGATGCCTTGAAACGCCGGGAGGATTTACAGGGAATCGTCCAGGTTGGCGATACGATGGAAGTAGACGCGTTTGGTCCGTTGCCGGATCGGATCAAAGTGCTGAAATTCGTCCCCCAGTTGGAAGTGCTCAGCCGCACGAATGTTTTCGTGACCCACGGCGGGCCCAGTTCGCTTCGGGAAGCGCTTTATTTCGGCGTTCCGACAATTGTCTTTCCGTGTTGGCTCGACCAGCTTGGAAATGCCGCACGGATCGTGTACTACGGTTTGGGGCTGCGCGCTGACATCGCCACGGTGACGGTCGAGCATCTTTTGGCCTTGCTGGACGAAGTCATGCAGAAACGTTTCCTGGAGAACTGCGCGCGGATGCAGAAACCTTTCCGGGAGCAATTGTCTTGCCAGGCCGGTGTGGATTTCATCGAAGCGTTCCTGCGCGGTCACGATGGTGTGGCACAGATCCCGCCGGCGCGCCCTGATTTGAGTCCGCTCCAGTCCCGTTCCACTGGAGGGTAGGACGGCGCGCGGGGACCAATCCGGGGCGAAGGACGCCGAAGTCCAATGTCGATATTTTGTGACGAGACGTGTGATGTGATGCAGGCAACTGGGTCCCGACGTCGTGAAAAGGAAATGAAGGATGCTCAGGTACCTGCTCGGGAAGTTTTATGGAACATTGATTGTCGCTGCCGTAGTCAGCGTGCTTGCCGGTATTGGCAGTACCACGGTGATCGCACAGGTCAATGCTGCGCTGAGTCTGGATGCGGAGGCGCGCTCAAGGGCTGTATGGGTTTTTACGGCGATCGCTTTCGCCGCGGTGGCCGGCGGTCTTCTGTCATCCGTTCTGTTGGAACGCCTGAGCCTGAGAGTCATGGCGGAGCTACGTTTCTACATTAGTGAGCGAGTATTGAGCGCGGACTTTCGGAAACTCGAACAACTCGGCGGCGCGAGAGTACAGGCGGCTTTGACGGAGCATTGCTCGGCGGTCGCCGGATTTTTTACATCGTTTCCGACAATGCTGACAGACATTGGGATCGTGACTGCAAGCCTGACCTATATGTTTGTGCTCTCGCCCCAAGTCTTCGGGGTTGCAATGGCAATCATCGTCGCGGGGGCGCTGGGATTTCTGGTTGCGCGGAAATGGGCCATTCCGCTTTTTCAGCGCTCATCTGCTGAACACGACCGCATGTTCTCGTATTTTCGAGACCTGACCGATGGCGCGAAAGAGCTTCGACTGCACGGCGGAAAGCGGGACGAGTTCTTGAGCGCAGTACTGGCGCCTTCCATCGAAAAAGTCCGGCAGACACGGTCGAGAGGCATGACCATTTTCATGGTTTCCGAAGCCTGGAATACGCTACTTCTGTATATCTTCTTCGCTTTGGTGATATTCGCGATGGTCGGGGACGTGCCGGACCGGGTGAAGGTCGTGACAGGGTATGCGCTGCTTCTGACCTTCATGGCGCCACGCTTGGCGGCTATCCTGCAATTGCTTCCGCGCACAGGCATGGTCAAGGTCGCTGCTGACCGCATCAATGAGATCATCCGTGACCTGCCGGTCATGAATGACGACCATGCGCACCGAAAAGCAGGCGACTTTGGAGTCCTTCAGCTCAAAGGCGTGAAGCACCGTTACTTCCATGAACGCAGCGAAGAGTATTTCGAGCTTGGCCCCATCGACCTCGAATTCCGCCCCGGCTCCGTGACTTTTCTGGTGGGCGGAAACGGTAGCGGTAAAACCACTTTGCTCAAGGTACTCTTGGGACTGTATCCCCCCGAGGAAGGGGAGATCTGGCTTGATGGCCGCCGGATAGATGATTCCAACCGCGATGAGTACCGACAGATTTTTTCGGCGGTGTTCTCTGATTACCATCTTTTCGAACGCCTGCTCGAAACCGGGCGCACGGGAATCGATGAGGAGGGGAATGCCCTGCTCAAGCGTTTTCATCTCGAGCGCAAGGTACAAGTCCAAGATGGCGCGTTCACGACCCAAGCGTTGTCTCAAGGGCAACGCAAGCGCTTGGCGCTGGTTGTTGCGTGCCTAGAAGGACGGCCTTTCATAGCTTTCGACGAGTGGGCCGCAGATCAGGATCCATCCTTCAAGAACGTTTTTTACCGCGAAGTGTTACCGGAGCTACGAAGCCAAGGCAAGGCCGTCCTGGTCATTTCGCATGATGATCGCTATTTCCATCTGGGCGACAGATTGTTACGGCTCGAGAACGGTTGCCTGGTCAAAACCGACGAAATCAAAAATCCATAACTGGGCTGGGCCATGAAAAATCATGGGACACTGGCGCTGAGATCTTCAAGCGATCACGGCAATGTCTGTGAGCTGCAAATCGTTGGATCAAATTGTGGCATTGCCTACTACGATGATGCCGGTTTTGCCGCCTTGTCGCGTTCCGATCCACGTGGGCTTCGTCGAATCGGCGACGGAGTGATTTCCGGCGGCGGCGACGGACGCGGCTTGCTACAATGCCCCTGCTGAGTTCGTTCTGGAGATGTCCTGTTCCGCCGGATCGAGAAAGGCGTCCATGCCGTCAATCAGCGGCAAGACCTATTCATCGCCAAGCCCGGACCGCATCCCGCAGCCAGCGTTGCAGGAGCGTGGGCGACCAGGGCGCTTCCACTAGGCAGAGCACGTCCGGCGCGATCTCCCGGATCTCCTGGCGGATGGCACCGAGCCGCGCCATGTCGGCTTTTTCCAACGCCTTCTGGAAATGTTCGATATTCCAGGTCGTGATTTTGAGGGTCCGCATGACGATCTCCAATTCAGGCTCTTGACCTGAATGTTAACCAGGCGCTGAAGTTTTCATCGACTCTCCGCCATGACGGCATCCCGGTGTGCCCATGGATTGGGCAGTGCGCTGGTTTCTTGTCGTGGTGGGTGCGCGACGGCTTTTTCCCAAGGCTTATCCACAACTTCTGTGGATAGATACGAATCGCGCCAGGGCGGGCTTCCAGTTCAATGGCGGCGATCTTCAGAGCGGAGGTTTCCGTGTTGCCGCGTCGCTTCGCTCCTCGCAATGGGGTGGGAGGATTGTCGCGGCGCTTCGC
>JAISWQ010000125.1 GCA_031271025.1 Zoogloeaceae bacterium | reverse complement strand
AGAGGTGAGGAAGATGCGTTTTGAAGAAGCGTATGTAAGCTGGAATCAGGGACGACTGAGCCAGGAGGAAGCGGCAGAGCTTCTGGGGCTGCGCGCGCGCAGTTTCCGTCGTTATCTGGGGCGCGCCGCGCGCCTCTCTCTTGGCGCCTTGCCCGCCGCCTCGTTCGTCATGCTGCCGCGTTTCATCGGAGGGATCGAATCCCGGATGTCAACCGTCAGCGTGACGGTGTGGGAAGGCACGTCCGACACATTGATTACCATGCTGCGCTCTGGCGAAGTGGATTTCGTCGTTAGCAATCTGACCCCGAAAATATCGGGACACGAATTTGAAAAACGACTTCTGTACAAGGATCCCGTGGTCGTCGTGGTGCGAAAGGATCATCCACTTGCTGGAAAATCCGGCGTGACTTGGCAGGATATCGCGCGCTACGCAATGGTGTTGCCGCCCCTGTTCGCCAGCACCCGACCCGCGATCGAGGATTTTCTGCTGCGTCATGACGTCAGGATTTCCAGGCGCCATGTCGAATCGCTCTCGACCCTCACCAACATCGGCGTGATCTGCAGTTCGAATGCCGCCGGGTTTCTCTCAAGGGAACTGGCCGATTATTTCGTCAGGAACAATTCTGTCGTTATCTTGCCCCTTTCCCTTGATTTGACCATCGATGTGGGGCTTGTCTGGCTGTGTGAACGCAAATTCACCCCTGCGCAAAAAAGCGGGATCGAACTGCTCGCCAGTATGCAATTCGGAACGGCTGAGCCATTCTCGTGACCACACACAGATCTTTTTACGTAAAACCGGTTCCGGTTTGAAGCCTGGTGCATGAAAGAACCGGCGCGAAGGAATAAAAAAAACTCCGCTGCCCTTGGTCAGGCATTTTCCCCCTGCTCTTGCGGCAGGCTGATCCAGCGTACCGAGGAAAGGAAGAGGTAGCCTGCGCCATAGATGGTTTTGATGATTTCCGGGTTGTGACCGTTGTCGTTCAGCTTGCGGCGCAGACGGGAGACGCGGGCGTCTATGCTGCGGTCGAGCGCGGTGGCTTCGCGGTGTCCCATGAGTTGTTCGCGTTGCAGGATGCGGTTGGGGTGGGCAAGAAAAATTCTGAGCAGATCGGCTTCGGCGGCACTCAGTACCTGTTCCTTGCCGCCGGGACTGGCAAGGGTGTTGTTGGCGGGATTGAAGCGCCAGTCGGAAAATTCCGCAATGGGCTGCGCGGAATGGTTGACGAGTTCCGGCGTCTGGCGGCGGCGCAGCACGCTGCGGATGCGCGCAACCAGCTCCCGCGCCTCGAAGGGCTTCACCATGTAGTCATCCGCGCCCAGCTCCAGCCCCATCACCCGGTCGCTGACATGGGCGCGTCCTGTGACGATAAGGACGCCGCAATCGCTGACGGCGCGCACATGCTGCATCAGCGTCATGCCGTCCATATCCGGCAGACCCAGATCGATGATGCAAAGGTCGGGCGTTTGCATCCGCAGGCGACGCATCAGTTCCGCCGCGTTGCGGCACCATTGGGTGGCGAAGGAAAAATTCTGCAGGGTAAGCTCCATCGTGTGCGCCACATCGGGGTCGTCTTCGGCAATAAAAACGAGAGGGTTGGTATTTTTCATCGTAAAACTGACTCCGGGTTGAAACTCCGCCCTTTACAGAACAGAGTGGGGAGGTCAAGCCCCCTGATGAAAACCGGGGTTCGACCGTGATAACAGTCAGAGAGGGGAAAAATCCCTTTCTGATTCGTTTTGCGCGACTTTGCATATGCCGCTGTCACTTCGCGCCTCGCTTGTGACGAGGGGGGTTATCCTCCACTTTTGAGTGCACACCCAGGCGCCAGCGCCAGCGCCAGCGCCTGTTTGGAAAAAGGTTTGTTCAGCAGTTTCAGTTCCGGGGTTTCGCTCTGGCTCAAGGCTCTCTGTTCGTCGTAGCCGCTCATCAGGACGATGTGCAGATTCGGGCGTGTCCCGCGCGCGCGGCAGGCGAGTTCGCGCCCGTTCATCCCCCCTGGCATGATGATGTCGGTGAGCAGAATGGCGACATCCTCCACCTGCGCCAGAATCTCGGCAGCCTGGTTGCCGTTGTCCGCTTCCAGCACCGCGTAGCCCAGATCCAGCAACTGGTTGCGCACCACCTGACGCACGTTGCGATTGTCTTCCACCAGCAGCACCAGAGTCCCCGGTACGGCGTTGGCCGGGGGCTGTTCGGCCAGCGGCGTTTCCTCGACGCTGCCGGACGCGGCAGGCGGCAGGATCAGGGTAAAACAACTGCCTTTGTCCGGCTGGCTGGTGGCGTACACCGCGCCGCCGGATTGCTGGGCAAATCCATAGATCATGGAAAGCCCCAGTCCGCTGCCGCGCCCGAACCCCTTGGTGGTGAAAAAAGGATCGAACACCTTGCCGAGCGTCGCCTCGTCCATACCGGAACCCGTGTCGGAAACCTCGATCAGCACGTAGTCGCCGGGCGCGAGTTTGTGCCGTTCGGCAGCCTTCGCGTCCAGATGACCGGGATGTACCCGCACACACAGCTTGCCGCCTTCCGGCATGGCGTCGCGGGCGTTCAGGGCAAAATTGAGCAGGGCGCTTTCCAGTTGGCCGGGGTCTACGCAGAGATGCAGAGGGGTTTCGGCAATCTCGACCTCGAACTGAATGGAGGAGGGCAGGGAATGGCGAATGAGCTGGCGCATGTCCGCAACCAGCCGCCCCACATTGACCATGACCGGCTGCAAAGGCTGCTGGCGGGAAAAGGAGAGCAGACTACGCACCAGTTGTGCGCCCCGGCTCGCGGCTTGCAGGGCTGGCGCGACCAGTTCCCGCACGGGACGGGTTGTGGCGTGACGCTCCTGGAGCAGGGAAAGATTGCCGCTGATGATCGTGAGCAGATTGTTGAAGTCATGCGCGACGCCGCCGGTGAGCTGACCAATGGCTTCCAGCTTCTGCGCCTGCGCCAGCACCTCCTGCATTTTCCGGGTTTCGGTCACGTCGAAGGAAAATTCAAAGCAGCCGACCGGTATGCCATCCGGGCCGATTTCCGGCACCAGGGTACTGCGGGCATGAACCGGGGCGTCCTTGCGATAGATGGTGTATTCGTGCGTGACCATCTCGCCCGCCAGCGCGCGCTGGATGAAACCCTGCGTGATCGCGTAATTTTTCTTGCCGATGACCTCAACGATGGAAGCGCCAATCACCCCGGATTTGGGGAGGTCAAACCAGTTGGAATAGCCCTTGTTGGCGTAGCGGTAGATCTGTTCCTTGTCGAAATAGCTGATCTGCGCCGGAATGGTGTCGATGATGAGACGCAGGCGCTCCTCGCTGCGAAAAAGGGCGGCGGCAATGCTGTTGTTGGCGCCCAGGATGTCGCGCAGTTCGGAACGGGTCTGGGTGAGCGCGTTTTTCAGGCGCTGGATTTCCGCTTCCAGTTCGCTTTCGCGCGTGGAAAGCCGGGATTGGGCATGTTGATCGGGCATGGCGCGATTTTACCAAGCAAAACGGCGGGTTGTTACGACGACATATGATTTGTCACAATTCGCTGCGTTTTTGGAAAAGTGCTGCAAGTCTGCTCTGGAAAAATCCCGAGTGGGCAAAAAACCGGTTTCGACTGGCATTGCGGCGTTTGTCGGAGTGTTTTGCTCTGGCGGAAAGCGCAGCGTTCCGGCCTGACCGATCCAAATAACCCTCACCTGGAGTAACGTAAATGAAAGTTCTCGTACCCGTCAAACGTGTGGCGGACAAAGACGTAAAGGTACGCCCCAAGGCAGACGAAACCGGTGTCGATCTGGCGAACGTCAAAATGAGCATCAATCCCTTTGACGAAAACGCCGTGGAAGAAGCAGTGCGCCTGAAGGAAAAGGGCGTGGCGACGGAAGTCGTGGTGGTGAGCGTCGGGCCGGAAAAAGCGAAGGACACCCTGATTTCCGCCCTGGCAGTCGGCGCGGATCGCGCCATTCTGGTCGACGCGGGGGAGACCGAAGTACAACCCTTGGCCGTTGCCAAACTCATCAAGGCGGTGGCGGACAAGGAACAACCGCAACTCGTGATCTTCGGCCGTCAGGCGATTGACGATGATTCCGCCCAGACCGGGCAGGTCTTTGCGGCGCTGCAAGGCTGGGGGCAGGCAACCTTTGCTTCCAAGGTGGAAGTGGCCGACGGCAAGGCGAAGGTTTCACGCGAAATCGACGGCGGTCTGGAAACCTTGGAACTCGCCCTGCCTGCCGTGATTTCGGCGGATCTGCGTCTGAACGAGCCGCGCTACGCCAAGCTCCCGGACGTCATGAAAGCCAAGAAAAAACCGCTCGAAACCGTAAAACCCGGCGATCTGGGCGTCGACATCGCGCCGCGCCTGAAAACGCTCAAGGTTTCCGAGCCGCCCAAACGGCAAGGCGGCGGCAAGGTCGCCGATGTGGCCGAGCTGGTGAACAAACTCAAGAACGTAGCAAAGGTGATCTGACATGACTATCCTCGTTATTGCCGAACACGACCACGCCAGTCTCAAGGGCGTCACCCGCAACACGCTTGCCGCCGCACAGAAAATCGGCGGTGAGGTGCATGTCCTTGTGGCAGGCAGCAATGCCGCTGCTGCGGCTGCCGAAGCGGGCAAACTCGCCGGTGTGGCCAAGGTGCTTCTGGCCGATGCGCCGCATTATGCGGATCAAACCGCCGAAAACCTCGCGGCACTGGTGGTATCTCTGGCCGCCAACTACAGCCATGTTCTGGCTCCGGCTTCTGTCTTTGGCAAGAATTTCCTGCCGCGTGTGGCAGGCTTGCTGGATGTGCAACAAATCTCCGACGTCATCGCGGTCAATTCCGCCGATACCTTTGTGCGCCCCATCTACGCCGGTAACGCGCTGGCGACAGTGCAAAGCGCCGACAAGGTGAAGGTCGTCTCCGTGCGTCCGACGGCGTTCGAGGCCGTGGGCGACGGCGGCGCGGCGCCGGTGGAAAATGTTGCGGCGGCGGCGGATACCGGGCTTGCCAGACTGGTCGGGCGCGAAATCGTCAAATCCGAGCGCCCTGAACTGGGTGCGGCGAAAATCGTGGTTTCCGGTGGCCGCGGTCTGGGCAGCGGCGAAAACTATAAAAAGCTGCTGGAGCCGCTGGCCGACAAGCTCTCCGCCGCGCTGGGCGCTTCCCGCGCCGCCGTGGATGCGGGCTATGTGCCGAACGACTATCAGGTCGGCCAGACGGGCAAGATCGTCGCGCCGCAGCTCTACATCGCCATTGGTATTTCCGGCGCGATCCAGCACCTTGCCGGAATGAAGGATTCCAAGGTGATCGTCGCCATCAACAAGAACGAAGATGAACCCATCTTCCAGGTGGCGGATTATGGTCTGGTTGCGGATCTGAACGAAGCCGTGCCGCAGCTCATCGCGGCACTCTGATTGCAAAGCCGCCTGCTGTTTGTGTCTCTTTTTCTCCTTTCAAGGCGCAGACAGTGGGCGGCACCCTTTTCTTTCACACAGTCAAAAACAGGAGACATCCATGAGTACCTACAACGCGCCACTGCAAGACATGCGCTTTCTACTGAATGAAATCGCCGGTCTGAAAGACATCCTCGCGCTGCCCGCCTACGCCGAAGCCGGTGTAGACGCCGATACAGTCGATTCCGTTCTGGATACCGCGGCCACCTTCGCCACGGAACAGATCGACCCCATCAACATCATCGGCGACCGCAAGAATTCGCCCAAATGGGACAACGGCGTCGTGACCGTCAGCCCGGAATACAAGAGCGTCTACAAACAATTCTGTGAAAACGGCTGGCACGCCATGCCGGGCGCGCCTGAATACGGCGGCTCCGGCCTGCCCAACCTCGTCAATTTCGCCGTCAATGAAATGTGGCGTTCGGCTTCCATCGCCTTCGCGCTCTGTCCAATGCTGACCATGGGCGCGGTACACGCCATCGAACACCACGCTTCCGACGAACTGAAGCAAAAATATCTGCCCAAGATGGTGGACGGCACCTGGGGCGGCACCATGAACCTGACCGAGCCGCAAGCCGGTTCCGACCTCACAGCCATTCGCACCAAGGCCGTGCCGCGTGGCGATGGCACCTACGCCGTTACCGGCACCAAGATCTTCATCACCTGGGGTGAACACGACATGGCGGAGAATCTGATCCACCTCGTGCTCGCGCGTCTGCCTGATTCCGATCCGGGTCTGAAAGGCATTTCCCTCTTCCTCGTGCCGAAGTTCCTGGTCAATGACGATGGTTCCCTGGGGGCGCGCAACGACCTCATCTGCTCCGCGATTGAACACAAGCTGGGCATCAAGGGTTCCGCCACGGCTGTCATGTCCTATGGCGACAAGGGCGGCGCAATCGGCTGGCTGATCGGCAAGGAAGGCAATGGCGTGGCCTACATGTTCACCATGATGAACCATGCCCGCATCCATGTCGGTCTGGAAGGCATCGCCGTGGCGGAACGCGCCTACCAGCACGCCCTGACCTATGCCCGCGAGCGGATTCAGGGGGCGATCATCGGTGACGCGGAAAGCAAGAAAACGCCGAAACCCATCCTTTTTCACCCAGATGTGCGCCGTCTTTTGCTCGACATGAAGTCGCGCACCGAGGCCCTGCGCGCGGTAGGTTATTACGCCGCTGGGCAAATGGACATCGCCCAGAAATCGCCCGACGCGGCAACGCGGAAGAAAGCGCAGGCGATCGTGGAATTGCTCACGCCAATCGTCAAGGGCTGGAGCACGGAAAGCTCGATCGACATCACCTCCGCCGGGGTGCAGGTACACGGCGGCACGGGCTTCATCGAGGAAACCGGCGCGGCACAGTATTATCGTGATTGCCGCATCACCGCGATCTACGAAGGCACGACGGCCATTCAGGCCAACGACTACGTGGGGCGCAAGACCGCGCGCGAAGTCAACAAGGAAACCGGCGACGTGGCGTTCACCGCGCGTGCGCTCTACAAGGAAATCCTCGACTTTGCCGCGGGTTTGTCGGGCTGCGACAAACTGGGTGACATCGGCGCGGCGCTGAAAACGGCGGCGCAGGCTCTGATTGACACGACGGAATGGGTGGTCGGCATCTACAACACCGATCCGGCCAACGCCCATGCGGGTTCCGTGCCGTATCTGAAGCTGGGCGGCATCGTCACCGGCGGCTGGCTGCTGGCGAAATCCGCGAAGATTGCGCAGGAGAAACTCGCGGCGGGTGCTGACGATGGTTTCCTCAAGGGCAAGATCGCCACGGCCCGTTACTATGCGCATCACTGGCTGGTACAGGCGGAAGGGTTGAAGACGGAAATCACCCAGGGTGGCGCATCGGTGTTTGGTCTGGACGAGCCGCTGTTCTGATCCTGTCCGGCAAACTGGAGCCAAGCGCGCCCCGAAACGCCACCCGCATGGAAAAGCGTTTTGGGGCGCGTGTTGTATGAAGAACCATAGAGGCTGGAAAGCCCAAAAAGGAGAAGATGATGAGCGCAGAACGTGAAACCATGGAATTTGACGTGGTGGTGGTCGGGGGCGGTTTGTCCGGCCTGTCCGCCGCGATTCGTCTCAAACAACTGGCGGAAAAGGCAGGGAAGGAACTGGAGGTTTGCGTTCTGGAGAAAGGTTCGGAAATTGGCGCGCATATCTTGTCCGGCGCCTGTTTCGAGCCGAGCGCCCTGAGTGAGCTGATTCCCGACTGGAAGGAAAAGGGCGCACCACTCAATGTGCCGACCATTGACGACAACTTTCTTTTCTTCACGGAAACCCGCGCCCTCAAGATGCCGACCCCGCCACAGATGGAAAACGAGGGCAATTACATCATTAGCATGGCCAATCTCGCCCGTTGGCTGGGCGAACAGGCGGATGCGCTGGGCGTACAGATTTTCCCCGGCTTTGCCGCAGCGGAAGTCCTCTACGACGAGGCGGGCGGTGTCCGGGGCGTGGCGACTGGTGACATGGGGATCGGCAAGGATGGGCAACACACCGCCAATTACACGCCCGGCTATGAGCTTTTGGCAAAGCAGACCATTTTTGCCGAAGGTTGTCGCGGTTCGCTCACGCAGGATCTGTTCGAGAAATTCGATCTGCGCAAGAATGCCAATCCGCAGAGTTACGGCGTCGGCATCAAGGAAATCTGGGAAATTGTCCCCGCGAAGCACAAGCCCGGCAAACTGGTGCACTCGATTGGCTGGCCGCTGGATGCCGCCACCTATGGCGGTTCCGCGCTGTACCACATGGAAAACAACCAGATCGCCATCATGTTCGTGGTGGGGCTGGACTACAAGAATCCCTGGCTCTCGCCCTTCGAGGAATTCCAGCGATTCAAGTCGCATCCGGCCATCCGTTCCCTGCTGGAAGGCGGGCGGCGTCTGGCCTACGGCGCGCGTTCGCTGTCCGAAGGTGGCTTCCAGTCGATTCCAAAACTCACCTTCCCTGGTGGCGTTCTGGTCGGCGACACGGCGGGCTTCCTCAACGTTCCCAAGATCAAGGGCGGGCATACCGCGATGAAATCCGGAATGCTGGCGGCGGAAGCGGTGTTTGAAAACCTGACGGCAGAAAACCCGGCACAGGAAGTCGTCGCCTATTCTGAAAAGCTGCGCGCAAGCTGGGTATGGGATGAACTCTACAAGGCGCGCAACATTCGCCCCTCCTTCCGCTGGGGAATGTGGGTGGGGCTGGGCTATTCGGCGCTGGATACCTACCTGTTCCGGGGCAATGCGCCCTGGACTTTCAGCATTCATCCCGACCATGAGGAACTGGAAGAGAAGGACGCCTATCCAAGGATCGACTATCCGAAACCGGATGGCGTCATCACTTTCGACCGGCTTTCTTCGGTTTTCCTGGGCAATGTGAATCACGAGGAAAACCAGCTCTGCCACCTGCGTCTGAAAGACGAAAGCGTGCCGATCCGGATCAATTACGAAAAATACGGTGCGCCGGAAACCCGCTATTGTCCGGCGGGGGTCTATGAAATCCTGGGCGAGGAGGAGGGCAAGCCGCGTTTGCAGATCAACGCGCAAAACTGCCTGCACTGCAAAACCTGCGACATCAAGGACCCGACCCAGAACATCAAATGGACGGTGCCGGAAGGCGGCGGCGGGCCAAACTATCCCAACATGTAAGGCACTGTTTTCAGACGCCTTGCAAAACGCCCGTCCGGTTTCCCGGACGGGCGTTTTTTGTGCGTACCCGGATCATCCCGCGATTTTTTACGGCGCGCCGTCTTCCTCTTCTTTCATGAAGCGGGAAAGATAAAGCCCCTGCGCGATAGCGAAAAGAAACATGAATCCCATGACGCCAAAGAGTTTGAAATCAACCCAGGTTTCGGTGGAAAACGTGTAGGCCACATAGAGGTTGAGCACGCCCAGGACGAGGAAAAAGCCAATCCAGGAAAGATTGAGGCGAAACCAGACTGCCTCCGGCAGGTCAAGCTGGTTTTGCAGGATCAGACGCATGGCGTTTTTTTTGAAAAAAAGCGCAATCCCCATGCTGAACGCCATCACCCAATAGAGTACGGTGGGTTTCCATTTGATGAAGGTGGCATCGTGAAAGATCAGGGTCAAGGCGCCGAAAGTGGTGACAAGAACAAGGCTGACCCACAGCATTTTTTCCACCTTGCCATGACGCCAGAATACCCAGACGATCTGGAACAGGGTTGCGGGGATAACGACCAGCGTGGCGATCAGAATGGGCGCCTGATCCGGCGATGTAGCGCCAAACCAGCGATTCGCCCAGTCGCTTGCCAGCGCGGGAAAATATCCCATGAGTTTGAACGTGATGAAAAAGAGGATGACCGGGAAGAATTTCATGAGAAGGGCGAACCGAAAAGCAAAAACGAAAGGCCGCATTATAGATGGAGACGGCGATAAATCGTGCGGCCTGTTGTGTAAAAACAACAAAGCGGGCATGAAGCCGGTTCTGTTTTCTGGAAGACAGTGGCAACCTCCAGCGCCGCGAGGATTGGAGACCTGTGGCCAATCCTTGCGGCCTTCCGGATGGCTACGGGTCAGGTCTCGCCAGCAAGTCTTCCTTCTCCGGGTGCGACTGGAACCATTTTTGTGCATAGCTGCAACTCAGGAGCACCTTGCGCCCATCGGCCTGGAGGTAAACGCAGGTAGCTTCCATGAGTTTTTCGGCGATACCCTGACCGCGCAGAGTGTCTGAGACAAAGGTGTGGTCGATGTTCACCGTGTTTTCCCCACACGGGGGAAAAGTGATTTCGGCGATAACGTCTCCCGTCGTGTTTTGTGCGTAAATGCGGTTGCTTTCGTGGATGAATTTCATGCAGGTGCTCCTTTTGTTGAAGGTGTTCTGTGGTAAACCAACAAATCAGTGCGCATGGCTCATTATACGTGCCACAAGCAAGACACAAAGCGACGCGGCAATCCATGGCAGTCTTTGGGTGTGTTCCAGCGTTCCAGAAAACCGAATTGCCACAGCGCTGTGCGGCCTCGCACGACGAAGTGGGAAGAACGGGCTGCGTTTCTCGCAGCGGCGAGGTGAGGGGAGGGGAGTTCCCGATCTGGCGGTTGGTTCAAAATTTCACCCGCTGGTCACATGCCGGGT
>JAISWQ010000201.1 GCA_031271025.1 Zoogloeaceae bacterium | reverse complement strand
CCCGCTGCCGTCCGACTTGCATGTGTAAGGCATGCCGCCAGCGTTCAATCTGAGCCAGGATCAAACTCTTCAGTTCAATCCAACAAAACTCACTTCACTGACAGTCCGCCAATCCCCATTCGCTCGCGTCAACTCTCGTCAACCCGCGCCAACAGAAATCAGCTTACTTCCATGTGAAGCGTTTCAAGCCTTCGCACGCCAAGTATCAACCCAGCGCGCACGCCCGAAACACCCACATCTTATCGATCGCCTCATTGTTAAAGAACACTCCCTGGCCGCGCTCCCGCCGCCAAAGAGCCGCGCATTCTACAGAAGAAAAAAGGACTGTCAACAGCAAAAACCGCAAAAGCAGATTTTTTACGCGCCACCAATTCGGACGCGCGCGAACTTGCGTTTGCCCACCTGCAACACCACCGTTGCCCCCGCTGACAGCACCAAGTCTTTGTCGCCAACCCTTTCGCCATCGACCTTGACGCCGCCCTGCTGGATCATGCGGATGGCCTCGGAGGTGCTGGCGGTGAGCGCCGCCTGTTTCAGGGCATGCAGGATTGAAAGCCCCGCGCCTTCCGTTTCCAGGATGAATTCGGGCATATCATCCGGCAGGACGCCCTGACGAAAACGCGCCGCAAACTCTTCGCGCGCGGCGATGGCGGCCACCTGTCCATGAAAGCGGGCGACGATTTCCACCGCCAGCGCCTCCTTGAGATCGCGCGGATTGCGTCCCGCCGCCACCTCCGTCTTGTCGCGCGCGATTTCCGCCTCGCCGCGAAAAGAGAGCAGTTCGTAATAGCGCCACATCAGCGTGTCGGAAATGGACATCAGCTTGCCAAAAATTTCTCGCGGCGGCTCATCAATGCCGATGTAATTTCCCAACGACTTGGACATCTTTTTTTCCCCGTCCGTGCCCTCCAGCAGCGGAAGGGTCAGCACACACTGCGGCGGTTGGCCGTAATGTTTTTGCAACTCGCGCCCCACCAGCAGGTTGAATTTCTGGTCGGTGCCGCCCAGCTCCACGTCCGCCTTCAGCGCCACGGAGTCGTACCCCTGGCATAGCGGATAGAGAAATTCATGGATGGCAATCGGCTGACCGTCCGTGTAGCGTTTGGCGAAATCGTCGCGTTCGAGCATCCGCGCCACGGTATGCCGCGCCGCCAGACGAATCATGTCGGCCGCGCCCAGCGTATCGAACCAGACGGAATTGAAGCACACCTCGGTCTTCTCCGGGTCGAGAATCTTGAACACCTGTTCCTGATAGGTTCTGGCGTTTTCCAGCACCTGCTCGCGCGTCAATGGCGGGCGCGTGACGTTCTTGCCGCTGGGATCGCCTATCATGCCGGTGAAATCGCCAATCAGAAACAACACCTGATGCCCCATGTCCTGAAAATGCCTGAGCTTGTTGATGAGCACGGTATGTCCCAGATGCAGGTCGGGCGCGGTGGGATCGAAACCCGCCTTGACCCGCAGGGGACGCCCCGCTTGCAGCTTTTCCCGCAAATCGCTTTCCAGCAGCACTTCTTCACAGCCGCGCTTGATCTGGCACAGTTGCGCCTCCAGTTCCAACATGTTTGTTTCTCCTCGGTTCAGGCGTAGAATTTATAATCTTCCGTCGCTTGGAGGCGATCGGTGTTTCAAAAAAACCTGGGTCAGTTACGATGAAGCGCAGCATTCTAAACCACACTTGGATACGCAACCACTTCCCGCGTTGGCGCTGGAAGCTGGCGCTCATGGGTGGCGCGCCGATTCTTGGCGTGGTCACGGCCATTGCGGTAACGCCGCCCGTACCCTCGCTGCCGCCGGAAGGGGTCGCGGATGTCGTGGAAACCATCAATATCGCGGCCGGCGTGCCGCTCGATCAGGGCGAAGACTTCTATCTGCGTGAAGCGCGCATCAACCGGGGCGATACCTTTGGCGCCCTGCTCGCCCGCTTGCATATCGAGAACGAAGACGCCCGCCGCTATCTGCTTTTCGCGCCAGAAACGCAAATCCTGCATCGCCAGCTCGTGCCGGGGCGCGTGGTCTCGGCGCGCACCACGGGAAACGGTCTGCTGTTCAGTCTCCACTTTCCCATGAATGGCGGCAACACCGCCACCATCGTAGAACGTCAGGCGCAGGGAGGATATCTCACCCGCGAGCAACCATTGCACTACGAAAGCCAACCGGTCATGAAAACCGGGGAAATTCAGTATTCGCTGTTCGGCGCGACCGATAGCGCGGGCATTCCAGATGGCATCGCGGTGCAGATGGCGGAACTTTTTTCCGGCGACATCGACTTTCACCGCGATCTGCGCAAGGGCGACCGCTTTACGCTGGTCTATGACATTCAGCGCTATCCGGGGCAGATCATGCCGCGCGCGGGGCGCATTCTTTCCGCCGAATTCATCAATGCCGGACGGACGTATCAGGCGTTCTATTATGAAGAAAACGGCAAGGGCGGCTATTACAACGCCAAGGGCAATAGCCTGAAAAAAGCTTTCCTGCGCTCGCCGCTGGCTTTCTCCCGCATCACGTCAGGATTTTCCCAACGTCTGCACCCTATCCTCAAAATCTGGCGGGCGCACAAGGGTGTGGA
>JAISWQ010000190.1 GCA_031271025.1 Zoogloeaceae bacterium | reverse complement strand
TGGGTGGTGTTTTGTGGGTTGTGCAAATTTTTCGTTCCCAGTTTCGCCGTAACTTAAATTTTGCCACAACGCGCGTCAATCAGCTTCACGCGCCGATGCTCGAAAAAAACAACCTCGATCTGCTTCATCACGAATTTCTCTCCAATCGAAACAACAGAGCACGGCGTTCCAGTTCAAGGGTAAAACAGCCTCTACCGCCAGAACAAAACCCATACCGACAAATTACAACGTGTTCAATTCACGGCAATGGTATTACATCACATGGCTTGGTGCAACAGTCTGTACCAAAAGGTGTAGCGAGCTTCCAATCCATCCACCTCTCTTGCGGGCGGGGTTTCAAACCGGAGTTGGTTTTACGATGAAGGCTGGAACCAGGAACGCTTGCGCCAGAAAGAAGCACGCTGCACTACACTCGGAAACAATCGCCTGTAATTCCGTTTTTTCACGCTAGAATCCTGTTTTTCCCTTTCCACCTCATCATGTCCGCTGCCCAGAATCCCAACTACCTGCAAAAAATCCTCACCGCCCGCGTCTATGATCTCGCTCACGAGACGCCGCTCGATTTTGCGCCCAGCCTTTCCGCCCGTACCGGCAATCGTCTTTTCCTCAAACGCGAGGACATGCAGCCCGTGTTTTCCTTCAAGCTGCGCGGGGCTTACAACAAGATCGCGCATCTGCCCGCCGCCAGGCTGAAACACGGCGTGATTTGCGCCTCGGCCGGCAATCACGCGCAAGGGGTTGCCATGTCGGCGGCGCATCTGGGTTGCCGCGCCGTGATCGTGATGCCTGTGACCACGCCCGCCATCAAGGTGGAAGCGGTAAAAAAGCGCGGCGGCGAGGTGGTGCTGGCGGGCAATTCCTATGACGAAGCCTACGCGCGCGCGCTGGAACTGGAAAAGGCGGAAAAGCTCACCTTCGTGCATCCCTTCGACGACCCGGACGTCATCGCCGGACAGGGCACCATCGGCATGGAAATCCTGAGGCAGCACAAGCGTCAGGAAGGTGAGATTCACGCGATTTTCGTGGCCATTGGGGGCGGGGGACTGGCGGCAGGGGTGGCCGCCTATGTCAAGGCGGTGCAGCCTGAAATCAAGGTGATCGGGGTGGAAACCTTCGACGCCGACGACATGAAGCGTTCGCTTGCCGCCGGGAAACGGATAAAGCTGGATCATGTAGGACTGTTCGCCGACGGCACGGCGGTGCAACTGGTCGGCGCGGAAACCTTCCGCCTGTGCCGTGACCTGCTGGATGAGGTGGTGCTGGTGGATACCGACGCCATCTGCGCCGCGATCAAGGATGTGTTCGAGGATACCCGCTCGATTCTGGAACCTTCCGGCGCGTTGGCGGTGGCCGGGGCGAAGGAATACGCCCGCGTCGAAAAGCTGAAGGACAAGACCCTGGTCGCCGTCGCCTCCGGCGCGAACACCAATTTTGACCGCCTGCGCTTTGTCGCCGAACGCGCTGAAATCGGCGAACAGCGCGAAGCCGTGTTTGCCGTCACCCTGCCGGAACGTCCGGGCGCTTACAAGAAATTCGTTTCCCTGGTCGGCAAACACAACATCACCGAATTCAACTATCGCTATCATTCGGAAGCCGAAGCGCATGTCTATGTCGGCATTCAGGTGGCGAATCGGGCGGAATCCCTGAGACTCATGAAAAGCCTGCAAAAGCACGATTACCCGGTCATCGATCTTTCCGAAGACGAAACCGCGAAGTTGCATGTCCGCCACATGGTGGGCGGACACACGCCCGGAACGGAAATCGGAGAGCGTATCTACCGCTTCGAGTTTCCCGAACGGCCAGGGGCGCTGATGCATTTTCTGAATCGCATGAGCGCGGGCTGGAACATCAGTCTGTTTCACTACCGCAACCACGGCGCAGATACCGGACGGGTGCTGACCGGAATGCAGGTGCCGCCGAAAGATGAGGAAAAATTCCAGGCTTTCCTCAAGGATCTGGGCTATCGTTGCTGGGATGAAACGGAAAACCCGGCCTATCGGCTGTTTCTGGGCTGAGATGTCCGGGAGATTCCGACGCCCCATTTAGCCAACGGCTCGATACGTGCCGCGCCTGCCATCGGATGTTGATGGTGCCCTCACGATCTTTGCGACCTGCCGAATACCATGCCCATATTCCTGACTTCGCCTGCCGCCGCGCCCGACGTCCCCAGCATTCGCCGCCGTCTGGCCGCCATGATTTACGAGAGCCTGCTGATTTCAGCCGTGCTGATGTTCGGCTTTCTGCTGCCGCAAACCCTGTGGGCCGCTTTGAGCGGCTACGTTGCGCCGCCCTCCGTCCTGCTCTGGCATGTGCTGCTGCTGCTGATGCTCTATTGCGTCTGGTTCTGGACGCACGGCGGCCAAACGCCTGCCCAGAAAACCTGGAAATTTCGCGTGGTGGATGTCTCTGGAAGACCGCTGCGCCCCGTACAGGCCATTTTCCGCTACCTCGCCGCCTGGTTTACGCTGGGATTGTGCGGCGCGGGCATCCTCTGGGCCTTGTTCGATCCTGATCGCCAGTTCCTGCACGACCGCATCGCAGGCAGTCGGCTGGTGCTGGTCTGAGCCGGTTTGCCCCTTACGCCAGCAGGCTTTCGATCAGCTTGCCCGCTTCCGCAAAGCGGGCAAGCAGGATATGTTCACTGACCTGGTGCAGAATCCTGTGCCAACGAGGCGGCAGGGCGTGCGCTTTCAGTTGTCCCAGGAGCGTATCCATCTGTCCCAGGTCTTCTGCCTTCAGCGCTGCGGCAAACGCACGAGCAAGCGCGACAGATTCCGGCGCAACCTCAGCCACCCCCGTCTCGGGGGGGATGCGCTCGGCCTTCAGCAACGCGCCCGCAATGGCGTCGACCAGTGTCTCCAGACGCTCCCGGAACGTGGCGAGAGGTTCAGCGAGCGCGGCGGGGGACAAGGTGGCGCTGTGCCGTTCCAGATCCGCGGCCGCTTCCGAGAGTGGCATCGCGCCAATGTTGGCACAGGCGGATTTGAGCGCGTGCGCGGCGCTTGCCAGAGCCGAACGATCCTCCGCCCGCAGGTAAAGCAGGCGGTCGCGGGCGCTCTCGATGAAAGAGGCCAGCACCTCCGCGTAACTGCTGGCGTCGCCGCCAATCCGCGCCAGCCCCAGTGTGGTATCCAGACCGAAAATGCCGGTAAAGGGCGCGATTGCCTCCGGGATTTCCGGCGCGCTTCCCGCGCTGGTTTCTTCCTGAACACGCGCCGGTTGCCGCTGCTCCGGCGCGATCCAGCGTTCCAGAATGGCATTGAGCTTGCTGACCTCAATGGGTTTCGCCAGAAAATCGGAAAAACCGCTGGCGAGGAATTTTTCCCGCATCCCGGAAACAGCATTGGCGGTCAAGGCGACAATGGGTACCTCGGCCCGCCAGCCGCCCAGCGCCCGAATCGCGCCGACAGCTTCGATCCCATCCATTTCCGGCATCATGTGATCCATGAAGATGAGGTCGTAGTGCGCGCGCTCCGTCATGGCAATGGCCTCGGCGCCGGAGTCGGCGCAATCCACGGTGAGTTCGTATTGCGCGAGCAATCCCCTGGCAACGCGCAGATTGACCTCGATGTCATCCACCACCAGCACCCGCGCTTCCGGCAGGATGAAGCGGCCGACATGGGTTGCGCCTTCATCGTGGCGCAGCGGCTGGTGATTGAGGACATTCGCCACCAGCGCCGACCAGATCGGGGAGGGCAAGAGCGCCACGCAATGTTCGGGCGGATGAAAGGGATAACGCGCATCTTCCAGCGCCACCACTTCGGGCACGGCAGCCGGGGCGGCGGTTTCGTCCGTGGACAGCTCGGCCAAGACATGGGCGGTCAGCGAGGCGGGCGCGAACACAAAGGCGGGGACGCTTTGCGCAAGGGTTTCCTGCAAGGCTTCCCGGCTTGAGGCAATGTCCACGCGCACGCCCAGATTTTTCAGGATCGCGGGCAGTTCCGGCGCGGTGTTTTCCGGATCGTAGCAAAGCACGGGTTTTTGTTCCGCTTGCGTTACCACGGCAACCGGCAGGTATCGCCCGACCTTTTGCAGAAAGCTCGCCGTAAAGACACTGCCTGTGCCATACACGCTTTCCACCGTGATGTCGCCGCCCATGAGCCGCGCGAGATTGCGGGAAATGGCCAGTCCCAGCCCGGTTCCCTCCATACCCCGGTTGTAATCCATGCCGACCTGCACAAAATCGCCAAAGAGTTTCTCCACGTCTTCCGGGCGAATGCCGATGCCGCTGTCGGAGACACGAAAAACCAGACGGACAATCCGCACGGAAGCCGGTTCCGGCGTCAGCCATTGCACCTGCAAATCCAGGCGGATGCTCCCGTGTCTCGTGAATTTCGCGGCATTGGTCAGCAGGTTGGAAAGAATCTGGCGCACCCTGGTTTCATCGCCCAGCAGCAGGCTGGGGCTGTTGCCGTCGATCAGGATCGAAAGATGCACATCCTTGCCGACGAGGCGGGTTTTCACGATGCTGGCAAGGTCGAAGATGAGTGACCCCAGTTCGTATTCCGCCTCCAGCACTTCCAGCTTGCCGCTTTCGATCCTGGAAAAATCCAGGATGTCGTTGATGATGGCGATCATGTTGTTGCCCGCGCGCCGGATTTCCAGCACTTTTTCCCGGATGGCCGGGGCGATTTTTTCGCGCAGCAGCAGTTCCGCCACGCCCAGGATCGCGCTCATCGGGGTGCGGATTTCGTGGCTCATCTGGGCGAGAAAACGCCCCTTGGCCACAGAAGCCGCAAGCGCCTCTTGGCGCAGGATCTCCAGGCTCCTGTTCTGGGTGACAAGGCGCGTCTGGGCGATGGAAAGCTTGAAAAGCAGCGCGAGCAGAACCATGAAGATGATGAAAAAAATCATCGCCTGGGGATTCATCAGGGTCATGAAACGCAAGGGAACGCTATCGACCAGAAACCAGCCCATGTCAGGCACGGCCGCTACCCCGTAGAGTCTGCCGTCGTCCTGGAAATACACCGGATCGCTGCCCTTCTGCTGGAGCGCAAGCTCGATGATGCGCTCGGCCACCCCGCCCAGGTGCGTGTGGAGCTTGACCTTGTCCCGCGCCAGGGCAATCTTGTGCGCAACCGTGATTTCGCCAGAAGCGTTGAAAATATAGAGGTCGAATGAATTTTGCGCGGCGTAGACCGATTCGACAAAAGCGGTCAGATCAATGCCTGTGCCGACGATGCCGATCGGTTTTCTTGCCGTGCCGGTCCCGGAAAAAACCGGCGCATTGACCCAGAGGTGGGTGACTTTCAGATCCGGGTTGTAGTTGATGTTCAGGTTGTAGCGTTCTGTCCGGTAGAGACTCAGGTCATACCAGTAGTTTTCCGGCAAGGCGGGGTCTACCTGATACCGGACGGTTCCCGTCGCCGTTCGGGAATGAAAGGTTTTGTCGGCATTGCTCACCCAGAAGGCGATGCCACTGCGGAAGTGGCGGCGATAGCGATCCAGCGCCTCCTCCGCCTGTCTGCGCGCTTCGGGACCTTTCGGGTACAGCATCCAGGCCTCGACGAGGGGATCGTCCGCCATTTTGGCCGCCAGCGCCAGTTCGTTGCTGGCCTGGGTGACAAGGTGCATCCGGGTGTAATCCATGTTCTGCGCGAGCTGGTTTCTGAGTTCATCCTGTCCCTGTTTCAGCGTCAGCCATAAAAAAAACGCGCACCCCGCGATTGCCGCAATGGCGAGCATCTGCGGCGAAAAACGCAGGAAGGACGGGCGGGAAGAAGGAAGCGGCACGTTCACGTTGCGATGGGGGCGTGGCTATAAACGGGGGGAATTGCGCGTAGTTTATCAGCGCATTTCAGGAAAATTTCCACCAGCGCGGGATCGAAATGGGAACCCCGGTTTTCCAGGATGATGCGCATTGCCGTATCGTGATCGAAGGCTTCCTTGTAGGGACGGGGCGCGGTCAGGGCTTCATAGACATCGACAATCGCCATTGCCCGCCCCAGAAAGGGAATGGCCTCGCCCGCCAGACCATACGGATAGCCGCTGCCATTCCACTTTTCGTGATGATAGGCGGCGAGCGTCTTGGCATAGGTCAGAAACAGGGCGTCGCGGCTGTTTTGTTCCAGCTTGGTGATGAACTTCACGCCGTATTCGACATGCTTCTGGATTTCCTGAAACTCTTCCGGTTCCAGGCGGGCAGGTTTTTTCAGGATGTGATCGGAAACAGCGATCTTGCCGATGTCGTGCAGCTTGGAACCGCGCAATACCAGTTCAATGTTGTAATCCTGCAAGTGCTGCTTCTGCACGGCATCATTGCGCAGGGCTTCCAGAAACACCGCGAGGCAGCGATAGGTTCGCTCGTGATGCGCGCCGGTGACGGTATCGCGCTCGTCCGCCAGTTCGGCGAGGATGTCCAGGGTGCTGTATTGCAACAACAGGAGATCCTCGGTTTTTTCCGCGACCATCCGTTCCAGATGATGTTGGTAATCGACGAGGCTCAGGTGCAGTTCCACCCGTTTCAGCAGGAGCGGCGGCGAAAAAGGCTTGGTGATGTAATCGATCGCGCCCAGTTCCAGCCCCTGAACCTCGCTTTCCTGATCGCTCCTGCCAGTGAGAAAAATTACCGGGATCGTGTACCAGTCCGCGTCGGCTTTCAGTTTCTGAATGGCTTCGAAGCCGCTGATTTCCGGCATGCTGACATCCAGCAGAATCAGATCGGGCTTGTGGCGCGGCAGGAGTGCAAACATGCTTTCCGCGCCGGGCGAGGTCAGCACCTGATAGTGCGGCGCTAGGACTTTTTTGCCAACCATCAGGTTAACCGGATCGTCATCGACCAACATGACGAGTTTGTGCATTTGCTCTGAGGTTTGCGGAAGCGGCATGAAAATTTCTCTCCTCTGAAACATCACGACAACCGGCGATCCTCTTCAGGAGATTCAGTCCGGCTGCACGGCTTCGACACGCGAATCTACTCAGGTTGATGCCATCTGGCAAGTAGAAATCACGGACGTGTGGCGAGCTTCCTGTTCTTTACGGATGCCGCCAACGTGACATCATGCGATTGCCAGCAATTCAGTCTCTCCTGAAAGCATATTCTGGACTACGCAAAATGGTACACATTGCGTGTAGATTCCTGTTCCCTCCATTTGCTCCTTGTCCGATAATCCCGTCTTTTCGTCCCCTCGCCGGAGTCTGGCATGTCCGTCCCCCTGAACTCGAATCTCCAGAAAATTCCCCAAGACCCACTGACCGGCGCGCTGCGCGCCCTTGCCATCGACGCCATTCAGGCGGCCAATTCCGGCCATCCCGGCGCGCCGCTGGGCATGGCGGAGATTGCCGAAGTCCTGTGGCGGCGGCATCTGAAGCACAATCCCGCCAATCCCGCCTGGCCGGATCGGGATCGCTTCGTGCTCTCCAACGGGCATGGCTCCATGCTGATTTACGCCCTGCTCCACCTCACCGGCTATGATCTTTCCCTGGACGATCTCAAGAATTTCCGCCAATTTGGCGCGAAGACCGCCGGACACCCGGAAGTCGGCCATACGCCGGGGGTGGAAACCACTACCGGGCCTCTGGGACAGGGGATCGCCAACGCCGTCGGCTTTGCGCTGGCGGAAAAAGTGCTGGCGGCAGAATTCAATCGCCCCGGACATCCCGTGGTCGACCATCACACCTATGTCTTTCTGGGCGACGGCTGCCTGATGGAAGGCATCAGCCACGAAGCCTGCTCGCTCGCGGGCACCCTGGGTCTGGGCAAGCTGATCGCCTTTTATGACGACAACGGCATTTCCATCGACGGCGCTGTCGCAGGCTGGTTTTCCGACGACACCCCAAAACGCTTTGAAGCCTACGGCTGGCAGGTGATCGCCAACGTCCCCGGACACGATCCCGAAGCCATCGAGGCTGCCTTGCGCGCCGCTCAGGCGGAGCCGCGAAAACCCAGCCTCATCTGTTGCAAGACCGTGATCGGCATGGGTTCCCCCAACAAGGCAGGCAGCCACGATTGCCACGGTTCCCCTCTTGGCGTGGAAGAAGTGGCGGCGACAAAGGTCGCCATCGGCTGGCAGGAAGCGCCCTTTGTGATTCCCGCCGCGGTCTACAGCGCCTGGGACGCGCGGAAAAAAGGCGCGGCGGCAGAAAGCGACTGGCAAGCCCGTTTTGCCGCCTACCGCGCGGCGCATCCTGAACTTGCCGCCGAATTCGAGCGCCGCGTCCGCTGCCGCGCACTGCCCGCCGACTGGGCGCAAACGGCGGCAGACTACATCCGGGATGCGGTTCGTCAAGGCAACATCGCCACACGCAAGGCAAGCCAGAACACGATCGCCGCCCTGCTGCCCAAATTGCCGGAACTCTTTGGCGGCTCGGCTGACCTTGCCGCTTCCAACCTCACCTTTGTCAAGGGCAGCCAGGGCGTGACGGCAAACGCGGGCGGCAATTACGGTTATTACGGCGTGCGCGAATTCGGCATGACCGCCATTGCCAACGGCCTTGCCCTGCACGGCGGCCTGATTCCCTACACCGCCACCTTCCTCGTTTTTTCCGACTACGCCCGCAACGCCATTCGCATGGCGGCGCTGATGCGGCAGCGGCACATCCTGGTCTATACCCACGACTCCATCGGTCTGGGGGAAGATGGCCCCACCCACCAGCCGATTGAGCAAATCCCCAGTCTCCGGCTGATTCCGAATCTGGAGGTCTGGCGTCCCTGCGACGCGGTGGAAACCGCCGTGGCCTGGATCGCGGGCATCGAACGCGCCGACGGTCCCACCCTTCTCGCCCTGTCACGCCAGAATCTGCCCGTGCTCACGGCACATATCGACGCGGCGGACATTCGCAAGGGCGGCTATATTCTCGCCGATGCGCCCGATGCACAGCGGGTGCTGATCGCCACCGGCTCGGAAGTCAAACTTGCCCTGGACGCCAAGGCCGTGCTGGACGCCGAAGGCATTCCTACCCGCGTGGTTTCCATGCCCTCGACCCATGTCTTCGACCGGCAGGACAAACGCTATCGCAACGCGGTGTTGGGCGCGCATATCCGCCGCATCGCCATTGAAGCCGCGCACGGTGATTTCTGGCGCAAATATGTTGGCCTGCACGGCGACGTCATCAGCATCGACAGCTTCGGCGCTTCGGCTCCGGCAGGAAAACTGTTTGAACACTTCGGTTTCACGGTGGACAACATTGTGCGCCGGGTCAAGGGTGAACAGGAAAATGGTGGAACCCATCCCCCGTTTTGACGCCGCCGAAGCCAACCTTGCCATCTGCGGGAAATCGCCCGCGCGCACGGCGGCATCTGTTGCTCCGACCGCTATGCGCTGGTAATGCGCGAAGGGGCATCAGTGGAAAACCACCCCGTTCACCATCAAGTGCGGAAGCTGGTGCTTGCCAGATATTCGTTTTGTTTGTTGTCCATACGGGCGGAGAAAGCGATGGCAAAAGCGATTGTTTTCTGTAACGCATTGATTTTGAAGATAGGCGCCGGTACCGCATCATGCTGGTTGTCTCATGGAGGTTTGGCATGACATCGATTTGGAGGTCTCTTGGCGGGTACAGACAAATCTTTTGCAAAGCTACGCCATTGACGCAGTGTTTGTCGCCTGAGTCATTGATTTTGATAAGACGCTCAGTGGCAGTTTTTGAGTTTTGCAAAAGGCTCAGGCGAGTATGCGGTAGTTTTTTTGTGCCGAGCAGTACGCTGAAGCAGTTTGGCATTTTCTTTCTTTTGATGATGGGCGCTTCGAAAAACCCACTCCTTTGGTAAAATTACGTTGTTCTGATTCCTGCCCCCATACCGATGAAACCGCGTAGCGCCATCAAGACCGACCTGTTTGCCAACGAACATCACCGCCAGAAGAT
>JAISWQ010000137.1 GCA_031271025.1 Zoogloeaceae bacterium | reverse complement strand
GGTTGAAATGTTGAAGCAAAAGGAAAAAACCATGAAAACCCACCCCGCGCGCGCATTGGGTTTTACCCTGATCGAATTGATGGTTGTCGTCGTCGTCGTTGCCATTCTGACGGCAGTGGCCTATCCCTCCTACCGGCAGCACATTCTGAAAAGCAGACGCAACGACTGCGAAGGCATTCTCACCAGCGCGGCAAGCGCCCTGGAACGCAACCGCGCCGTAACGGGCAGTTACGGCTACCCTGATGATGGCAACGATGAAAATGATGCTGTTGGTGATTGGCCTGCCCACTTCAAGCTGTGTCCCGCCAGCAACGAAAAAAATGTGGACCGTAGCAAGCCCCCCGCCGAAACAAGTTATGTCGTGACCCGCAGCGTGCCAACCGGCGGTGCAACCGAAACCACCTTCCACCTGATCGCAACCCCCGCAGGTGCGCAAACTGCGGACAAATGCGGCAATCTGACCCTGGATCACAACGGGGTAAAAGGCGCAAGCAAAGGCAGCGTCGCGGATTGCTGGCGCTGATAAGCGGTTCATCTCCGATAAGCCGCTTTTCCAGGCCATTCTTGTCTACAAGCGAGGCGCGCAAGCCGCTGATTTCTTGTTGAACGAAGCTCAATAAAGTATGTCGCCCGCCTGTATACTCCGGGCATACGTTTTTTCTGATTTCTCATGCGCCTCTCCGATCTCTGCATTCGTCGTCCTGTGTTTGCCACCGTGCTGTCGCTGGTGGTGATGCTGTTGGGGCTGGTTTCCTACGGGCGGCTCACGGTGCGTGAGTATCCGCATATCGACGAGCCTGTCGTTACCGTGACGACCACCTATCGCGGCGCTTCGGCGGAGATCGTGGAATCGCAAATCTCCAAGCCGCTGGAGGATTCGCTGGCGGGCATCGAGGGGATTGAAACCATTTCCTCGGTCTCGCGGCAGGAGCGCAGCCAGGTTTCCGTGCGTTTCAAGGTGGAGCGCGACCCGGATTCCGCCGCCTCCGACGTGCGCGACCGTGTTTCCCGCGCACGCGGGCGGTTGCCGGACGAAGTGGATGAACCCATCATCGCCAAGGTGGAAGCGGATGCCGACCCGATCATCCGGCTTTCCATGTCCTCGGAAAGGCATTCGCCGCTGGAAGTGAGCGATGTGGCCAACCGCTTTGTCAAGCCGCGTCTGCAAACCCTGCCCGGCATGGCGGATGTGAGCATTTACGGCGAGCGTCGTTTTGCCATGCGCGTCTGGCTGGACAGGGCGCGGCTGGCGGCTTACCAGATTACCGTGCAGGAGGTGGAAGAGGCGCTGCGCCGGCAGAATGTGGAAGTGCCCGCCGGACGCATCGAGAGCCGCCAGCGCGAGTTTGCCGTGGTGGCGGAAACCGACCTGAAAACGCCGCAGGAATTTGCCGCCATCGTGGTGAAGACGGTCAATGGTTATCCGGTGCGTTTTTCCGACCTGGGGCGGGTGGATCTCGGCGCGGAATCGGAACGTTCGCTTTCCCGTTTCAACGGCAGGGGCGCGGTCAATCTGGGGCTTGTCAAGCAATCCACCGCCAATCCGCTGACCCTGGCGCTGGCCTTGCAGAAGGAATTGCCGCAAATCGCCGCCGAATTGCCGGAAGGGATGCGCATAGATTCCTCCTACGATTCCACCACCTTCATCGACCGTTCCATCAAGGCGGTGTTTTCCACGATTTTCGAGGCCATCGCCCTCGTCATTCTCATCATCTTCTTTTTCCTCAGGAACCTGCGCGCGACCCTGGTGCCGCTGGTGACGATCCCCGTCTCGCTCATTGGCGTGTTTACCCTGATGCTGGTCATGGGGTTTTCCATCAACACCCTGACCCTGCTGGCGCTGGTGCTGGCCATTGGTCTGGTGGTGGATGACGCCATCGTGGTGCTGGAAAATATCTTTCGCCATATCGAATCCGGGATGCCGCGCCGGGAAGCCGCCTTCAAGGGCGCGCAGGAAATCGGGTTTGCGGTCATTGCCATGACGATTACCCTGGCGGCTGTTTACGCGCCGGTGGCGTTCATGACCGGGCGTACCGGCAAGCTCTTCATCGAATTTGCCCTGACGCTTGCGGGCGCGGTGCTGGTTTCCGGCTTTGTTGCGCTCACGCTCTCGCCGATGATGTGTTCCCAGTTGCTGCGGCACGAGGCCAAACATGGACGCGCCTTTGTCCTCATCGAGCGTTTTTTCGACCGGATGACGGCGGGCTATCGTCGTCTTTTGCTGCTGGCGTTGGCAAGACGCGGCGTGGTTCTCGCGCTCTTTGCGCTGGTGGCGGCCTGTGGCGCTGTGTTGTTTGCCAACCTGAAATCGGAACTTTCGCCCACGGAAGACCGGGGAACGATCATTGGCGCCTTCACCGGCCCCGAAGGCGCGACTCTGGAATACATGGACAAATACGCACGGCAAATCGAGGCGATTTATGACGCGACGCCGGAAATCGACCGCTACAACGAGGTGGTGGGTGCGCCGATTCTGAACCGGGGTATTTCCTTTGCCCGTTTGCAGGACTGGAGCGTGCGCGATCGCTCAGCCCAGGAAATCGCCGAAATCCTGCGTCCGCGGTTCGCCGCCATTCCCGGCGTGCTCGCCTTCCCGCAACTGCCGGCCTCGCTGGGGCAGCGCGGACGCGCCCAGCCCATCAGTTTCGTGATTCTCACCAGCGCCTCCTATGCGGATCTCGCCGCCACGACGGAGGCTTTTCTTGCCGAAGCGAAGAAAAACCCGGGGCTGCTCAATCTGGATACCGACCTGAAACTCACCAAGCCGGAACTGGATGTGGCCGTAGACCGCGAGCGCGCCGCGGATCTGGGGGTTGCGGTGGAAACCGTGGGGCGCACGCTGGAAACCATGCTGGGCGGGCGGCAGGTCACGCGCTTCAAGCGCGATGGCGAGCAATACGACGTCATCGTTCAGGTTGAGGATGCCGACCGTACCACGCCGGAAGACATCCGTGACCTGTACGCGCGCGGACGCAATGGCGCGATGGTGTCCCTCTCCAATCTGGTCAGGGTGCGGGAAACAGCCGCGCCGCGTGAGCTGAACCACTTTGCGCAGCGGCGCGCGGTGAATATTTCCGCCAACCTCGCGCCGGATTACACGCTGGGCGAGGCGCTCGCCTTTCTTGAGCGTACCGCGAAAACCACGCTCTCCAGCGGCTATACCGTGGATTACGACGGCATGTCGCGCGAGTTCCGCCAATCCTCGGCGTCGCTGGCGATGACTTTTCTGCTCGCGCTGGCCTTCATCTATCTTGTGCTGGCGGCGCAGTTCGAGAGTTTCCGCGATCCTTTCATCATCATGCTGACCGTGCCGCTTTCCATCACCGGCGCGCTGGCGGCGCTTTTTCTCACCGGCGGCACCCTGAATGTCTACAGCCAGATTGGTCTTGTCACCCTGGTTGGGTTGATTACCAAGCATGGCATTCTGATCGTGGAATTTGCCAACCAGTTGCAGGAAGCGGGCAAGGCCGTGACGGAGGCGGTTGTCGAAGCGGCGGTATTGCGTCTGCGTCCCATCCTGATGACGACCGGCGCGATGGTGCTGGGCGCGCTGCCACTGGCCTACGCCCGTGGCGCGGGCGCGGAATCCCGTCAGCAAATCGGCTGGGTCATCGTCGGCGGCCTGCTGCTGGGGACATTGTTCACGCTTTTCGTGGTGCCAACGGTCTATCTGCTGTCGCGGCGCGAAAAAGGGAAAGCGCAGCCGATCGTTGCGTGAATTTTGCGCGTGTCCGTGCTGTTTCCCGTATCATCGCGCCGGTTGCGTTTTTCCTGAATTGACAAATAAACGATGATCGGACGACTTTCCGGCCTGCTGGCCGAAAAAAATCCGCCGCAGCTTCTGCTGGAGGTGGGCGGCGTGGGTTACGAAGTGGATGTGCCCATGAGCACTTTTTACACCCTGCCCGCAACTGGCGCGGCGGTCACGCTGTTGATTCATCATGTGATCCGTGAAGACGGGCAGTTTCTCTATGGGTTCGGCACGGGAGAGGAGCGCGCGGCGTTCCGGCAATTGATCCGTGTTTCCGGCGTTGGCGCGCGCATGGCGCTGGCGGTGCTTTCCGGGCTTTCCGTGGCGGAACTTTCCGCCGCCGTGGCGCGGCAGGAAACGGCGCGGCTGGTGCGAGTGCCGGGCATTGGCAAGAAAACCGCCGAGCGTCTGTTGCTGGAGTTGAAGGACAAGATGCCGCAGGCAGGTGGCGGTGTGGTGGGCGCGGGAAGCGCCGCGACCACAACGGGCGACGAAGTGCTGGGCGCACTCATCGCGCTGGGCTACAGCGAAAAGGAAGCCCTGGCGGCGACCAGGGAACTGTCCCCTGGGCTTCCAACCTCCGACGGCATCCGGCAGGCTTTGAAGCGATTGGGCAAATTCTGAAGCAAGGCTCCCGACCTCCGCACCGATTCTTCCGGGCGGGGTTTCAACCCGGAGTTGGTTTTACGACGAACGGGCGTTCAGCGCCAGCAATCTGCGACCTTGGCTTTGCTTGCGCCTTTTACCCCGTTGTGATCCAGGGTCAGATTGCCGCATTTGTCTGCTGTTTGTGTGCCTG
>JAISWQ010000057.1 GCA_031271025.1 Zoogloeaceae bacterium | reverse complement strand
TGCTGCAAAATGCGGATTGTCTCCATTCCGCCCAGGCCGTGCAAAGCGCCATCGAATGTATGGCGACACAAATCAAGGCGCGGCTGGCTGATCGCTATCCGGTGGTGCTCTGCGTGATGAACGGCGCGGTGCCCTTTGCCGGCCACCTCCTGCTCCTGCTCGATTTTCCGCTGGATTTCGATTACCTCCACGCCAGCCGCTACGGAGAAGCCACTGCTGGCCGCTCCAAATTGCAATGGCGCAGTCCGCCCTGGATTGCCCTCAAGGAGCGCACGGTGCTGGTGCTGGACGACATCCTCGACGAAGGCATCACCCTGCGCGCCGTGCGTGATCGCATCCTGCAAATGGGCGCGCGTGAAGTATTGACGGCAGTGCTGGCCGACAAGGAAACCGGCAAGGAAAAACCCATCACGGCGGATTTTGTCGGTCTTCCGGTACCCAACCGCTTCATCTTCGGTTTCGGCATGGACATCTGCGGCGCCTGGCGCAACCTGCCCGCGATCTACGCACAAAAAAATGTCGCCTGAGCCTCGGAAAGGATTCCCCATGTTGGCCATCATCGGCGGCAGTGGCCTGACGCAGCTTTCCAACCTCGATGTTTCGCACCGCGAAGTCGCGCGCACGCCCTATGGCCGGCCTTCGGGCGCGCTCACCTTCGGACGGCTGGGCAAGCGGAAGGCCGTATTTCTGGCGCGTCACGGTCACAACCACGACATTCCGCCACACCGGGTCAATTACCGCGCCAACCTCTGGGCGCTGAAGGAGGCCGGAGCCAGCGCCATTGTTTCCGTTGCCTCGGTGGGCGCGATTCCCGCGCACCTCAATCCCGGCGACATCGTGATTCCACACCAGATTCTGGATTACACCTGGGGACGCCCTTCCACCTATTTCGACGGCGACGACACGCCCGTGGTGCATGTGGATTTCACCGAGCCTTACGACGCCACCTTGCGCGTCGACCTGATTCGCGCGGCGGCCGCGGCGAACATTTCCCTTCAGGACGGCGGCGTGTACGCGGCCACGCAAGGCCCGCGCCTGGAAACAGCGGCGGAAATCGACCGCTATGCGCGTGATGGCGCTACCGTCGTCGGCATGACCGGAATGCCGGAAGCGGTTCTGGCGCGCGAATTGAAACTCCCCTACGCCGCCATCAACCTCGTCGCCAACCACGCCGCCGGACGCGGCGCCAGCCGCAACGGCATCCATTTCGAGCGGCTGGAAGAAGTCTTGCAGGAAGCCATGGGACGGGTGCGCGCACTGTTGAACCAGTTGTAGGCAGCCAATCAACCGGGCTGTGCTGTGCGCCGCGTGCAGGCTTCTGAAAAAGCGACGGTCAGCGGCTTCGCTTTTGACGTTTGATCTGGCGGCCATTGGTGAACGCTACGAGCGGAGCATCAAATTCATTGGAATCTGGAACCCGGTTTTCAGGCCGTAGTGGTTACAATTCAGTTGAAAATTGAGTTGGTATCTTTGCGTAAAACGCTGTAATATTACGCTTGAATGATATTGTTTCTGTTATGGAAAGAAACATGAGATGAAGCAGCAAGACAGAACTGTTTTCTCTTTCGGTTGGTGTGCAGCATTTACTGGTTTTCATTGTGAGCGACGTTTAATTGGAAGGCGTCTTGAATTGAACGTTGCTCACGAAACACAGAGCATGAAACACAAAGCATTTTCGTGTCGGGAAGGTGCTTCATTTTTGGAAAGAAACCTGAGATGGAGCAGCAAGGCAGAGCTGCTTTCCCTTTGGTTTGGCGTTTGGTTTTTTACCGGTTCTTTTTATAAACAATGCTTAATTGAAGAAACCCCTGAATTAAGCATTGTTTATAATGCACAAGGCACAACACGCAACCTTCTCCGTTGTCGGTTCTCGATAATGGAGAAGGTTTTTGTGTATTCAGAAACAACGTCCACAACGCCCGTCTTTCTTTTTCCCTTTTTCCTTTCTCGCCTTCCCTTGAGACGCTCCTTTCGCGTTTTGGAGGCTTTTGTCACTGGGGTGCGTGCCCGCGCGGTACGGACTTTCCCGTTTTTCTTCTCTTTCCTTCAAGGAGATCCAGCATGTTCCAGTCCATATCTGTAACTGGGCGGCATGGGCAGGTCTTCCTGCCACGTGCGGCGCTCTCGCAAGAGAGTGCTTCCCGCCAGTCTCTGGTAAAACCTTTCCCACGCCGCAAGGGCGCCGCCGGTTTTACCCTGATTGAACTCATGATGACGGTTTTCATCGCCATGATCCTGATGGCCATTGCCTCGGCAAACTGGCGTCCCTTCATTGAAAAAAACCGGGCGCGCTCCGCCACGAATGATTTGGTAACGACGCTGGCCGCTGCACGCAGCGAGGCCATCCTGCGCGGAAAATCCGTAAGCGTGTGCGCCAACGCCTCCGACGCCTCGCTGTGGAACAGCAGCTTTTTCGAGTATGGCTGGCGGATTGTGGAGGCGAGGGATTGCGCGAGCGCCTCTTCTGCCCTGCCTTCCATCAAGGAATACGCGAAGGTGGTTCATCTCAATCTTGGCACGGATCCTTCCAGCAGTAATTGGGAATTCAGCTTTGGCCGGGACGGTAAGCTGACCTCCGGTACGAAAACACTCTGCATCAGAGGCACCAACGCCGCCGCGAACCGGAAAATCGAGGTAAACATGTTGGGGCGCGTGAAGGTGACGGCCAATCCGCCTCCGCCTGTCTGTTCCTGAATCCAATCTATCATCCAGAGGTCATGCAACAATGAATCCGCGAAAAAATCATTCCCGGCCTTTTGTCCGGCAATCTGGCTTCACGCTTCTGGAGGCACTGGTGACCATCGTTGTCTTTGCCCTGGGCCTGCTTGCGCTCGTGGGCTTGCAAAGCCGGTCGCTGAAGGTGAATCAATCATCCATGGCGCGTTCTGTCGCCTCGCAATATGTCTACGCAATGTTGGATGAAATGCGCAGCAACTGGGTGGGCGCACGGAACAACGACTACATCACCAATGACGTGGGCGGGTTGGTTTCCGCGAGCGGCGTGCCGAATCCGGGCGAGGACGCTTCCCCGGCGAAGAAGATGCGCTATATCTGGGCAAGGCAGCTCAGCGCGGCGCTGCCGAGCAGCAAGGTGTGGATCTGCCGCAGGACAAACGCAAAGATTGATGACAATGGAAGTGCTGCAGTTACCGGTAGCGGTTGCGGGAATAGCGGCAATTATTTCGTTGTGCGCGTGGATTTTCCGCTGGGCGTGGGCGTTACCACCGAGTCTGAATCTGCCTCTGCCGCAGGCACGCGCTACAGTCTTCAGTCTTTCCAGGCTGTGGCTTTCATTCCCCAGCTTTGAAGGAGCAACGTGAAATGTTTCAGCCGGAATTTCATTTCCTGACGCGCCGAAAGTCTTTCGGGACGCAACGTGGCATGACGCTGACGGAACTCATGGTGGCCATGGTCATTGGCATTCTCCTGATCGGGAGCGTTATTTTCGCCTTCATCACTTCCTTTTTTTCCTTCCGGACGAACGACAATCTGGCGCGCTTGCAGGAAAGCGGACGCATCGCCATCAACATGCTGGAGCGCGACCTGCGCAACATCGGCTATACGGGAGGATGCGGAATACCGGGAGGGTTTTCCTCCTCAACCGCCCTGCTGGAAAAAGTGGAACAAGGCATCTGGAAAACATCGTCGGCGCCGAATTCCGCGTCAATGGAACTTTTGACCATGCGCGACGGCCTGATCTCCCTGACCGGGGACGCGACGGCAGGCAATCCGGGAACGGTGCCAGTCAATTCGCTTGTCGAGAAAAATGATCTGGTCTTCATCGGCGATTGCGGCAAGGGCGAAATTTTCGAGGTGCAATCGGTCGATCTCGCCGCGCTGGAAATCAAGGGGCGGCTCACCAGCGGTTATCCTTTCAACGCTGCGGGCCCCAATGTTGATGTGATCTCTTGGGAAAGCGTGCAGTACATGCACAACGCGGCCTTGAAGACGCTGAAGCGTTGCCGGAATGATGCCGTCGATTGCAGCAAAGACAGCAATGATGAAGGCGTGCTGACGGACAATGTGGAAGTCTTCCGGGTTTGTGTCGCTGACCACACAGGCAGCAACAGGCAACGCAATGGCAACTATATAACCCTCTCCAGCGCGCCCTCATCAACCGATAGCTACTGGAAAAGAGTGGCCTTTATCCAGGTCGATCTGGTCATCTCCTCGCCTGGCGGGAGCGGAGAGCACGAAAGATCGCCCTCTCTTCCCCTTTGCGGCAACGGCGACAGTTTCGATCCGCCCGACAACCGTCTGTACAAACTTTTCAGCACTACAGTTGCCCTGCGCAACAGGCTGCTTTGAAGGAGGAAGGTGAAATGTTTCAGTCCGGAATTCCATTTTTCGATGCTTGTCTCTCCCGGCTCTGCCGGGGCGGATGCCGCTTGCGGCCTTCTCCGTCTGCAGGCGGAGGAAGGTCGGCGTTTTTTGTGCCAGCCCGCGCAAGGCGCAGGTTCAAGGTTCGCGGCAGGCAGTCTGGCGCGGTGCTGCTGGTGGGGCTTGTCATGCTGATGGTGGCGGCGTTTCTGGGTATGGCGGCAATCCGCAGCGTCATCCTGCAGGAACGGCTGGCAGGCGGTTTTGCTTCGTACAATCTCGCGTTTCAGTCTGCGGAGGCCGCCCTGCGCGCCGGGGAACAGGCGGTCATGAGTGGCCCGCCCGCGTTGTGCACTACCGGCGGCTGGTTCAGCGTGCTTTCCTGCGGTGTTGGCGCTCCGGAAGAAGAGAGCTCATGGGACAGCGCGAGCAACTTCACATCCGTGAATGCTGTGGATTATTACGGTTCCTCATGGTCGCAGCCAGGGGAAAGCCACGCGCGCTACATGGTCGAGCGTCAGATGGATATTGCCGAAAATCCCGCCGACGTTGGCGTCGGCCTGAAACCCATGCTGGAGGTCTACAAGACCTTCTCCTATGGGCAGGGCATTTCGCCGGAAGTCAAGGTTGTGCTGCAAAGCACCTATGTCCACAAGCCATGAAATCCCGATGATTTTTATTCGTATCCATGAGGAGAGCATCATCATGAAATCTGCATCCACTGCCGCCAGAAAGGCGGTTGCGCGCGGCTTTTGCCCCGCGCCCAGGCGCGTCGCCCTTGCCGTGGCGCTGACCTTCGCTCCCTTTGTCGCGCAGGCGCTGGATATCGCCCAGGTGCCGGTGTTCGCGGGCGGCGGCGGCGGCGGATCGGCCAACATCCTGTACATCCATGACGATTCCGATTCGATGGATCTTCACACCTGCATTGGCTATTCCAACGCTACAGGCTGCACCATTGATTCGTCGAACAACACCTTGTGGTACAGACCGAACGAACAGCCGAACGGGAAGTATGACTTGCCGCTGGATCACACGGGAACGCCTCTTCCGAACGCGCCTTTGTACCCGAATTCCTGGGCGGATGGTTACAAGTGTCGTGTCGGCGTCGATTGCGCGAAAGCCTCCGCCGCCAACCCGAAATACCAAAATGCCTACGACGCCGCCAGCGACAAGCAGGATTTTTCCAACTGGTATTCCTATTACCACACCCGCAATCTGGCGGCCAAGGCGGGCGTCAGCAAGGCGTTCCAGACCTTGCCGGAGAACGTCCGTCTGGGCTGGGGGAAGCTCAGCAACGCAGAAGCCGCGCAGCCGATTACCGATCAAGGTGTCCAGGTCTATACGGCAGCGCGCAAGAAAGCGTTCTATGACTGGCTTTTCGGGATGAATGCGTATTACGGCACGACCCCGCTCAAAAGGGTGCTGGACAAGGCAGGAACGTATTTCGACAAGAGCGCGAGCGGCGACCTCGGTCCCTGGGCGGACATTCCTCCGACTGACCCCTATGGCGTGGGCGCGGGCACGGGAGACAGCGGTCTCGCCTGTCGCAAGAGCTTCACCATTCTGATGACAGACGGGTTGAACAACCGTGACTGGGATATCGGGAACCAGGATGACCTGAGCAGCTTCACCACGCCGCCCAAGCCCAATGGCGCGAGGGAAACCTGGACAACCGATCCTTTCAGGGGGAGCGAGGCGGGCACGCTGGCCGACATCGCCTGGCATTACTGGTCAAGGGATCTGCTTCCAGAAAACAAGTTCCCGAAAGCCAAGAACGAGGTGCCGGGCACGACGCGCGACCCGGCTTTCTGGCAGCACATGACAACGTTTACCATCTCTTTTGGCATCCATATCCAAGGCGAGCCGGGCAAGGAGCAAACGGCGTTTGCCAACGCGGACAGCGGCCAGGCAAACACCTGGTTGAGTCCTACGGATGAGAAGAATGGCACCAATAATGCTAGATTCGACGATTTGCTGCACACGGCGGTCAACGGGCATGGGGACAGTTTCGATGCGAAAACGGCGCAGGCATTCACCGAAGGTCTGGAGTCGATCCTCGGCAATATTTCTGTCAGTATCAACGTCGTCGCGCCGGTGACCGCCAACTCTACCTCGCTTACGAACAACACCATGCTTTATTCCTCCTCCTTCGACAGCGCCGGGTGGAGTGGAGAGTTGAAAGCCGAGAATCTGTGCACGGTGACCACGGTTCCCGCCTGCGCCCCTCCCGGTTCCACCCTCGACACGGTCTGGACGGCGAACTTTCCCGCCAACCGTCTCATCAAGACCTGGGACGGGCCGGGAACGCCGCCGGGTGCGCCCGCCACGGCAGGCGGGGTGAATTTCGAGGCAGCGAAGCTGACCACCGCGCAATCCAGCGCGCTGGGCGCAAACCCCGCCAGCATCGTCGGCGCTATCCGGGCGCAGCCGTTGGGCGACATCATCAACTCCGGTATCCTCTACACGAATCCCGGCAGGGATAATTACGGCTGGCAGGGCACCGTCAGTCTGAATGCCACGCAAAGAAGCGCCTACACCACGCGCATGGCGGCTGCGGCACAGACCGTCACCAAAGCAACCGTGCTGGTCGGCGCCAACGACGGCATGTTGCATGCCTTCGACGCGCAATCCGGGCTGGAACGTTTCGCCTACGTGCCCAACGCGGCTTACGAGCATTTGAAGGAACGGGTCAGCGACGCCTCGGCCCATCGCTATTTCGTGGACGGCACACCGGTTGCGGGTGACATCTACATGAGCAGCGCCAACGCCTGGCGCAACCTGGTCGTAACCTCAACCGGCGCGGGCGGCAGAGCCTATTTCGCGCTGGACGTGGAAACGCCGAACAATCCCAAGGTGCTCTGGGAAGTTTCCGGAGGCGGCGATAACGTTGCTGCTTTCCCGCCCACCTCAGCGGACTTCGCCTCCCTGGGCGTGACCATCGGCAAGGCCACCATTGCGCACACAGGCAGCGCAGCTCACCCCTGGGTAGCGATCTTCGGAAATGGCTACAACAGCCGCGGCACGGAACCCCACAAGGCGCGGCTCTTCATCGTGAACGCCGAAACCGGCGCATTCATCAGGAATATTTCCACCAATGTCGGCAGCGCCGCGACGGGCGGGGAAAACGGTCTTGCATCGCCGCTCGTGGTGGATTATGACAACAACGGCGTGGCGGACGCAGCCTACGCAGGCGATCTCCAGGGCAACCTCTGGAAATTCGACCTGAGCGCCTCCGATCCGGCAAGCTGGAGCGTCGCTTTCAACGGCAAGCCGCTTTTCAAGGCGGTGGATCCTTCCGGCAAGGCGCAACCGATTACCGCGCAGCCCAAAGCCATGAAGCGCAAGGGATATCCAGGCGAAGTACTCGTCTATGTGGGCACGGGCCGCTACTTCAGCGTGGGCGACCACGCCGATACCCAAGTGCAATCCTTCTACGGCGTGAGCGACCCCTGCGGCAACGCGGGCAGTTGCGGGACAACGCCTGGCGCAAGCGACAGCAGCCTCTACACCCGCTCCGGCAACCTGACGGAGCAGACGCTCACCTCCGGCGGCGTGCATGCCCCCACTGGCATGCAACTTCGGGTTCTCTCGGCAAATGCGCTCGCCGCGCCCAAGGACAAGGGTTTCTATTTTGACCTGGTGGTCGACAACAACAAGGAAGGGGAGCGCGTGCTCGCCGAGGTGCTGATGGAATACGACCGGATATTTTTGAGCACTCTGACGCCAGTAGGCGGCGGCAGCAGCAACTCCTGCAGCGGCGGCAGCACCGGCGGCTGGCTGTACGAGTTCGACCCGTGGTCTGGCAGAAACCAGCAGGGGCTGACCGCGCTTGGCGCCTTCGACGGCACATATGGCGCCAGCACTTCCGGCATCAAAACGGACGGATCGGGCGGGCGCGCCATACGGATCGGGGACAGTGTCTACGACGGCACCGAACCCCAGCCGTCAACGAGTTCCGCTTCCGTAGTAGGCCGCAAGATCTGGCGCGCCATCCGCTGACGCGGTTCAACCCTGAGTTTCGCACTCGCCGCGAGCGCTTCGCTCACCGGCGTGCTGACAAAGGGGGATGCGGCGGCGCAAAGCGTTGCCATTGACAGGAAAGCCTGCCGCCTTGCCCAAGAGGATGAACTCCGAGCCAACGGCGACAACCGCTGAAAAAGGAGAAAAGCACCATGCGCACGCTTCGCCAAAACGGCTTCAGCCTGATGGAACTGATGATCACGATCGTGATCATCGGTATTTTGACCGCTTTTGCCTACCCTTCCTACCAGGAACACCTGAGAAAGACGCGGCGTGCGGAATGCCAGGGCGTCATGACCAGCGCTGCCACTGCACTGGAACGCCGCCGCGCGGTAAGAGGCACATATGCGCCTGCTGCTCCTTCCGATCCCGCGCTGCCAACCGAGTTCCAGACCTGTCCGCGCACAACGAGCGGCACGATTTACTATACGGTTGCACTAACGATGCCGCCGACCTCCGCCTCCTTCACGCTCACCGCTACGGCACAGGGCGCGCAGGCCAATGACAAATGCAAGAACCTTACCCTGACGGACACCGGCATAAAAGGAATGTCAGCATCAGGCGTGCCAATCGAAGATTGCTGGCACTAGATCGAGCGGCTGGAAGAAGTCTTGCAGGAAGCCATGGGACGGGTGCGCGCACTGTTGAACCAGTTGTAGGCGGGAGATCGCACATTCCGGTGGATAAGCCTCAACCCTGTTCCACTTCCGCCAGCAAGACGCGCAATCCAGCTTCGTCCAGCACTTCCACGCCCAGTTCCCGCGCTTTTTCCAGTTTGGAACCCACCGCCTTGCCCGCGATGACATAGCGCGTTTTTCTGGAAACCGCGCCGCTTACCTTGCCTCCCGCCGCTTCAATCAGGGCTTTGGCTTCATCGCGGCTGAGGCTGGACAGGGTTCCGGTCAACACGAAGGTCTTTCCGGCGAGTCCTCCCGTCGTCAGCGTGGCGCCTTCCGTTTCCGCCCACTGCACGCCTTTTTTCCTGAGACGGGCGATGACTTCGAGGTTGTGTGGTTCGGCGAAGAAGCCACGTATGGACTCCGCCACGATTTCGCCGACATCGGGGATGGCGATGAGTTTTTCCGCATCCGCCGTCCTCAGCGCCTCCAGATTGCCAAAATGCCGCGCCAGAATCTGCGCTGTGGACTCCCCCACATTTTTCAAACCTAGCGCAAAGATGAAGCGCGCAAGCGTCGTCGTCTTGCTCTTTTCAATGCTCGCCACCAGATTTTTGGCGGATTTTTTCCCCATACGCGCCAGCGCCGCCAGTTGCGACACGCCAAGACCGTAAAGATCGGCAGGCGTTTTGACAAGGCCGCCCGCGACGAGCTGGTCGACGAGTTTGTCGCCCAACCCTTCGACATCCATCGCCCGACGCTGGGCAAAATGCAGGATTGCTCCCTTGATCTGCGCCGGACAGACAAGGCCGCCCGTACAGCGGGCAATAGCGCCGCCCTCCTCGCGCGCGATATGCGATCCACACTCAGGACAAGTCGCCGGCAGGGCAAAGGGAACCGCGCGTGCAACGCCTGCCTCCGGTACGCTGCCAACGATTTCAGGAATCACGTCCCCGGCACGGCGCACGATAACAACGTCTCCCACTCGCACATCCTTGCGATGCACTTCGTCCTCGTTGTGCAGGGTGGCGTTGGTCACGGTCACGCCACCCACGAAGACGGGCTGAAGCCGCGCCACTGGGGTAATCGCGCCCGTGCGCCCAACCTGCACCTCGATGGCTTCCACCCGCGTTTGCGCTTCTTCCGCCGGATACTTGTGCGCCACTGCCCAGCGCGGCTCGCGCGAACGAAAGCCCAGACGCATCTGCCAATCGCGGCGATTGACCTTGTAGACCACACCATCGAACTCGAAGGGAATTTCCGCCCGCATCTGTCCCATGCGATCGTGAAATGCCGCCAGGGCGGTTGCTCCCAACGCCACGGCGCGATACGCGCAAACCGGGAGGCCAAAGGCGACGAGCGCATCCAGCAGGGCCGCGTGGGTTTCAGGCGGCATCCAGCCTTCGACCGCGCCTAGACCGTAGGCGAAAAACTTGAGCGGCCTGGCCGCCGCAATGGCGGGATCGAGCTGGCGGATACTGCCTGCCGCGCCGTTGCGGGGATTCACCAGTGTCTTTTCCCCGCGCGCCTTCGCTTTTTCGTTGAAGCGCGCGAGATCGTCACGGCACATATAGATTTCGCCGCGCACTTCCAGCAGCGGCGGCGGCGCTTCACCCACCGCGCAGAGAAGACGCAGGGGAATGTCGCGCACGGTTTTGAGATTCTGTGTGACGTCCTCGCCGGTTGCGCCATCGCCGCGCGTCGCGCCCTGCGCAAGAAGACCGTTTTCGTAACGCAGGCTGACCGCCAGACCATCGAACTTCAGTTCCGCCGAATATTCCACCAGCGCGGCAGTTTCCGGCAATTCCAGTTCCTTGCGCACCCGTGCATCGAAGGCCACCGCGCCTGCTGCCGTGACATCCGTTTCCGTCTGGATGGAAAGCATGGGCACGACATGCGTGACTGGCGCAAATTTTTCCAGCGCCCGTCCCCCTACGCGCTGGGTGGGCGAATCCGGGGTCTTCAGCTCTGGATAATCGCGTTCCAGCGCCTCCAGTTCGCGGAAGGCCGCGTCATAGACGGCATCCTCGACGATGGGAGCGTCCGCTTCGTAGTAGGCGCGCCCCCAGTTTTCCAATTGGGCGCGCAGTTCAGTGATACGGGAGACAAGACTTTCCATCATGCGTAGAAGGGGAAAAGGCAATCAAAACGGCACGTATTGTATCCCGCAAAAGAAGCCGGCGGATTTGACGCTTTGCCGCTTGCCCCGCACAATGGCGCCTTCTTTTGAAACAGGGGGCGTTGGATATGGGTGCGTTTTTCCGGGAGTTCCGCGAATTCGCGGTCAAGGGCAATGCCTTGGATCTGGCGGTTGGCGTCATCATTGGCGCCGCCTTTGGCAGGATTGTGGATTCCATCGTCAAGGATCTGATCATGCCACTGGCCAGCCACCTGCTCGGCAGTCTGGATTTTTCCAACCGTTTTATCGTGCTGGGCACGTTGCCGGAAAACTATGACGGCGCGAAAACCTACGAGGCGCTCACCAAGGCAAGCGTTCCGCTTTTTGCCTATGGCAATTTTTTGACCGTCCTGCTCAACTTTCTCATTCTGGCCTTCGTCATTTTTCTCATGGTGCGCCAAATCAACCGCCTGAAACGCGCGAAGCCCCCTGCCGCGCCCACGCCAGAAGACATCCTCCTTCTGCGCGACATCCGCGACGCGCTGAAAACAACGGAAAAGACCTGAGAGGCTGTTTCAGAAAATACCACGAGAGACGTTCAAGTCCCATACCAGTGCTTCCACCTCGCCACAAGCGGGACGCGCAGCACCGTGGCAATTCATCGTAAAACCAACTCCGGGTTGGTACCCCGGCCTGAAGGCTGGGATCTCAACCCGGAGTTGGTTTTACGATGAACACTGTGTAAACGCATGTCACATCATTGTTGTGAACCGAGGAAAAATCCACGCGCACAAGGACTCGTCTCTTTCCGATTTTTCGCGTGGCGCGGATTTTTTGCCGCAGGATCGATCACGGTCTCAACCGGATAGGCGGCTCTGTGACGAGCCAGCCAATACGGCGTCAACGACTGTTTGTTCCGTGCTGGTCTCCGTGGCTTCTGGCGCTTTGTCGCGCCGCCTCGCGCAGGGCGGCGAAGAGGCTGCCGGGATCGGCTTTTCCGGTTCCGGCCAGATCCAGCGCCGTACCGTGGTCGACCGACGTGCGGACGAATGGCAGTCCCAGGGTCACGTTGACGCCCCTGCCAAAGGTTGCGTATTTCAGCGGCGCCAGACCCTGATCGTGGTACATGGCCAGCACGGCGTCGCCTTGCGCCAGCAGCGGCGGCGTAAACAGGGTGTCGCCGGGCAGCGGCCCCACGAGCCGCATCCCTTCCCCGCGCAGGGCTTCCAGCGTCGGAATAATGCAGTCGATTTCCTCACGCCCCATGTGACCGCCCTCGCCCGCGTGTGGATTGAGACCCGCAACCAGAATGCGCGGCTGGGCAAACCCATATTTTCGCTGCAAATCCGTATGCAGAATGCGCAGCGTCGCCGTGAGACTTTCCCGCGTGATCGCGGCGGGCACCTCTTTCAGCGGCAGGTGCGTCGTGGCAAGCGCCACCCGCAATTGCCCGTCCGGGTGCGCGTGCGCCGTTGCCCCCGCCAGCATCATCACCACTCTGGACGTGCCGGTGCGTTCGGCGAGATATTCGGTGTGCCCGGTGAAATGGGGAAACCCCGCCTCATTGATGATGCCCTTGTGAATCGGCGCTGTGACCATCGCCGCAAACGCGCCTTGCCGACATCCGGCAATGGCGGCATCCAGCAAGGCAAGCACATAGGCGCTGTTGGCGGCATTCAACTGCCCCGCCCTGGCAGGCGCGCGCAAGGGAATGTGCAGCACCTCCAGCACGCCGGGGCGCGGATGCGGCGCAGCGGGAATGTAATCGCGGAAATCCAGTGTCAGATTCAGGCTGCGGGCGCACGCGGAAAGCAGATTGCGATCCGCGAGGATGACAGGGCGCAGCCCCGTCTCCATTCTGTCCGCCGCCGCGAGCGTCAGACAAAGTTCAGGGCCAATCCCCGCAGGTTCGCCGGAAGTGATTGCAATGGGAAACGGCAAGGTCATGATGGAATTCCGTCAGGGTTTGCAAACGATTTGTGGCTTGCGCCGCCATATTTTCCGCTCCCATTGCCGCGCGCGGATGGACGATGGCCTTCGCGGCGATCATCATTGCAGGAGACGAAGTACAGCACCAATTCCCCCACTCCGTCATTGCGAGGCGCGTAGCGCCGTGGCAATCCATGCGGCGGCTCAGCCTGCCGGAACCGTCGGGGCAACCCCAAGGTCATATGAATTGCCGCGTCGCTTCGCGCCTCGCAATGACGAATGTGTCGTCTTGTGCACATCATTCGTTAATCTGCTTTAAGACAAGAAAGAAGCGTCCCGCAGAAAATCCAGCGCGGCGGCTTCGTCTTGTTCGATGGCGATTTCCACGGCGCGTTTGGCGGATTCGAGGAGGTGAGTTGCGCGTTGTTTGACCTTGTGTGATTGCATAATTGATTGTCGAATTTCTGTCTGAATCTCTGAAGGAATATAGGGTATAACAATGCGCCCCAAGGAAGGCTGGCTGATTTCTGGCTGTACGCCTCCATTACTCCACTGTATAATCTGCATCCGGCCAGGCAAAGCTTTCAAGAACAAGGCAACATAATAAGGGTCAAAAGCATTGTCAGTTATTCGCATCCGAATCAAATGCGAGCTAATAAGCGCATTTGTCCATTCTTGTTCAACTACAGCAGTAATTGCCAAAGAACCTGAACGAGAAACCAAGACATCTCCCACTTGCAGGCGGACTTTTTCTATAACTTCATCAGCAAGTGAAGTATCAACGTATACAACAGAGTCTCCGTCAATAGTGAGATTTTTAACGTCGCTGACTCTAAGATATGGTGTTCCGATTTCCTGATATTCTCGGATCTCTGCACCATTCGTCAAGTTGGCTGCTAAATTCACGATGATCGAATGTCCCATCGAAAGTGATGTCAGGATGTGATGCAGTGCATAATATCCTTCCTGAAAATGCTCCGCATCAAACCGTCCCGCCGCGAAAGCCTCGCGGCTGTTGCGGACGTAGCTCAAGGGTTCCGGCGCTTGCCAGTTTTCGAGATGGAGAGCGCGAAGAAGCGTGGTTTCGGCTTCTTCTATCTGCTCAATGGATTGGGCGCGGCAACGATACGCATACTTTACTGTATTGGCAATTGTTTCCTCAAAATAATCGGAAAATCGTGGAACCAGTATCTGTTCTATTTTCGAGATAAAAAGATTGAGCTGCACATTTCCCGTCGCCTCGCGCAAAGTTTGCGTTTTGCCATATTTCCCAAGTAAAAAAGTGGAAAGAAAATAAGGCGAAATGCCTTCCTTCAACCGGACAATCCCAATATGCCGGTCGCTGTTGGCGGGCAAAACATCCTCTGTCACAACTGCGGAATTTCCAATCGTGCCGACCGTGGAAACGATAACGTCATTGGCGCAAAGCGCGGTACGCGGATTCTGCGCATGGAATTCCGCATTGATGGTTTCAAAACTTCCGAGATCAATATAGTTCTTCTTCGGATGTTTTGCCGACAATACCTTGACCGCCCCATTTTCAACAAAAGGTAGTGAAGTATGGATACCATCCGTAATCCTGTTTGCCAATGACGCCAAGAAAACTGCGCCCATGTCGTGCAAACGGTTCACAACATACAGCGCGTCCTTGCTGAAATAATCCGCATCCATGCGCATAACGTCATTGCCCATCAGAAGCTCGCGGAAAGTTATTTCCGTAATTTCCAGCCCTTCCAACAATTCCCGATACCGGGTTTCATCGAAAGGGCCTAGCGAAAAAAACTTAGCTTCTCTTTTTTCGCAAACTCCATAAACGCTTCCGCGATGCCTTCCGGCGTTCGGTTTCCCTCCGCCGTTGTCTGGCTGAACAAATCATGTTGGACGATCAAATGCCCGTGCTCGTCCAGCAAGGGAGAACCATCCGCCGCCCGCCGGTAAATCTTGTCGCCGGAACTGTCCTTGCTCGGCGCTTTCATCGTGGCAAAGAAAATCGGGTAATCTTCCACGCGCGGACAAAGCGGCCCGGCGTTTTC
>JAISWQ010000026.1 GCA_031271025.1 Zoogloeaceae bacterium | reverse complement strand
CGCCAGCCCCAACCGCACCCCAATATCCTTGGCGAAGTTGTCGGAAGCTTCCACGATGCGCGCTTCAATCATCACCTGGCGCATGGGCACATCGGTCTTGGCGATGATTTTGCGCAGTTCATCCAGACGGGTAGGCGTGTCGCGGATGAAGAGCGTATTGGTACGCGGGTCAATCACCGCGCTACCACGTTTGGACAAGAGACGTTGTTCCTTGTCGGTCAGAATCTGCTTGAACGCCTGTACATCGTGGTAGCTCAACTGGAACGTCTCCGTCCGCAGCGGCTCCAGATCCTCCAGTTGCTGGAGGGCTTCCAGCTCCAGCTTTTCGCGGGTTGCCAGTTCGTCACGCGGACCGATGATGATGACATTGTCGTTGCGGCGCATATCCAGCCCTTTTTGCTTGAAGATGATGTCCATCACCTGATCGGCAGGCACATCCTTCAAAACCAGCGTGGTCACGCCCCCCACGGTTTCGCTGATCACAGCGTTCAACCCCAGTTCTTCCGCCATCAGGCGCAAGAGGGTACGCACGTCACCGTTCTGGTAATTGATGCTGATACGCGGCCCTTTGTAGCCTTTCTTGGTACCTTGCAACAGTTTGTTGGGATCCTCGATGATTTCCTTGACTTCCACAACCAACTGAGTTTCCGTCTGATAGGCGTTATGTTCCCAATTGCCCTTGGGGCTGATCGTCATGCGCACATTGCCGCCCTTGTCTTCCGTGGCAATGCTGTTTACTGGCGTGGCAAAATCCTTGACATCCATGCGACGACGCAAATTGGCAGGCAAAGTGGATTTGGCGAAATCCACTATCAGATCATGCCCTTGTTCCCTGATATCGATGCTGGTATCAGGATCGTTCAAATCCACCGTGATGCGGCCTTCACCCAACTCACCGCGATGAAAGGCAATATCCCGGATCGTGTAACGCGAATCTGCAGATGCGCTTGCCGTCGCCTCGGCCACTTCGCCTTCCACCAAAGTCTGTGCAACCGGCGGGAAAAGCGTCACCAGAAAGGAATTTCCCTCCATTTTTGTGGCATAACCAAGGCTTTGCACCAGATTCAGAACCAGCCGCGTGCGGTCGCCAACCTGAATGACATTGACCCGCGTCAGCGCGCCTTCCTTGACCTCCTTGGTCGTTGTCTCAAGCGCATTGACCACCCCAACGAAATCAAAGGCGACACGTGGTGGATTGGCGATGGCAAAACCTCTGGGCACGGTAGCCAGCGGCGCTTTCAAATCCACCTTGAGCACCAGCGCGCCACCTTGCTTGATGACACTGACCGCCTCAATGGCATTTTTTTCCTGTGCTTGCACAGTAGAGACGAACAGCATCCCCAACGCGAGCGCCACAAAACCAAAAATTTGTCTCAAGTGTTTCATTTGCCACCCTCCCCGGCCTGCAATTGCAATGAATTAGAACGCATGACCCAGTCGCCATTTGCGTCCTGAGTCGTTTCTTCCAGCTCGATTTCCTGATCCGTGACTCTCACAACCCGACCAAAATCCATCCCGATCCAGTCGCCGAGCTTGACCTGCTTGGCCATGCCATCAAAGGAAATCACCGCCATCGGCTGGTTGTTGATGTCCAGATAGCCAATCATCGTCATGGATTCCAGTGGATAGCGTTCCATGATGTTGTTACGCGCTTCCCGCGCATCAAAATTGGGCGCGCCCTTGCCTTGCGCGTAACCTCCCTTGACTTCTGGCTCCAGCTTGGTGTTGTCAAAAGGATCAATCTGTGCCGCAGCCGTATAGGCCAGAGGAACATAGACCTTGACCTTGGGCAGGGGCGGGATTTTCCCCCTCTGGTCGTTGGCAACGGAATCCATCCAGCTTTGCAGGTCATCGCTCCCGCCACCGCACGCCGTCAACAAACCCAGCGCCATGAACACCACGCCCAGCCGTTTCATGTTGCGCATCTTCATTTGTTCCCTCCTTGCCCAGAGAGTTCCTCGTCGCTCAGATAACGGAAAGTCCGTATCTCCATCCCCGTATCCAGACGAAGACCAATCGGCGTTGTCGTGATGGCGAGATTGTTGATTGTCACGATACGCGGCAGTTTGGCGATGTCGGAAGCAAAAGCGCCTATGTCGTGATAAACGCCATTCAAACGCACTTCGACCGGTAAAAGCGCATAAAACTCTTTCTTGATCTCATCCCCCGGACGGAACAGTGAAAACAGCAAGCCACGCCCCAACCCTGCCTGGTTCACTTCCACCAGCAATTCCTTGACCTCGGTTTTATCCGGCAACTGTTTCAGCAGAGCCGCGAAGGATTTCGACATCTCATCTCGCTGCGCCCGATAAAGATCCAGATTGATCGCCCGCGCTTTCTTGGTCTGGAATTCGTCACGCAAGCTATCTTCTTCCTGCTTGGCCAAAGAAAGCGAATCCTGCTGATCCGACCAGAGCAGGAAATAACCCAGGACAATCACGCCAATAAAGGCCAATACCAACAACATGATCTTGGGCGCAATATCCCATGTGCCCCGGTCCGGGTTGTTGAGTGAGCGAAACTGCTCCTGCAAACTGACTTTTTCCGCACTCATTGCTGACCTCCCGCCTGCTCTTCCGGCGTTTTTTCCGGTTCCTGCACCAGACGAAACTCAAGCGCGAATTTCCCCAAAGCCCGCTTGTTCACCCGCACTGCCTCAATGAAATGCAGTTTGGGCGCTTCCATCCAGGGCGATTCCTCGATGTTCTTCATCAGCGTAGATACCCGCGAACTGGATTGCGTGAATCCCTTCAAGGTCACGTTCTTGTCTGTTTGCCGAACCTCCGTCAAATGAATGCCAGCGGGCACCTGCTCTACCAACCCGCTCAAGAGATGCACCATCTCGCTCCGGTCTTCCTGCAGGGATTCGATGGTGTTCTTGCGCTCCACCAAGCTCTGGATTTCTTTCTTGAAGGCTTCCACTTCCGCGATATTTTTGTCCAGTACCCCAATCTTCTCCTTCAGGTAATCGTTACGCAACTGCTGCGTACTGATCAACTGATCCAGCAACAAATAACCCAGTCCGATAATCAAGGCGCCGACAACAACCGACAAACCCAACATAATATCAAACTGTTTCCGTCGCGCCTGACGGGCTTCCTCCCGATACGGGAGCAGATTTATGCGAATCATGATGGATCAAACCTCCGCAACGCCAGACCACAGGCGGTCATCAGGGACGGGGCGTCCACCAGCAGACTTTGTGGACGCACCTTGCTGGACAACAGCATCCCCGCAAAGGGGTTGGCAATCACCGTATCCACCTGAGTGCGCGTCGCCACCAGTTCATCCACGCCTTCAATCGCCGCACACCCCCCCGCCAGCACCACATGATCCACCCTGTTGTATTGTGTGGCAGTAAAAAAGAATTGCAACAGACGGGAAACTTCCAGCGCCAGGCTGTCCAGAAACTGCGGCAGAATCTCAGAAAGATACTCTTCCGGCAGGGAATGATTGCGCTTGCCGTTTTCCGCCTCATTGTGATCCATCCCGAAGCGCATCATGATGTTCTGCGTCAGCGTGTTACCGCCAAAATTCTGTTCGCGGTTATAGACCACTTCGCCATCGTGCAACACAGTGAGGCGCATCATGCTCGCGCCAATATCCACCAGCGCATATGTGCCTTTACCCTGCCCCGGCAACTGACTGACGACAAGACCAAAGGCCGCCTGAATCGCATAGGCGTCCACATCCAGCACCATCGCCTTCAAGCCCACCGAATCGGCCAGCGCCACCATATCCTCTATCTTTTCCTTGCGGGCGGCAGCCAGCAGCACCTCGACTTCCTCCGGTGAATCGGGCGCTTTGCCCAACACCTGAAAATCCAGATTCACTTCTTCCATCGGAAAAGGAATATGGCTACCAGCCTCCGAAACAACGAACTCTTCCAGCTCGCTTGCTCGCATTCCGGCAGGTACATTGATTTTTTTGGAAATGACGGCAGATGCAGGCAAGGCCATCGCCACGCCATTCGTGGAAGTCGACATCCGCTTCAAGGCGCGTTTCAAAGTTTCTTCCACTGCCTCGGGCATCGAGATGCTGCCGTCAATCACTGCGTCCTTGGGCAGGGCCTCTATCGCATAACGATCGACCTGATACGCTCCTTTACCCGTAGACGACAGCTCCACCAGCTTGACGGCGGAAGAACTGACATCCAGTCCGAACAAGGTGCGCGCCTTTGGACCAAAAAGAGATAGTTCTAAGTTCACTGCCCCTCCCCCAGAGGAATACCTATTAAAAACAGGCGGTTAAACCAACTACTCAACAAATCACTTCAAATGCTAGCAACAAGTTGCGGTAATGTAAAGAAATTTTTACCTTTGGAGGGAAAGACTGTTGCGTATAATATAGTTTGCTTTCCCTTCCATCCGGCCCCCCGCTCCGGTTCTTTGTGTCATGCCCATCTTCCTGCGCTTCATCCTGTACCCCATTTTTTTCCTGCTGGGACTGGCCATCGCGGGCATCGCGCTGATCGCCATCGCCATCGCCACGGCCTGGCCGAATCTGCCCGGCATCGAGGTATTGACCGACTATCGCCCCAAAATGCCGCTTCAGGTCTATAGCCGGGACGGCTTTCTGATCGGCGAGTTTGGCGAGGAACGGCGCGCGCCCATCCGCATCCAGGAGGTTCCCGATGTCTTGAAGCAGGCCATTCTGGCGGCAGAAGACGACAGCTTTTACAAGCATTACGGGGTTGATCCTTCCGGCATTGCCCGCGCGGCGCTCGCCAACATCCGGGCACAAGGCGCAAGCCAGGGCGCCTCTACCATCACGCAGCAGGTCGCCCGCAACTTTTTCCTGCGCCCGGAAAAAAACTGGTCACGCAAATTCTATGAAGCGCTGCTTTCCTTCAAGATCGAAATGAGTCTTTCCAAAGACCAGATTTTCGAGATTTACATCAACCAGATTTTCCTGGGACAACGCGCCTACGGCTTTGCTTCCGCCGCGCAGATTTATTTTGGCAAACCGCTCGCTGACATCAGTATCGCCGAAGCCGCCATGCTGGCGGGGCTGCCCAAGGCGCCTTCCGCCTTCAACCCGGTCGTCAATCCTTCGCGGGCACGCAAGCGGCAGGAATACGTGCTGCGCCGCTTGCGCGATCTGGGCTACATCGACAACGCACAATACCAGAAGGCGCTGGACGAGCCCCTGGTCGTCAGACGCGACAGCGCAGTTCCCTATGCCCTGCACGCCGAATATGTTGCAGAAATGGCACGGCAAATCGCGGCGGAGCGTTTTTCCGAAGACGTCTACAGTGGCGGTATCCAGGTTTTCACCAGCATCACCAGGGAAGATCAGGAGCTTGCCTACCGCTCCCTGCGTCAGGGCGTGCTGGATTATGATCGCCGCCACGGCTACCGGGGCGCGGAAGCCTACATTGATTTGAGCGCCGCCTACCGCGAAAACGAGAACGCAAGCGATGCCGAAGAAACTCTGGACATCGCCTTGCAGGATTTTCCAGTGGCCGACGATCTCCTGCCCGCTATCGCGCTGGAAGTCACCCCCAGCCATGTTTCCGCTTATGTTCATGGCGGACTCCGTGTCATTCTGAGCGGCGACGCGGTCAAATTCGCCAGCCGGATGATGAACGAGCGCGCCCCCGCCGACCGCAAGCTGCGTCCTGGCGCGATCATTCGCGTCCAGCGCAGGGACGAGCACTGGCAAATCGCGCAACTCCCCGAAGTGGAAGCCGCCTTCATTGCCGCCGATCCCAAGGATGGCCGAATTCGGGCGCTGGTTGGCGGCTTCGATTTCAACCGCAACATGTATAACCATGTCACCCAGGCCTGGCGGCAACCGGGTTCCAGCTTCAAGCCCTTCATCTATTCCGCCGCGCTGGACAAAGGCTTTTCGCCCGGCAGCATTGTGATGGATTCGCCCTTTGAGATTCCCGCCAGCAGCACCGGCAGCCGTACCTGGAGTCCGAAAAACTACGACGGGACTTATGGCGGCCCCATGACCCTGCGCACCGCGCTCGCCAAATCCAGGAACATTCCCTCCGTGCGCCTGTTGCAGGCCATCGGCACGGGTTACACCCAGGCGTACATCACCCGTTTCGGCTTCGACGCGCCACGCCATCCGCCCTACCTCACAATGGCGCTGGGCGCGGGTTCCGTGACCCCTTGGCAAATGGCGGGCGCTTACGCCATCTTCGCCAATGGCGGCTATCGGATCATGCCCTATGTCGTCGATGAAATCCGCAATCACAGGGGACGGGTGCTGGCGCGCAGCACGCCCCCCAAAGCCGGGGACGAAGCCATACGCGCCATTGACCCGCGCAACGCCTATCTGATGTATTCCATGCTGCTGGGCGTCGCCAACAGCGGCACGGCGGCGCGTGCTTCCGCAACCCTGAAACGGCACGATCTGGGCGGCAAGACCGGCACCACCAACGACTATCTGGATGCCTGGTTCTGCGGCTTTCAGCCCACCGTGGTCGGCTGCGCCTGGATCGGCTTTGACCAGCCACACCGCCTGGGCAATTCGGAAACCGGCGGTCATGCCGCACTGCCGATCTGGATCAACTTCATGAAGAAGGCGCTTGCCAACGTCCCGGAGCAACTGTTGTCACAACCGGAGGGGGTTGCCAGCGCCTATGGCGACCTTTATTACAGCGACAACATCCCGGCAGGGCCGACGCCACCGCTGGGCGCGGAGGAAAGCGACGAAGAGGGAGAAGAGGGCGAAAGCGGCGAAGAAACACCAACAGCGACCGCACCGCCCATTGATCCGACGAACATCATGCGCAGCAGACCAGCCAACCCCCCATCGCAAGATGCCCAGTCTTCCGCACCCAAACCGCCCGCTGCGCCGCCTGCCAACCCCACGCCGCCCCCCTTTGACCCGGCGCGCATTCTGGGTGGCCATTGAATCACAATCAACGTCATCATCCGCAAAAAACCGGCTGCCTCATGTGTTATCGGCGCAGCCGGTTTTTTTGTTTGCGAACTTCGGCAAGCGTTCATTCCATTCATTCAGGCGGCACAAACAACGCCTCCGCGTCCAGACCGCCATCCACCTCCGCCTGCGGGATACTGTAACGTTCCGTTGCCCAGGCGCCCAAATCCACGAGCTTGCAGCGTTCCGAACAAAAAGGACGCCAGGGATTTTCAGGACGCCATTCCCCTTTCTTGCCGCAGGTCGGGCAAGCCACAAGCGGCGCGGATACAGAAGACGTGTTCATCACAGCAAACAGAACGCCAGTTGAAATTCCACGTCCCGGCCACAGCAGCGGATGCGCGCTTCCTGTCCGGGCGGAAACATGAAACGGATATTGAAGACAAGGCGGTTGGCGCTGATCTCAGGCACTGCCAGTTCCTGTTCAGGCAGGCGGATGCGCGCCATCTGCGCGTCGCTCTTGCCGCCTCCCGCCAATAGCCGTCGGTATTGCCCACGTTCGGCGCAGAGGGGTTCAAAGACCCCCACCTTCCGCAACAAACGCAGAATGATGGTCAGCGCATCCAATACCGGCAGCAAGGTTTTTTGCCAGTTTTCCAGCGCGCTGCAACGTACTTTCGCGGGCTGATTGAGCCAGTAATAATAGGACGGCAGGTCAAATTCACACAGCCCGCCAGGAATCGCGGCGCGGCTCTTGATGCTCATCAGCCACTCGTTTTCCCGCAGGCTTTGCCCGAATTTTCCACTTAACCCCTGCAACGCGGCCAGCGCCTGTTCGATGTCGTAGAGCACGCCGGAGAGACTCTCTTCCGAAATGGAAGGATTGTCACGAAAGGCCATCAACGTCCGGCGCTGACGTTCCAGCTCTTGCAGCATGTCCTTCTTGAGATCGGAGCGCCCCGCCACATCCAGAATTTCCAGGAGGGACAGCAACGCGACATGATGCTCCCCGGCTTCTTCCCGGCGCGTAAACACCGCCACTCTTTCAAACAGCGATTCGAGCCGCAACAAAGTGCGGATACGCTCATTGAAAGGATGTTCGTAGATGATCACAAAACGCGCGCCACAAAAATTTTCCCGGATTCTGAAACAAGAACCCGGAAAGCTCAAGCCTTAAAATACATTCTGAACACAGAGAAACCATACGGTACGCACAATCATCTTTCATGATGAAAGACAGTACAGGCACGCCGTATCCCGTTCGACTCAGACAAAAGGATAGACGCCACGCGCGCAATAATCGAGTGCAATGCCCGCGAAAATGGCCATACCTACTGCGTTGTTGCCATGAAACGCGCGAAAACAGGCCGCGCCTTCCCGCCCGCGGATCAGACGATAGTGACGGCAAGCCAGGCCACAGGCCAGCAGCAAGCCACCCAGAAAGGGATACCCCAGACCCGCGCGCCAGCCCACCCAACCGATCAGGAGGAAGGCCAGCGCGTAACAGAACATGACGGCCGCCACGTCGTATTCGCCAAAGGTGATCGCCGAGGTCTTGATGCCAATCTTGAGATCGTCCGGGCGGTCGACCATCGCATATTCCGTGTCGTAGGCCACCGTCCAGAATACGTTACCGATGAGCAGTACCCAGCCCTCCAGCGGCACACGCCCCAGGTGGGCGGCATAGGCCATCGGAATGGCAAAACCAAAGGAGACGCCCAGATAGACCTGCGGAATGGCCATGAAGCGTTTGGCCAGCGGATAGGTCAGCGCCAGCACGGCGGCGATCGCGGTCAGCCACATGAGCGCAGGATTCAGAAGCGGCCAGATCAGGAACACGGCGGCCACACTCAGGATCAGCGCCAGCGCCAGCGCCTCCCGCGCCGACACGCGCCGCGCCGCGAGCGGCCTGTCTCTGGTGCGACGCACATGCGGATCGAAATCGCGGTCGGCATAATCGTTGATGACACAGCCCAGCGAATGCATCAGCACCGCGCCCAGCGCAAAAATCCACGCCACGGAGCCGCCTGGACGCCCATTGCTGGAAAGCCACACCGCCCACATCGTCGGCCAGAACAGGAGCAGGGAGCCAATGGGGAAATCCAGCCGCAACAGGCGTTCGTAATCGTCCAGACGGGACTTGATCATGTTCCAGTTCATCGTAAAACCATTCCTGTTTCAGCCAAATCAGACAGGGATTGTAGCGCAGGCCACCTCCCTTTTTCCTTCACAGATTTGTCTCAGAACCTGTTCATGCTTTCTGGTTTTCCTGACGCGCTCTCCCAGGCCGGTACACAACCACGAGGCGGAGGAATTGCCGCAACCTCTGGGGATGCGCCTATAATCGAACGCATCTTGTCCCATGTTCGCCCCCCTGCCATGTCCCGCAAAAAACTCCCTGTCGGCATCCAGACCTTCCGCGAAATCCGCGAGGACAATTGTTATTACGTCGATAAAACCGCTTTCGCCCTGCGCATGATCCGCGAGGGTAAAGCCTACTTCCTCTCCCGCCCCCGGCGCTTCGGCAAAAGCCTCTTTCTCGATACGCTGGCGGAATTGTTCGCCGGCAATGAAACGCTGTTCCGGGGCTTGTATTGCCACGATCAGTGGGATTGGGAAACAAAATACCCGGTGATTCGCATCAGCTTTGGCGGCGGGCTGGCGCAAAATTCCGAAGCGTTGCATGCCAGCATCCGTTTCCAGTTGAACACAAATGCCAAAAGATTGGGGGGGGCGCTGGCGGACGACTGTATTCCCGTGCAGTTCGCTTCCCTGATCCTGGACGCCGAAGCCCGTTTTGGCCAGCGCGTCGTGGTGCTGGTGGATGAATACGACAAGCCCATTCTCGATAACCTCACCCGCCCCGATCTCGCCCGCGAGATGCGCGACGGACTGCGTGATCTTTATTCTGTTATCAAGGATCAGGACGCACGCATCCGATTCGCTTTTTTGACCGGCGTCTCCAAATTCAGCAAGGTCAATATCTTCTCCGGCCTCAACAATCTTTCGGACATCACGCTGGATGCCGAATATTCCAACCTCTGCGGCTACACCGATGCCGACGTGGATACCGTCTTCGCGCCGGAACTCGAAGGGTTGGACAGGGACGAAATTCGCCATTGGTACAACGGTTACAACTGGCGCGGCGAAGCGGTCTACAACCCCTTCGATTTGCTGCTGCTGTTCCGGGAGCGCGAATTCCGCTCCTTCTGGTTCGAGACCGGCACGCCGACTTTTCTGGTCGACATGCTCACCGAGCGCAGAGTCTATCTGCCCGGCCTGTTGAATATGGAAAGCTCGTCCGAGTTGATTTCCGCCTTCGAGGTGGGCGCGATTTCCACCGAAGCCCTGATGTTCCAGTCCGGTTATCTCACCATCGCCAG
>JAISWQ010000196.1 GCA_031271025.1 Zoogloeaceae bacterium | reverse complement strand
GCCAATTACGCGCATATTGCCGTTATTTCCAGTGTTCATGAGGGAATCCGGGTTTTTATGGCGGAACACCAGGCAAGCAGCTCCCCCCCCCCCCCCCCGACAAAATCATTCTCTCTTGCCTGTCTATCGGCTTCAAAAACCAGATTGACTATTGTGGAATCACTGAAAAAATTCTGTCGCACTGAAAGTCCGTATAATGGCCAAGTATCTTTTCCCTGTCTGCTGTAAGAAATGAAACCACCATTGCCCAACTTTGTTCCCGATGCTGGAATACACGCCATCATCGAGAATTTCCCCCGCATTGTTCTGCGCGGCGCGGGAGCAATAGGGCAAGATATGCTGGATTACCTGCTTTCCCAAGGTGTGGAAAAGAAGAAAATTCATTTCTGGGACAAAAACGCGAATGACATCAGGAATATTTCCGGCATACCCGTATCCGCGCCATTCCCTGGAGAATTTCCGGCACAAGAGACATTTATATTTCACTGTATTCTTTCGCTTCCTTATAACGCGGATGATTACCTGAAACAAGGTTACGCGCATCATATGAATGCCCAGGACTTGTTCTGTCCTTATAATGTGGGCACTGGCAAATTGATGCGGATTTGTCATCCTGATCCACGTTGTGCACTCGTGCAATGTCCCCGGATGATGGCGCAAGCATTTTCTTACCTTCCGTGCAAACCGAATACAGGAGCATCTGCGAAAACGCTGCTGGCCGATAAGCTGACTTTCAGCATCAACACCCGTTGCACCCTGAAGTGCCGTCATTGCATACATTACATCAATCATTTTTCTCCAGAAAGCCGGATTGATTTTCCATGCGAACGGATTCTTTCAGACGTGGATCTTGCCTGCGCGGCACACGATTTCATCCGTATTGGTGTCATTCAGGGTGGGGAGCCTTTCCTGCACCCGGATTTTTCGCGCATTCTCTTGCGCCTGTGCTCCAAATCCAATGTGGGCATGGTACAGATTTTCAGCAATGGCATCTGCCGGATTTCAGAAGAAAACTTTTCCGCCCTGCAAAACGAACGAGTGCATGTGCGCATTTCTTCCTACATGGGTACAGGTGTTTTGAATCAAAAACAGGAAGCCCTGCTGGAAAAGAATCTGCACCGGCTTCAAAAAGCGGGCGTTTCGCATACCCTGTATCGCGTTGCATGGAATCTCGCGCCCACTTTGCGGAAACGCGAATATTCCGCCGAGGTCTTGCAAAGGATCAAGGAAAATTGCCCCTGCCTGCCCGATAGCCGCCTCGTTGTCAATGGGATCTATTCCCCCTGCCATTATGCCGCCTATATCGCCCTGCACGACCTTGGCGATTATGCCGAAGATAAGGTTTCCCTTTCCCCGGAACTGCCGCGCGAAACCCTGCGCCGCCGCATCGTCGAAGTAAACGAGCGTTCGTATTACCAAAGCTGTGCCCATTGCGATTTCAGCAATGAGCAGGTATTGCCCGCCGAACAGGGCGTGGACGCACGTTACGCGCATATACGGCAGATGAAACTTCATCATGACGTTGAAACTTAGCCGCGCTCCTGGCGCGGCGAGGTGTGGCTCAATCCCGCTCGTTGCGGAAAAATCCCAAGATACGACGCAGGGCGGCCTTGTCTGCCGGCGTCAGGCGTTCCCGCTGGCGGTAATCCAGATAAAAACGCAGACGCTGGGTACGGGAAAGACAGAGGCGGGCGGATTTGTCCAGGGTCGCCAAATCCTTTTCCTGTCGATGACGCAGCAGCGCGCCGTGCCAGAACGCGCCCAGCGGGCAATCAATGAAATAAATCCTGCCCGCGGCATCAACCAGCAGGTTGCGCCACTTGAGATCATTGTGAGCGAAACGATGCGCGTGCAGCACGCGCGTCGCGGCGGCAATCCGGGCGCTCACCCCGGCCACCCAGTGGCGATCGTTCAGACGCGCGTCGCCCCGCAGGCGCAGGCAATTCAAATCCTCACAGCCTTCCAGTTCGCGGGTGACAAGCGCGCCACGCTGGAACATCCCCCAGCGCCGTTCCAGACCGCAGGCCACGATTTCGGCGGTAGGAATCCCCCAGCGGGCGAAGTGTTCCAGATTCTGCCATTCACTTTCCACCCGCTGACGCGGCAGGAAGTTGAGCAGCCCATGACGCAGATAGCGTCCATAGTGCTGTCGCCAGTTGCGCGGCAAACCCGCGCCACGTCCGTAGCGTTTGACGTAATAACGTACTCCGCTCAGGGTGACGCGGATCACCTCGGAACGCGGGTCACAGGTCAGGCGCTCGCCGTCAAGGGCAAAAACAGCCTCCAGCGAACCGAAGGACGCCGCCAGTTCCGCGTAATCGGGATTCAGCCGCCAGCCCATCAGAGCGCATCTCCGTAACGGCGCTTGCGTGCCGCGAGCTTTTCCGCCTTGCGGGCGAGGCGGGCAATGAGCGAGGCTTCTTCGCGCAGAATCGCGCGCGGGGAACGCTCAAGATAATCGCGCAAAAAACGCAACAGGTCGCGGCGGGTAAGGCCAACCTCCTGCGCGGAAAACCAGAGCGCGGCAAGATCCTTGTCCCGCCAGCGCCGGGGGACGCGCGGACGGATCTGTGCCCGGTGCAGGTCGATGACGGAAAGTTGCGGCGATACCGCTTTGGGCGCGTCCCCATGCAGCAAAAAATGGCAGAGATAACAATCGCGGTGATTGATGCCCGCGCGATGCATCGTGCGCACCTGTCGCGCCAGCGCCGTAATCAGAGCGCGTTTTTGCGCGGGCGGCGGCGGCGAAACCGCCCAGTGTTGCGTCAGGGCTTCCAGATCGACAGCGGGTTCCAGCGCGCGGGTAATGAGAAAAGAATGCCGCCGCGCCGGATTCGCGCCACGCTCGCCGAAGGCGACTGCCTCCATACTGGGCACACCCGCGGCGGCGAGCGCCTTCAACGCCTGCCATTCATCCCGCGCGCCCAACACCGGCCTTTTGCCGGTGAGCAGATTCTTGAAAATTTCCCACCAGCCCACGCCTCGGTGAATCTTGACGAAAAACGCCGCGCCTGCCACCTCTGTACGCAGGGTGCGCCGGTTGGCCAGACTGCGAAACTCCGTACCTTGCAGGCGTTCTACCGCCATGAAGACATCCTGCCCGCGCCAGAGCGTGGCGAAGGGTTCCTCAAGCATGGGCAAGGGCGCGTGAAAAAACAGGGTCATGCACTCAGCGACGCGAGGAACCAAAATCACGCGGCTTTCTCTTTTTCATACCGCCAGCGGGATGTGACAACACGGGATTTTCACCATCGCCATCTTCCGGATCGCGCGCTTTCAAGAGCCGCATCAGGCGCTCGGTTTCCGCCGGAGTCAGCTCCATCGTGTGACCCCGTTTCAGGCGCGGCGGCAGGATGAAGGGGCCGTAACGGACGCGAGTCAGGCGGCTCACGCGCACGCCCACCGCTTCAAACAGGCGGCGCACCTCGCGGTTCTTGCCTTCGTAGAGGCTTACCCGATACCAGTGATTCGCGCCCTGTCCGCCCGCATCCTCCAGCGTGTGAAAACGCGCTTCGCCGTCTTCCAGCGCCACGCCTTCCAGAAGCTGCTGGCGTGCCTCGTCCGAAAAATCACCCAGAATGCGCGCCGCGTATTCGCGGATCAGCCCCGCGCCGGGGTGCATCAGGCGGTTGGCGAGTTCGCCGGACGTGGTAAACAGCAGGAGACCGGAAGTATTGATGTCCAGCCGCCCGACGGCCACCCAGCGTCCGCCGCGCAGACGCGGCAAGGCGTTGAACACATTGGGACGGCCTTCCGGGTCATCGCGGGAGACGATTTCCCCTTCCGGCTTGTGATAGATCAGCACGCGCGGCAAACGGTCGGAAAAATGCAGCGTCACCAGCCGTCCGTTGACCTTCACCTTGTCGCCAGGACGCACCTGCGCACCCACCCCGGCGACTTCACCATTCACCTGTACCCGCCCGGCGGCGATCCATTCCTCGGCTTCCCGGCGCGAGGCCAGTCCCGCCTGCGCCAGCGCCTTGTGCAGGCGTTCAGCGGGAATTTCCGCGGACGCCTGCCGCGTCCGCCCGCGCCGCGTTGCCGGTTCGGCTTCCGGGACGCGGCTGCGTTGCCGACGGCTGTTTTGCGCATCCGTCCCCCGGCTGCGCGGGGAGCGGAAAGGCGTGTTGGTTTTTTTTCGCATGACGATAAGCGGCGAGCGAACCGGAACATAAAGAAGCGCCAAAGTCTAGCACGGGAATCTTTCTCGTACCATGCTAGAATCGCCGCCTCTTTTCGCCGTTTCGGCAAGGTTTTCGGCATGAATCCCGCGCGTATCATCATTGCCTCCCGCGAATCCCGTCTTGCTCTCTGGCAGGCGGAACACGTCCAGCGTCGTCTTGCCGCACTGCATCCGGGCGCGCAGGTGGAAATTCTCGGCATGACCACCCGTGGCGACCAGATTCTCGACCGGCCCTTGGCGCAGATTGGCGGCAAGGGCCTGTTCATCAAGGAACTGGAAGTCGCGCTCAGCGAAGGACGCGCGCATCTCGCCGTGCATTCGCTGAAGGATCTGCCCATGGAGATGCCGGAAGGCTTTACCCTTGCCGCCATTTCCGCCCGCGAAGACCCGCGCGATGCCTTCATCTCCAACCGTTACGCCCACCTCGACGATCTGCCGCCAGGCGCTGTCGTGGGCACTTCCAGTTTGCGCCGGGAAAGCCTGTTGCGGCGGCATTATCCGCAACTCGTGATCGAAAGTCTGCGCGGCAACCTCGATACCCGTCTGAAAAAACTGGATGATGGCCAGTATGACGCCATCCTTCTGGCGGCAGCGGGACTGATTCGCCTGGGACTGGCCGAACGTATTCGCGCCATATTGGAACCGGAAATCTTCCTGCCCGCGCCGGGTCAGGGTGCGCTGGGGATCGAAGTCGCCACGGGGCAGGACGAGGCGCTGCGCTGGGTCGCCCCCCTGAACGACGCCGAAACCGCCGCCTGCGTGCGCGCCGAACGCGCCTTTTCCCGCGCGCTGGGCGGTTCCTGCCAGTTGCCGCTGGGCGGTTACGCCGTTTTGCGCAATCCCCAAAAAAGCCTCTGGCTGCGCGGCTTCATCGCCAGCCGTGATGGACGGCAATGGGTCGAAGGCGCAATCGAAGGCGCTCCGGAAACGGCAGAGGCGCTGGGCGCGCAACTGGCGGCACATTTACACACGCAAGGGGCCGGCGCCATTCTCGAACAACTGGCGGCACACGCCTGAAAAATTCCCGGCTTCATTCATCATGCCCGCTTCCCTGCCGCTTGCCGGACGCCGTATCCTCGTTACCCGCCCCGAAGCACAGGCCGGGGATTTGTGTGACGCCATCACCACGGCGGGCGGAGATCCGCTCCGTTTTCCCCTGCTGGACATCGTGGCCGCGCCCGACGCCATGCTTGTCAATGGCGCGGCGGCAACGCACGCCGCCCAGGGCGCGCTGGTCATTTTCGTCAGTCCCAACGCGGTGCACCACGGTCTGCCCTATTTTCTGCCCTGGCCTGCCGCCGCCCGCGCCGCCGCAGTCGGCGCCGGAACCGCGCAGGCGTTGACCAACGCCGGTATTCCCGACGTTCTCCTTCCCGCCGGACATTTTGACTCCGAAGGCTTGCTGGCCTTGCCGGAACTGGCGGCGGCAGCCATTGCGGGACGGGAAATCCTGATGGTGCGCGGCAACGGCGGGCGCGAATTGCTGGAGGAAACCCTGAGCGCGCGCGGCGCGACGGTGATACCGCTGACGGCCTACCACCGTACCGCGCCTGCGCCGGAACGTCTCGCCGATCTCCGGGAAATCCTCGTTTTCTGCCCTGTCGATGCCATCACCCTCTCCAGCAGCGAGATGGTCGCGTCCCTGGCGACGCTCTTTTCCGGGGCGCAACCCCGGTTTCCCGCATGGCAGGAAGCCCTGGGGAATGGCAAACACGCCGTCCATTCCCTGGATTGGGAGGGCTTCATCCGGCACATCCTGTTCGACCGGCCACTTTTCGTGACGCATCCCCGCATTGCCGAAACCGCGCGCGTGGCCGGTTTTACCCACGTCGTGCAAACCGCAACCTCGGACGCCGGTTTGGTGGAGGGTCTCTGCGCTTATAATTGGCCTCCAATCATGACCGATACCAGCCAACCTTCTCCCGTCCAGTCGTCCACGTCGCCCCCGCCCTTCTGGCGGCGTGCCCGTTTCTGGGGTCTGCTCGCCTTGGCGCTGCTCGTGGGCTGGCAATGGTGGGAGACGCAGCGCCGGCTGGCTTCGGCACACAAGGCGCTGCGTCAGGGTTATGCCGAAAGCGAAAAGCGCACGCGCGACGCCGAGCAGCGTTTGGCACGCGCGGTGGAAGCGACCGAAGCCCTGGAGCGGAAATACAGCGCGCTGGCCGCCAGACAGGAAGAATTCCAGGGCGAAGCAACCGCCCTGCGCCAGATTTATCAGGACGCCGCCCAGACGCGGGAAGACGCGCTCATCGCGGACATGGAGCAAAACCTCAATTTCGCCGCGCAGCAATTGCAGCTTGCGGGCAATGTGCGGGCGGCGATCATCGCGCTTTCCGGTCTGGACGAACGTCTCGCGCGCAATGACAATCCGCTCTTCCTGCCCGTGCGCCGTGCCCTTGCCAAAGAACTGGAACAATTGCGCGCCACGCCTTTTGTCGATATTTCCGGCATGAGTCTGCGTCTGGAAAACGTCATCACAGGCATTGATACGCTGCCGCTCACCCTGAGCTTCAACGTCGCCAGTCACCAACCCCAGCCTGTCGCCAAAACCACGGCGGTGAAAAACGGGTGGCGGCAGGGATTGCAAGAAGCCTGGCAGGAGGTCAAGGGCATGGTGCGCATCCAGCGTTTCGACCGCAGGGAGCCTGTCCTGCTCCGTCCCGATCAAGCGCTGATCCTGCGGGAAAACCTGAAACTGCGCTTGCTGAACGCGCGTCTGGCGCTCTTCGCGCACGATCAGGCGACCTTCCGCGGCGAACTCAAGGCGGCGGCGCAACTACTGGAACAGTATTTCAACACGCGGGAAAAACCGGTCATCGCCGTGCGGGAAGCCATTGCCGCGCTCGCCGCCACGGAACTGAATGTGGAATTTCCCAATCTGAACGACAGCCTCATCGCCATCCAGACCCTAAAAAGCAACCGGGAAAAACGCTGAATCATGCGCGCGCTCATCTGGTTCCTCGGTCTGTGTTTTTTCGCGGTGGCCGCCGCGCTCCTGGCACATTACAACGATGGTGTCGTCTTTGTTGTCCTGCCCACCTGGCAGGCCAGCTTCACGCTCAATTTCCTGCTGCTCGCCCTGTTTCTGGCCTTCCTCTTCGGCTATGGTTTTGTGCGCAGCATCGCCTTTACCCTGACGCTGCCCGCCCGCGCCCGCGCCTGGCGGACGACACGGCGGCACAAACAGGGGGATGACGCGCTCGGCGAAGCGATCCGTCTCCTCTTTGAAGGCCGCTACGGACACGCCCTGCGTGCTGCCGAAAGCGCCTGGCAGGCGCAGCATATGCCGGATATCGCCGCCCTGATTGCCGCCCGCGCCGCACAGCGGCTGCGTGAGCCGGAGAAGGTGAAACTGTGGCTGGAGCGCGCCGAAAGCGTATTGCCCCGCATCGCCGCCAGCGACATGATCGCCGCCGAAACCGCCTTGGAGCAGGGCGATTTCCAGAGCGCCCTCGCGCGGCTTGAACGCCTGCAGGGCCGCCATATCGCCGCCCTGCGTCTGGAACTCAGGGCACGCCAGCAACTGGGCGATGCGGAAGGCATGTTGAAATTGCTGCGGCAACTGGAAAAACGCGGCGGAATGCAGGCCGAACCCGCCGCCGCCATCCGGCGCAAGGCGCACGAAATGGCGCTCGCCCAACGGCAGGAAGACGCCGCCCTGCTTCTCGCCTATTACGACGGTCTGCGCCACAGCGAACGCTCACCCCGCCTCACCCTGTCGGTCTGCCGCCACCTCGCCCGTCTGGGAGAAGAAGTGCGTGCGGCCAAACTGATCGAAGCGGCGCTTGCCGAAGGGGAATGGTCTTCCGACCTCGCCGCGCTTTACGGTGAGCTGGGGACAGGCGACAGCTCGGCGGAAGTGGAAGACGCGCTTGCCGTTTCCCGTACCCTGACCGCCCGTATCGCCGCCGCCGATGGCTGGCTCATGCGTCACCCGGAAGACAGCCGCCTGCTCCTCACCCTGGGGCGGCTCTGCGAACGGCAAAAACTCTGGGGCAAGGCACAGAGCTATCTGGAAGCCGCGCTTGCGCTCAAGCCCAGCCGCGAAACCTGTCTCACACTGGCGCGTCTCATGGATACACTGGGGGACACGACGCGCGCCAATCGACTGTTTCGACAGGCGGCGGAATGCGATAATCCCCCTTGAGCGAATCATATTGCCCCCGCTTTTATCCTCATCCGCCCCGTTCCGCGCTTTTGCGCAGGTGTAAAACCGGAGAAATCCATGAAAATCGACATGCGTAAAATCTATAATTTTTATCCGATCGAACCCGCGCCAGCCCCGGATGCGCTCCCTACCGGCGGCGATCTTTACTATGAATGCACGGAATGTTCCGACATCGTCAGTTCCGTGCCCCGCATCAAATCCGCCTGCCATTGCGGCAACCTGAGCGGTAACGGCGGCGTGCTCCAGGTCAAGGACCCGGCCAAGGTCAAGGTCGTGCGTGGAAAACTCAAATGAAACCGCTTGCCCACTGGCTTTCCGCCATCATTCTGGCGACGCTCGCCCCCTGCGCCGCCTTCGCCAATTCCGCCGAAACCACGTTTGAGACAACGCTCGCCAACGGTCTCAAGGTTGTGGTCAGGGAAGACCATCGCGCCCCGGTGGCCGCGCAGATGGTGTGGTATCGCGTCGGCAGCATGGACGAGGTGGATGGCGCTTCCGGCCTCGCCCACATGCTGGAACACATGATGTTCAAGGGCACGCCCAAAGTGCCCGCCGGGGAATTCAGCCGTCGCGTGGCGGCGGCGGGCGGACGCGACAATGCCTTCACCAACAGGGATTACACCGCCTATTTTCAGCAGGTTCCCAAGGAAAAACTGGGCGAGATGATGGCGCTGGAAGCCGACCGGATGCGATATTTGAGTGTGGACGAAAAAGAATTCGCGCCGGAATTGAAAGTCGTCATGGAAGAGCGGCGCTTGCGTACCGAGGACAATCCGCACGCCCTGCTGTTCGAGCAGGCCAACGCGGTTGCTTTTCAGAGCCACCCTTACCGGCGTCCGGTCATCGGCTGGATGAACGATCTGGAACACATGACCGCAGCGGACGCCAAAACCTGGCACAACACCTGGTACGCGCCCAACAACGCGATTCTGGTGGTTTCCGGCGACGTCGAACACGAGGCGGTGTTCCGCCTTGCGCAACAACATTACGGCCCGGCCAGGGCGCGCGTCTTGCCGCCGCGCCGTCCCCAGACGGAGCCGGCGCAAAAGGGCTTGCGCCGGCTTTGGGTCAAGGGACCGGCGGAACTTCCCTATTTGCTCATGGGCTGGAAAGCGCCCAGGGCGGAAACCCTGGACGGCAGCATTGAACCGTTCGCGCTGGAAATGCTGGCCGCGATTCTGGATGGACACGCCGCCGCGCGTCTGCCCCGGCGACTGGTGCGCGAGGCCCGTATCGCCAACGATGTTGGCGCTTCCTACGACGCGGCCAGTCGCGGTCCTGCGATGTTCTACCTCTATGGCGTCTCCGCCCCTGGTCAACCCCCGGAAATACTGGAGGCTGCCCTGCGCGAGGAAATCACCCGCATCGCCCGCGACGGCGTGGACGCGGCGGAACTTGCCCGCGCCAAGGCGCAACTCATTGCCGGGGAAACCTACAAACGCGATTCCGTGTTCGGGCAGGCGATGGAACTGGGCATGATGGGCATTCTGGGCTTTACCCCCAGAGACATCGACCGCTGGCTCGTCCGTCTGGAAAGCGTCACTGCCGCCGAGGTTCAGGCTGTTGCGCAACGCTGGTTTGTCGACGACAGCCTGACGATAGGGGTTTTGCAACCGGAATCGCTGGCGGCGGAGAAAGCAGCGCCACACTGACCCTCAGACACAAACGCCCTGGTTTTCCAGCATTGCAAACCTCTCCAGCCCACAGCGGTAAAGAGAACATGACCGCCGGAGATGCCCGCATCCGCAACCAGTACCGTGCCGTATCCCTCGCTCCACTTGCAGTAGAATCAACAAGAAATTCATCCAGACCGGAGATGTGACATGCCTATCGTATCCATGCGTCAACTACTTGACCATGCCGCCGAACACAGTTATGGCCTGCCGGCCTTCAACGTAAACAACATGGAACAGGTCTGGGCGATCATGGAGGCGGCGCATGAGGTCGATGCGCCGGTCATCATGCAGGCTTCCGCCGGGGCGCGCAAATACGCGGGGGAAGCGTTCTTGCGTCACCAGATTCTCGCCGCGCTGGAAGCTTATCCGCACATTCCGGTGGTCATGCATCAGGATCACGGGCAATCGCCCGCCGTGTGCATGGCGGCGATCAAATCCGGGTTTTCCTCGGTGATGATGGATGGCTCGCTCCTTGCCGACGGCAAAAGCGTGGCAAGCTATGACTACAACGTGGGCGTCACGCAAAAGGTGGTGGAATTCGCGCATTACATCGGTGTTTCCGTGGAAGCGGAACTGGGCGTGCTGGGATCGCTGGAAACCCTGGAGGCCGACAAGGAAGACGGGCACGGCGCGGAAGGCCGGATGCGCCGCGAGGATTTGCTCACCGATGCGGCACAGGCCGCCGACTTCGTGCGCGTGACCCAGTGCGACGCGCTCGCCATCGCCATTGGCACCAGCCATGGCGCCTACAAATTCACCAGGAAACCAACCGGCGACATTCTCGCCATCGACCGTATCGCGGAAATCCACGCCCGCCTGCCCAACACCCATCTGGTGATGCACGGTTCCTCCTCGGTCCCGCAGGAACTGCTCGCCGAAATCCGCGCATTTGGCGGCGACATGAAGGAAACCTATGGTGTGCCCGTGGAGGAAATCGTGGAAGGCATCCGGCACGGTGTGCGCAAAGTCAATATCGACACCGACATTCGTCTTGCCATGACCGGCGCGATTCGTCGCTTCCTCTTTGAAAACCCGACCCGGTTCGACCCCCGCGACTACCTGAAACCCGCGCGCGAAGCCGCGAAAAAGGTCTGTCTTGCCCGTTATCGCGCTTTCGGCTGCGAAGGCCGCGCCAGCGCAATCAAACCCGTACCGCTGGAAAAAATGGCGGAAAGATACGCGCGCGGCGAATTGCAGCAGGTTGTGCGTTAGAGCGGATTCTCCAGAGTTCAGTCATCGTTCAAGGTCATTGCGAGGGCCGAAGGCCCGTGGCAATCCAGCGGATGATGAGGCGTTTTATCCGTTGCTTCCAGTTCTGAAACAGTTTTTCGGGAGCGCATGATTCACCGATAGCGTCTGAATATAAGATAGTCTTGTGCGATAGCCATAGCTTAATCGTATGACACAAATGCAAGAAAACAATTGGAATGACAAAGCAAAACGCTCTACTATCCGTCCTGCCCCTCAACCAACCATCAAACAGGAGTCATTTCATGAGCGCATCTCTCATCAAAACCGAAGTTCTTCCCTTCAAGGCCACCGTCTACCAGAACGACAAGTTCTTCGACATTACCGAAGCCGATCTGAAGGGCAAGTGGTCTGTGTTCTTCTTCTACCCCGCTGACTTCACCTTCGTCTGCCCGACCGAACTGGGTGATCTCGCCGACAACTACGTCGAGTTCCAGAAGCTGGGCGTGGAAATCTACGGCGTCTCCACCGACACCCATTTCACCCACAAGGCTTGGCACGACACTTCCGACACGATCAAGAAAATCCAGTACGCGCTGGTGGGCGATCCTACGCACATCATCAGCAAGAACTTCGGCGTCTACATCGAAGGCGCGGGTCTGGCGGAACGCGGCACTTTCGTGGTCGACCCCGACGGCGTGATCCAGATCATCGAAATCAACGCGGGCAACATTGGCCGTAACGCCGAAGAATTGCTGCGCAAGGTGAAAGCCGCGCAATACGTGCGCAAGAACCCGAACGAAGTCTGCCCCGCGAAGTGGAAAGAAGGCGAAAAGACCCTCGCGCCCTCGCTGGAACTGGTCGGCAAAATCTAAGCGCCCCAACCCCAACCCCAAGCCAAACAGGCACGAAAAGGCGCTGGTTTTTCCGTTCCAGCGCCTTTTATTTGCCTGAAATCAGGATGTCATATCCTCTGCCCTGTCGTTCTTTTCTGGAAAGGAGCCTTCACCATGCTGGAAGCCAACATCAAAACGCAACTCGAAGCCTATCTTGCCCACATCGTCGCTCCGATCGAACTCGTCGCCTCGCTGGATGACGGCGAAAAGGCCAACGAAATCCACGAGCTTCTGAGTGAAATCGCCGCGGCCTCCGACAAGGTGAGCCTGCGCCTCGACGGGGATTATCCTCGCCGTCCCTCCTTTGGCATCGCTCGCCTTGGCGAGACGCCGCGCATTCATTTCGCGGGCGTGCCAATGGGGCATGAATTTACCTCGCTGGTGCTCGCCCTCCTGCACACCGGCGGTCATCCGCCCAAACTGGAAGCGCACGAAATCGACGCCATCAAGGCCATTTCCGGCCACTTCCGCTTTGAAACCTTTGTCTCTCTTTCCTGCCACAACTGCCCGGACGTGGTGCAGGCGCTCAATACCATGGCGGCGCTCAATCCCGCCTTTGAAACCGTGATGATCGACGGCGGCCTCTTTCAGCGGGAAGTGGAAGAACGTCAGATCATGGGCGTTCCCGCCGTCTTCATGAACGGCGAGCCGTTCGCGCAGGGACGCATGGATTTTGCGGAAATTCTCGCCAAACTGGATACCGGCGCGGCGGCGCGCGCGGCGGAAAAACTGAAGGAAGCCGCGCCCTTCGAGGTGTTGGTCGTGGGCGGCGGCCCTGCCGGTTCCGCTGCCGCCATCTACGCCGTGCGCAAGGGCATCCGCACCGGCGTCGTGGCCGAACGCTTCGGCGGCCAGATTCTCGATACGCTCGCCATCGAAAACTTCATTTCGGTGAAGGAAACCGAAGGCCCCAGACTTGCCGCCGGCCTGGAAGCGCATGTCCGCGCCTACGACGTGGATATCATCAACCTGCAAAAAGCCGAGGCGCTCCTCCCGGCGGACGCGGAAGGCCATATCGGCGTCAAACTGGAATCCGGCGCGACCCTGAAAAGCAAGACCGTCATTCTCGCCACCGGCGCGCGCTGGCGGCAAATGAACGTGCCGGGGGAAGCCGAATACAAGGCCAAAGGCGTTGCCTTTTGCCCGCATTGCGACGGCCCGCTCTTCAAGGGCAAGCGCGTGGCCGTGATCGGCGGCGGCAATTCCGGCGTGGAGGCTGCAATCGACCTCGCGGGGATCGTCTCCCACGTCACCCTGCTGGAATTCAATGACGCGCTGCGCGCCGATGCCGTATTACAGGAAAAACTCACGCGCCTTGCCAACGTGACCGTCATCAGGAACGCGCAGACGACGGAAGTGCATGGAGACGGCCAGAAGGTCAACGGTCTTTCCTATCAGGATCGCGCCAGCAGCGCCATTATCCGGCTGGATCTGGAGGGCATTTTCGTGCAAATCGGCCTTGTGCCCAGCACGGACTGGCTGAAGGGCGCCCTGGAATTGTCCCGCACGGGCGAAATCGTCACCGATGCCAAAGGACAAACCAGTCTCCCCGGCGTTTTCGCGGCAGGCGATTGCACCACCGTGCCCTACAAGCAGATCATTATCGCCATGGGCGAGGGCGCGAAGGCGAGCCTTTCCGCCTTCGATTACCTGATCCGCAACACGGCAGGCTGAGTTTTTCCGCATGGCAAGAAAACAGGCCAAACGGGCGCCGGAAACATTTTCGGCGCCCGTTCTGCAAGTGGGCCGCCACAGGCGCATCCTTGTGTTCTCTTGTTCCACACTCCGTGTCGCCCGTGCAGCAAAAATTCATTACCCCATGAATTGCCATATCGTTATAAGGCGCATAGAATGACCGCTTCAACTGAATGACCCCCCCTGTACAAACGAACAAAAGGCACGAGCAGGCGATGCGTTCCACAACTCGTTTCTTCCCGCTTTCAGAAACTGCCCGCGTAGCGCCTGACGCGGCTGATTCTGTTTA
>JAISWQ010000170.1 GCA_031271025.1 Zoogloeaceae bacterium | reverse complement strand
GCGAAGCGCCGCGACAATCCTCCCACCCCATTGCGAGGAGCGAAGCGACGCGGCAACACGGAAACCTCCGCTCTGAAGATCGCCGCCATTGAACTGGAAGCCCGCCCTGGCGCGATTCGCATCCATCCACAGAAGTTGTGGATAAGCCTTGGGAAAAAGCCGTCGCGCACCCACCACGACAAGAAACCAGCGCACTGCCTAATCCATGGGCACACCGGGATGCCGTCATGGCGGAGAGTCGATGAAAACTTCAGCGCCTGGATTAACATTCAGGTCAAGAGCCTGAATTGGAGATTGTCATGCGGACCCTCAAAATCACGACCTGGAATATCGAACATTTCCAGAAGGCGCTGGAAGAAGCCGACACGGCGCGGCTCGATGCCATCCGCCGGGAGATTCTGGAGATTGCGCCGGACGTGCTCTGCTTGGTAGAAGCGCCCTGGTCGCCGTCGCTGCTCATGCGCTGGTTACGGGATACGGACTCCGGCCTGGGTGATGAGTGGGTCTTGCCGCTGATCGACGGGACGAACGCCTTTCTCGATCCGGCCGGGCAGGACGATTTCAAAGGTCTCGCACAGCTTTACGCCATGCAAGGCAACACGACGACGGGCGGGCAATGGATATGGTTCCTCATACGTCGCACGCTTGCCGATGCGACGCGGCCCGCTTTCCAGGCTCCCGCGGTCTGGCAGTCCTTTACAGGCGGCGCGGGGTGGTATTACCGCGCCTGGGGTAGCGGCAAACGGATGCGCCACACGCACTGGCGGCATCCGCAGGTGCTGCGCCTGACCATCGATGGCTTTGCGCTGGAATTCATCGGCGCGCACCTGAAGAGCAAGATCAACACGACCAGGCCGATCGACCCCGCCACCGGGGACCTGTCGCCGACCTACGTTAACGCCGCCCTGACAGCGCGGATCAAATTGACCAGCGAAGCGAACGACATCCGCCGCTACATTGACACGCGCTTCGATCAGGAACCCGAACCACGCATCATCGTCTTGGGCGATCTAAACGACGGACCGGGCCGCGAATATTTTGAGCGCGAATATCTACACCATGATCTTATCGGGTCTCTCCAGGGGGACGTTTTCTTCGCCACGCGCTTTTTGAACCATGCGCTCTTCGATTACGAAGACCGCCTGCGCTGGAGCACCGAATTCAGCGACAAGGTCGAGGTCTGGTCACGGACATTGCCGGAGGCGCGTGTTCCACCGGAGAGCGGGGTCGACACAGCCAAGCGGCAACTGATCGACCATATTCTTTTTACGCAAGCCTTGAGCGGCGCGGGTAGTGGTCCAAAAGTGCGAGCCCGTTCCGGCTGTGTTGAACACGTGATTCATGAACGCATCCAAGCGAGCCTCAAGAAGGTCATCACCAGCGACCATCATCCGGTTTCGATGGCGGTGGAGTTTCGATGAAAAGAGCCTCCTTGCGCTTTACGGCGCCTTGATAAAGCCGCCGGGCGCGAGATCATGAATTGTCGGTAAGAACCGGTATTCATGAAGGAGCGCAAGATGACCACCGCAGTTGTCACAACGCAGGACGGTACGCCCGTCCTGCCCACCTTGCTGGGACAGGGCGCCGTCCGTATTCCCATCGGCGGCAAGATCCGTCCCGGTATCAAGGTCCTCACGAAAAAAGCGGCTGAAGAACCCAAGGCAAAAGATATCTACCGGCAAGGAGTGACAGATGGCCTGTCGTTCGAGCAGATCGAGCAGGCGCTCATCAAGGCTTTGCCGCAACTGAAATCCCCCCTCATACCGCGCAATATCCCGTGGTTTACGGCGCGCGCCGCGGACTTTCCCAACCCCGAGGTCGCACGGCAGATTCTCGATACCTACGGCGAGGATCGCGGGCAGGGACGGCATCTGTATCGCTTCCCGGTAGTTTTTCCCTCGGATCATTGGCAAACCGTGATGCCCCATGAACTGGCGGCCTGGAGCGCGAGCGAAAAACGCTATTGGTCGCAATATTCGCCGGACGGACAGGTTCGGCATTGCATGCGCCACGCGCCAATCCCCATTGATCACACAGGTCGGCGGACCATCCGTATTTTCGGCGGGCGCAAGACGATACAGCGCGAGGACAACGGCGGCATCTGCGATCCCGAATCCTGCCCGGAATACCAGCAGCGCCAATGCAACCTGACCGGACGCTTTCTCTTTTTCATCCCTGGCATCCGCACGATCAGCGCGCTGGAGCTGCCTACCAACAGTTTTTACGCCATGAGCCACGCAATCCAACGCTTCCAGGCGATCGGCCACATGCGCGGCGGCAGGATTTCCGGTTTTCTTGGGCGCACAGGGGAAACCTTTTATCTGACCAAGGTGCTGCGGGAGGTGCCGCACATCGACGCGTCGGGGCGCGCCTTGCGCGTGCCGCAGTGGATCATCGAACTGGAAGCGCCCGTCGACGTGACGGCGTTGCTGCGCGAAGGGGAGAATCAGGACACCGTGATCGCACAGGCCGATTTTGCCGCGCGCGTGCTGGAAGGCGTCAAGGCGGAACCGGTGCCACAATCGCCCGCCCCCGAGGAACTTCTTGCGCCGCCGCCGATGCGTCCCGGCCATCCCACACTGGAACAGGTCATGAATCGTATCGCCGGGATCGGTATCGATATTGACCACTTCAGCCGTTATGCCGACGAACGTTGGGGATGCGGCTGGAAAATCAACCCTCAGGGCCGCGGACGCGTGTGGGATGAGATCGAACGCTACCGCAACGATCCCGAAGGTTACGCGGACAAGGTCGACGTGGCATTGAGGGGGACGGTATGAATCCGGTGTCCATTGCACACTTCTCCGATCTCCACTACGGCACGGCGGCCACGCTCGACGAGGCCGACCGTTGTTTCGCGGCGGCAATTGACCGGGCCATCGCGGAACGGGTCGACATGGCGGTCATCTCGGGGGATGCCACCGACCATGGACTCGATCTGCACGCCCCCGCCACTGCGCGCTTGCTCGCGCAGGTGCGGCGACTCGCGGAGCATTGCCCGGTACTGATGCTCCAAGGGACGTTTTCGCACGAGCCGCCGGGTACGCTCGCAGTGTTCCGGCTGTTGGGAGCGCGGCATCCCGTGCATGTCGCCGACCGTATCGAACAAGTGGCATTGACTTACGACGGCCAATGGATCGCCTCGGACGGATGGCGCTTCGAGCGCATCGCACCTGATGCGCGCGTATTGCTGTCGTGCGTGCCGACGATCAATAAGGCACAAGTGGCCGTTGCGGCGGGGGCAACCGAGGCAGCCCAGGCGGCAGGCGAACATCTTGCGGCGCTGCTCGCTGGGTTTGCGCCGCTCAATCGCCAGGCGCGCGAGCACGGCGCGGCCACGGCGATGGTTGCGCATGGCACCCTCTTTGGCAGCATCAACGAGCACGGTGTACCGATGGCGGGGTTCGACCACGAATTCAGTACCGGCGCGATTTTTGCTGCTGACGCCCAGGCCGCGATGCTCGGACACATTCACCGCCACCAGCAGTGGATGCGGACGGGAGACAGCGGGAAACAATGCATCGCCTACGCCGGTTCCATTGGGCGTTTTCACCATGGGGAAGAAGGTGACAAGGGCTTCCTGCTCTGGCGTGTGAGCGCAAATCACGCGGACTGCACGCTGGCGCCAACCCCGGCGCGGCGCACCGTCGACATCCTGTTCGAGGGTAAGCCCGATCTGGAGGAATTGCGCGCGGCGATCGAGGCGCATGACATCGCGGGTGCACACGTCCGGGTGCGCTGGACAGTGGCTGACGAGGACCGCCAGAGTGTGGATCGCGCCGCAATGACTCGCATGTTGGCAGATGCGGCGCATCTCAAACTGGAAGGTCGGGTCATTCCCGTCGTCAGGGCGCGGGTACCGGGCATTGCCCAGCTTGGAACGCTCGCGGACAAGGTGCGCGCCTGGGCGCACCTGACCGGGGTCGATCCCGCGTATGTCTTGGAGAGTCTGGAAACCATGCAACGGGAAACGCCTGCCGGAATCGCCGAACGGGTATTGCGCGCCCAGGCATGTACGGAATCTCCGGCCTCATCGTGCCTGGCTGCATGAAGCAAAAAGCCCGAACCCACGAGAAAGGGGACACCCCGCCATGAAGGGAAAAGAAAAATTGTCCTTCGGTAAAAGATTGTCAGGGGAAGAGTAGCCGGTAATTTCGCAAGTCCTCCTCAAAAGCGTTGCATTCCTTGAACGCCTGATAAAGCGCCGGTCGCGGCTGGCGATAGTCGAACGCGGCCGTCCATGCCTGGATGCGGGTCATGGCTCGAAGGTAAGGCACGGCATCGGCATGATTCGACAGACTCTTCAAGGCAAGCAGGTAATCTTCCCGGTAGACGGTGGGCACGATGATGCGCGCCTGGCCAGCCGCGCTCAACATGCAGTTCATGGCAAGGCGCGCTGTCCTGCCGTTGCCGTCCATGAAAGGGTGAACTTCCGAAACGACGAACATGGTCATCAAGGCGCGCGCCAGGGGATCCTGCAAGGCTTCCATCCGCTCGAACCCTTCGCGCAGGGTGCCTCGCACGAGTTCATGGGCGACAAACAGCGTGGCGCCTGCCTGGTTGTCGCGGGTTTTCCACTCGCCTGGGTTTTTATCGTGCCGCGCGCGCATGACCAGCGCGTTGATATTCCTGAGCCAAAGCAGGAAATCATCGGCAGTCTTGGGGGGGCGGTTGCGCCACGGGGCGCGCAAGGCAGCCTCGAAGACGCCCAGGATGTCGTGGGAATCTTCGCTACGGTTGGGGATGAGCCTGCCTCCGAAAACGATTGCCTCGGCTTCGCTGACCATGAAGGTCGTGCCTTCGATGTAGTTGGAAAAATAGGCTTCAAAAAAAGTGAAGTTTTCCAATGCGATGCCGGTATCCGCGGTGGCCAGCACTTCTGGCAAGGGGGATGCGTGCAGACTGCCAAACAGACTGTCGAACAGCGCCAGTCGATCCGGGTCGCAGGGACGGCCAGCCGCTCTGGCCAGAGCTTGTCTGCTGTGCAGCTTGCGACTTTCGTGAGAGCCGAGTAAAGCACCCATGATGCCGTCGAGCCGCTGGAATTCCTTGACGCGCCCCAATGTGTCGGCGAGGGCGCGGCACGTATCGCGCAGTTGGTTGAAGCGTTGCTCACCGCGAATTGTGAGGATTTTATCGAGTTCGGCTTCCAGTTCCGTCCGGGGAATGACACGTTCCGCCACACCCCGCCCCGTCGCCAAGTTTTCCAGCAGCCAGCGCGCCTGTCCCGCCAGGAATATCCCCTTGTAAGGCACGTCACCGACAACAGCGCCCGGCCCCGGAATTACTCTGATGGTCAGTCCGGGCAATGCGAGCGCGCGCGGCGCTTTGCCCCGAATGACATGAATGCGGCCATCGACGGGTCTGGCGTCCCGCCCGCTGCGATAACCGATGACGCCGCCCGGCAGTAGATGGCTGACAATCTCTCCCCAGTGACGCAGGACGATGGATTCGAGCGGGCTGTCCAGATTGCTGGTGTAGATCCCCTGATAAATCCTGCGCAGCTTCCGGTTTTCGACAAGCCGGAGAATGCGGCGGTCGACCGTGGGATTGCCACCCCCAGTAAACAGCACTTCCGGCAAGGCGGTGTCTGTATTTTGCGTAATGGTCACGACCAAACCTTCCGGATTGTCTGGAAATATCGCGATTCTAGCGCAAATTGTCTGTTTTATACGAGATTCGCCGTTCGCCGCCGTCTGCGATTCCGTCGAGTTTTTAGAACCTGTTCATTATCTCCGGGAATGGCGGCAAACCGCTCCTGCAATCAGTGAAATCGGGAATAACAGAACGAATTCCCCGCCTTTCAGGACGTGTTCAGACCGCTGTAGGGGCAATCGGCGGGGGAACACCAGAGACAATAAACAGGTTCTAGATAGTGTCGTCACAATACCTTTACCCATAAAGCAATACACCGGATCTGCACAGCAGCCACAAAAGAAGCCACATTTTTGGCATAACGGGTCGCAATGCCCCGCCAGCGCGCCTTTTCCGATGATTCCGGCTCAACGCCATTTCGTCATCCATGACCTCATCCCGCGAGGCATCGCGGTGCTGACCATCCAGCATCAGGTTCGTGACATCGAAACCTTGATCGCGGAACTGGCATCGACATTCCTCGCCGAGGCCAGAAGATTGAGGCGTGGAACGTGATCGGCCGATGGAATACATTGAAAACAAGAAAGTAAGGAAGTAAGATGAAATGGCTTCCCCAAAAGGCACAGGATACAAAAATGCTTGCCAAACTGACCTCGAAAAATCAGATCACATTGCCGAAAGCCGTCATCTCCCGTATAGACGCAACGGAATACTTCGACGTTGCCGTTGAAAACAATCGCATTGTCCTGACACCGGTGCGAGTACAGACGACAAAAGCCGTGCGCGAAAAACTGGAACAGCTCGGCATCACCGAGCAGGATGTCGAGGACGCCGTGGCCTGGGCGCGCCGATGACGCAACGGGTGGTTCTGGACACCAACATCGTGCTGTCGGCGCTCCTGTTTACCACGGGGCGTCTGGTCTGGATACGGGATGCCTGGCAGCATCAGCGGTTGCAGCCGCTGGTTTGCCAAGAGACGGCTCATGAGCTGTTGCGCGTTCTCGCCTATCCGAAATTCAGGCTTTCGACAGAAGCGCGGCAGGATTTGCTACATGATTTTCTGCCTTATGCCGAAGTGGTCACGCTGCCAACACTGTGGCCTGACTTGCCCATCTGCCGCGATGAAAGGGATCAAGTATTCCTGGTGCTTCATCATGTGGGCAAGGCCGACGCGCTGGTCACAGGAGACTCGGATATTCTCGCCCTGCGGGATGTGTTTCCGGGGAAAATATGGACATCGGATGAATTGAAGATTCAGATAAACATGTAGCCAGGGAACGAGACGAAGTTGCGCGGCGCCGGAGATAGTGGTGACAATTATCGGTCTCTCCCTATTTGAAATTCAGCAACTTCAAGCCGAAGGGCAATCCCGACACTGAGATCGTATTGCATGGCAGGTCTTCAGACGCTGACGCCCGCCTTGAACCGGCGGAGAGGATGATTTTCCGCCGCGCTCGCCATCGCATGCCCGACAGTTGGTACGGCGCCTTGAGAAAGCCGCCGGGCGCGCGATCATGAATCATCGGTAAAAACCGGTATTCATGAAGGAGCGCAAGATGACCACCGCAGTTGTCACAACGCAGAACGGCCCGCCCGCACTGCCCACCTTGCTGGGACAGGGCGCCGTCCGTATTCCCACCGGCGGCAAAATCCGTCCCGGCATCAAGGTCCTCACGAAAAAAGCGGCTGAAGAACCCAAGGCAAAAGATATCTACCGGCAAGGAGTGACAGATGGCTTGTCGTTCGAGCAGATCGAGCAGGCGCTCATCAAGGCTTTGCCGCAACTGAAATCCCCCCTCACACCGCGCAATATCCCGTGGTTTACGGTGCGCGCCGCGGACTTTCCCAACCCCGAGGTCGCGCGGCAGATTCTCGATACCTACGGCGAGGATCGCGGGCAGGGACGGCATCTGTATCTGTCTGGTTCCGTCCCATTCATCCAGACAAAATGGCGATCACGTCGGCGCGGCTGCCCGATACGGTCACCAATGAATGATGCGTGGGCTGTGATCGCCGAAGAAAGAAAGCCTCTCCCCGAAGGGAGAGGCCGGAATGCTTCAAATTCCCGAAACCAATACGCCTGTCCGGGCAATCGTTACCTTGAAGCTTTTGTCCCACAGATTGCTTTTCGAGCAGACGCCGCCGCTGTCGAGGCATTTCCGTAGCGTCAGATTCGCCGGTTCCCCGGAGAGAATCGCGATCATGTCCTCGAGATCCTGTGCATCGGTCTCGTATTCCGTCTCGTGGAAGACGTCGCCATGATCGATATAAGTCGATATTTGCCGCAAAACGCGGCCTGGCGCGCGGGCGTCCTTGGGGACATGGATCGTATGCCCAAAGACAGGATGGTCAACGGCAAACGGCTCCTTGATCGTATGCGTGATGCCTCCTAGGGTGACTTTCAGCATATCGACCAGTTTTACATTGGCGCCGCACCAGTTTCCATTGAATCGATTTTCGGCAAGAACTTGCCCGTCGATTTCCACCTCGTTTGATCTGAGGTCGCGGAGATACGGCTCTGCCCAATGGCCCTGCGGAAGAACGCCTCTCAGGAAAATGACGCCTTCTTCGAGCGCCCACGCCAGCCGGGCAAAATCGTCCCCTGCATCGCCACAAGCGCCAGCGCAGGTAAAAAGCTGGACTTCTCCGGTCTCGACATCCACACGCGATACCGGATCCGCCCGGCGCATGCAGTCTTCCTCATCCGTCAGGATCGGCATCTCCACAGGATGGTACAACACAGTACCCGGCAAGACCGGCACGTCGTTCATCAGGTCGAGACACGCTGCATTGGCGGCAACATTCCAGTACGTCCGCGCGAAATCCAGGGCAGTCATCTTGGCTTTTTTCTCTACCATGAACGCTCGCCAGATCTGTTTT
>JAISWQ010000142.1 GCA_031271025.1 Zoogloeaceae bacterium | reverse complement strand
ATCCGGTTCATGGCGATGGAAAGCGTGGTGTGCGCCTCGGTGGAAATGGAACCCAGCGACATCGCGCCCGTGGCAAAGCGCCGGACGATTTCCTTCGCCGCTTCCACTTCTTCCAGCGGCACAGGCTGTCCCGCAGGCTTGAATGCAAAGAGACCGCGCAGGGTCAGATGACGTTTCGTCTGGTCGTTGACGAGCTTCGCGTATTCCTTGTAGGTCTCGTATTTGCCGGAACGGGTGGCATGTTGCAGTCTGGCGATCGCGTCCGGGGTCAACAGGTGTTCTTCCCCGCGCGCGCGCACTGCGTATTCCCCGCCGGCGTCCAGCATGTGGACGAGCACGGGATCGGGCGAGAAGGCGGCGCGATGCAGCTTCAGCGCCTCTTCCGCGACCTCGAAGACCCCGATGCCCTCGATACGGGTTGGCGTGCCGCTGAAATACTTGTCCACAAACGCCTGTTGCAGCCCCAGCGCCTCGAAGATTTGCGCGCCGGTGTAGGACATGTAGGTGGAAATCCCCATCTTGGACATGACCTTGCACAGTCCCTTGCCGATGGCCTTCACGAAATGCTTGACATGCTTTTCCGCCTTTTCGGCGTCGCCCTGGGCAAGCGCGCGCAGGGTTTCCAGCGCCAGATAGGGATGCACGGCTTCCGCGCCAAAGCCGCCCAACAGGGCAAAGTGGTGGGTTTCCCGCGCCGAACCGGTTTCCACCACCAGGCCGGTGGAAGTGCGCAACCCTTCCTTCACCAGATGCTGATGGATGGCGGAAGTGGCCAGCAACGCCGGAATCGCCAGTTTGTACTGATTCATCTTGCGGTCGGAGACAATGAGGATATTCGCCCCGCCCAACACGGCGTCCTTGGCTTCCGCCGCGAGCGAGGCAAGGCGCGCCTCGATGCCTTCCGCGCCCCAGGTGACCGGATAGGTAATGTCCAGTTCATGGGAGCGGAATTTGCCGCCCGTGTATTTGCCGATGAAGCGGATCTTTTCCATATCCGCTTCGGAAAGTACCGGCTGCGCCACTTCCAGCCGGATCGGCGGATTGATTTCGGTGATGTTGAGAAGATTCGGCTTGGGACCGATGAAGGAAACGAGCGACATCACCAGCTCTTCCCGAATCGGGTCGATGGGCGGATTCGTCACCTGCGCGAACAGTTGCCGGAAGTAGTTGTAGAACACCTTGGGACGGGCGGAAAGTACCGGCAAGGCGGCATCGTTGCCCATGGAACCGGTCGGTTCATCGCCGGAAGCCGCCATGGGCGCGAGGATGAACTTCAGGTCTTCCTGGGTATAGCCGAAGGCTTGCTGGCGATCCAGCAGGGATTCGCCGCCGCGTTCGACGGTCTCACATGCGCCCGGCAGCTCGTCCAGCTTGACGCGGATTTTTTCGATCCACTCACGGTAGGGGTGGGAGGCGGCGAGCGCATCCTTCAGCTCCTTGTCCTCGACGATGCGCCCCTTGTCCATGTCGATAAGGAACATCTTGCCGGGTTGCAGACGCCATTTCTTGACAATCCTTTTTTCGGGAATCGGCAGCACGCCGGATTCGGAGGCCATCACCACCAGATCGTCATCCGTCACCAGATAGCGGGCGGGTCTCAGGCCGTTGCGATCCAGGGTCGCGCCAATCTGGCGGCCATCGGTGAAGGCCACGGCGGCGGGGCCGTCCCACGGCTCCATCATCGCGGCATGGTATTCGTAGAAGGCACGCCGGTTTTCATCCATCGTCGCGTGCTTTTCCCAGGCTTCGGGAATCATCAGCATCACCGCCTGCGCGAGCGTGTAGCCGCCCATGACGAGCAGTTCCAGGGCGTTGTCGAAGGCGGCGGAATCCGACTGGCCGGGATAGTGCAGCGGCCAGATTTTCTGGAGATCATCGCCCATCAACGGCGAAGAAGTCGCCTTTTCCCGCGCGGCGAACCAGTTCACATTGCCGCGCACGGTATTGATTTCGCCGTTGTGGGCAATCATGCGGAAAGGCTGCGCCAGTGTCCAGGTTGGAAAGGTATTGGTGGAAAAACGCTGATGCACCAGCGCCAGAGCCGAAATCACGCGCGGGTCCTGTAGATCCTGATAATAGACCCCCACCTGACCGGCCAGCAGCAGTCCCTTGTAATTCACCATGCGCGCCGAAAAGGAGGCCACGTAATAACCATCGCCGTGTTTCAGGTGCAGGTCGCGGATGGCGTTGGCGCTGCGGCGGCGCACGACATAAAGCTTGCGCTCCAGCGCGTCGGTGGTGAGCACGTCGTTGCTGCGTCCGACAAAGACCTGCCGGATCACCGGCTCGGTGGACTTGACGGCGGGCGACATCGGCATGGCGCGGTCGACGGGCACATCGCGCCAACCGAGGATGACCTGACCTTCGGCGCGGGCGTTGCGTTCGATTTCCGCCTCACAGGCTTGCCGGGTAGCGGCTTCCTGCGGCAGAAAGATCATGCCGACACCGTATTCTCCGGCGGCGGGCAGGGTCACGCCCTGCCGGGCCATTTCCTCGCGGTAGAAGCGATCGGGAATCTGGATCAGAATGCCGGCGCCATCGCCTTGCAGCGGGTCTGCGCCAACGGCGCCACGATGATCCAGATTTTGCAGAATGAGCAGGCCCTGCTGGATGATGTCATGGCTTTTTTGCCCTTTCATGTGCGCCACGAAACCTACGCCGCAAGCGTCGTGCTCATGTGCGGGATCATAAAGCCCGCCTGGCGCGGGCAGTCCTGTCGTCATGCCGGATTCCTCATTTATTTGTTATGGCAACCTTGCGCGTTGAGCGGCGGGAGACCGCGGCACGCCGTGAAAAAAGCCGGTCTCCCGGCCTGCGCTGAAAAGAAAAGGCGGGGGACTATAACGCCATGCCCCCCGTTTTTCAAGAATTTTCCGCAATGCGTGTAGCGAGCTTTATATCTGTCCACCTTTGTAGCGCGATAGTTGTCCGGTCGTCATAGTCACCGCAAGGAGGTTGTGATGATGAAACGGACGCTCGTGTGGGAAGAGGTGAGGAAGATGCGTTTTGAAGAAGCGTATGTAGGCTGGAATCAGGGACGGCTGAGCCAGGAGGAAGCGGCAGAGTTGCTGGGGCTGTGTGCGCGCAGTTTCCGGCGTTATCTGGCGCGTTACGAAGCCGATGGCGAGGCGGGGCTGCTGGACAGGCGTCTGGAGAATCGGTCGGCGCGTGGAGCGCCGGCGGATGAGGTGCTGGCGCT
>JAISWQ010000151.1 GCA_031271025.1 Zoogloeaceae bacterium | reverse complement strand
GAGTTGGCGCAGTGAGGCCGCTCGGTGAAGCAGGAACCCGCCGAAGCGATTCAGTCCGGCTCGATGCCGGGCTGAACGCAGCAGGAATCCCCTCCCTTCAGGGAGGGGAGGATGTCAATCGGTTGAGACTTTGGCTTTACCTGCGCTTGCGGCTTGCCGACGTCTCAGCCTGAAAGGCGGGCGAGGTCGGCCACGCGGTTCATCGCGGCGTGTAAACGCGCCAGCAGCGCGAGGCGATTGGCACGCAGCGCCGGGTCTTCGGCGTTTACCATCACCTGCTCGAAAAAGGCATCCACCGGGGCGCGCAGGGCGGCGAGGATTTTCAGGGATTCGGTGTAATCACCGGCCTCGAACGCCGCGTCGGCTCCGGGCGCGATGGCGTCCAACGCCTGGACGAGCGCGCGTTCGGCGTCTTCCTGCAACAGGTCTGGCTGCACGTCACGGCACACGCCATTTTCGGATTTCTTGAGGAGGTTGCCCACCCGCTTGTTGGCGGCAGCCAGCGCGGCGGCTTCCGGCAAGGTGGAGAAGACCCGCACGGCGGCAAGGCGCTTGGGCACGTCGCCCAGGATTTGCGGCTTCAGGCTCAGGACCGCATCGCTTTCCTGCGCGGTGTAACCCTGTTCGCGCAAAAGGCCGGCGAGGCGGTCGTAGATGAAATCGACAAGCTGGGCATTGGCCGGGACAAAGCCCGGTATTGCGGCAAAAGCATGGTCGGCAGCCTTCAGGATCGTTTCCAGCGACAAGGCCAGATGGCCTTCCATCAACATCCGAATCACCCCCAGCGCATGGCGGCGCAGAGCAAACGGGTCCTTGTCGCCCGTGGGCGTTTGTCCGATACCGAACAGACCCGCGAGCGTTTCCAGCTTGTCCGCCAGCGCAACAACCATCCCCACCCGCGCGCGCGGCAGCGTGTCGCCCGCGAAGCGCGGCTTGTAATGGTCTTCGATGGCATCGGCGACGTCTTCCGGCAAACCGTCGTTCTTCGCGTAGTAACGCCCCATCACCCCCTGCAATTCAGGGAATTCGCCCACCATTCCGGTCAGGAGATCGGCCTTGGCGAGCCTCGCCGCCACTTGCGCCTGCGCCGCCAGTTTGTCGCCGCCCAGCCTTTCCCCAATGGCAAGGGCGATGGCGGCAACCCGCTTGCTGCGCGCGCCCTGACTGCCCAGTTTGTTGTGATACACCACCTTGTCCAGTGCCGGCAGGCGCGATTCCAGCGTTTTCTTTTTATCCTGCTCGAAAAAGAAACGGGCATCCGCCAGCCGTGGGCGCACCACGCGCTCGTTGCCGCCAAGGATGGCGGCAGGGTCGGCGGGAGTCAGGTTGCTGACGATGAGAAACTGGTGGGTGAGTTTTCCGGCGGCATCCAGCAGCGGGAAATATTTCTGGTTCGCCTTCATGGTGAGAATCAGGCATTCCTGCGGCACGGCGAGAAATTCCGGCTCGAACTGTCCAATGAGCACGTTCGGGCGTTCTACCAGCGCTGTCACCTCGTCCAGCAAGGCGGCATCCTCGATCGGATGAAAGCCCGTTCCCGCCGCCTGCGCGGCCGCCTGCAACTGACGGACGATTTCGCCGCGGCGTTCGGAGAAGGCGGCGATCACCGCCCCCTGCTCGCGCAGGATTTCGGCGTAGCGATCGGCGTGGGAAATGAGGAGGGGCGCCGTATTGGCCTCAAAGCGATGTCCGCGCGTTTCGTTGCTGGCGGTCAATCCCAGAAGAGCGAGCGGCACGATGTTTTCCCCGTGCAGGGCGACGAGGCCGTGCGCGGGACGCACGAACTGGACGCTCGTCCAGCCGTCGGCCAACTGGTAACGCATGACCTTGGGGATCGGCAGAGCGGCGAGCGCGGCTTCCACGGCCTTCTGCAAGCCTTCCGCAAGCGTGACGCCACGGGCAACCGTATCGTAGAAGAGACTTTCCGCCTTGCCCTCCCCTTCCCGCCGCAGTTGTGGCGTCACCGTCGCATCGATGCCCAGCGCCGCAAGTTTTTTGCGCAGCGCGGGCGTGGGCTGGCCGTCCGCGGCAAGTCCCACCGCTACCGGCATCAGCTTCTGCGCAACGGGTTTGTCGGCAGCGGCAGCCAGCACGCCGGTGAGATGCGCGGCCAGCCGGCGCGGTGTGGCGTAGGCGGTCACGGTCGTATCATCCGCCGCCAGTCCATCGCGTTGCAGGGCGGCGGCCAGCGCCGAGGCGAAGGTTTCTCCCAGTGTTTTCAGCGCCTTGGGCGGCAGTTCTTCGACAAGGATTTCAACCAGTAAATTTTCAGCAGTCATGTTCATGGTCTTGGGGAAATGGGAGGGTGCGCCTGTGCCACGGGACGCTTCTCCAGAGGTTTTGCTTTTCAGGCCGCAGGCGCGGGTTTCTTCGCGGCCAGTTGCGCGAGCACTTCTTGCGCGCGATCTTTTTGCGCCATTGGAAAGCCCAGACGGGCGCGGGAATCCAGATAGCTTTGCGCAACACTGCGGGCAAGATTGCGGATATGACCAATATAGGTGGCGCGCTCGGTCACGGAAATTGCGCCACGGGCATCGAGCAGGTTGAAGGTGTGCGCGGCTTTCAGCACCTGTTCGTAGGCAGGCAGCGCCAGTTGTGCCGCCATCAGGACTTCGGCTTCCTTCTCGTGGGCGGCGAAGGCGGTAAAGAGGAACTCGACATCCGAATACTCGAAATTGTAGGTGGATTGCTCGACTTCGTTCTGGTGATAAACGTCCCCGTAGGTGAGACCTTCCGTCCACACGAGGTCATAGACATTTTCCACCCCTTGCAGATACATGGCGAGCCGTTCCAGACCGTAGGTAATTTCGCCGGTGACGGGTTTTACGTCGATGCCGCCGACTTGTTGGAAGTAGGTGAATTGCGTCACTTCCATGCCATTCATCCACACTTCCCAGCCCAGACCCCAGGCGCCCAGGGTCGGATTTTCCCAATCGTCCTCGACGAAACGCACATCGTTCTTTTTGAGATCGAAGCCCAGTGCTTCCAGAGACCCCAGATAGCATTCCAGGATATTGGCGGGCGCGGGTTTCAGCACGACCTGATATTGGTAATAGTGCTGCATTCGGTTGGGATTTTCGCCATAGCGGCCATCCTTGGGGCGGCGCGAGGGCTGGACGTAGGCGGCCTTCCACGGTTCGGGGCCAATGGCGCGTAAAAACGTGGCGGTATGGCTGGTGCCCGCGCCGACTTCCATGTCGTAGGGTTGCAGGAGGGCGCAGCCTTGTTGGCTCCAGTAGCGTTGCAGGGTCAGGATGATGTCCTGAAACGTGGGGTGGTGCGTGCAGGGCATGGCGAAGCTCAAAAAGGGGTTGAAAAGAAGACCCTCCGATTCTAGGGGATTCCTTCCCGGCTGTCACAGAGGAAGTCACGACAGGGTGCAATTGAAAGTGGTGGATGCCGCCAAGATAATTCATTTTTGCTGGCACAGATACTGCTTCAAGAGTGGCACAGCAAAAATGAATTTTTGAGGCGTTGGCAATGCAAGGTATCGGGAAAAAATCTGCTGGCGTGTCTTGCATACGAAGCAGAGTTCTTGTACTGTGTTACATGTAACGACAAGGAGAGATGTGAACATGTCTACAACACACGTGAATGCGCGGGTTCAAAAGCACCGTGACGCCTTGCGCATGGCGGGATTGCGCCCTGTGCAAATCTGGGTGCCGGATACGCGGCGATCAGGTTTTGCGGAAGAATGTCGCCGTCAATGCTGCTTGGCTGCGCAGGCGGACATGGCAGATATGGACATGCGCCAGTTCATGGATGAAGCCTTGGCAGACGTAGACGGCTGGACGAAATGACGCGCGGCGACTTCGTGACCATCGCCATGCAGGGCGATTTTGGCAAGCCAAGACCAGCTCTGGTGATCCAGTCCGATCTGTTTGACAAACAGGCCAGTGTGACGGTACTGCCTGTGACCAGCACACTCGTCGCAGCACCGCTCTTTCGCATCACCGTGCAGCCCGATGCGGACAATGGTTTGCAGAAACCTTCACAGGTGATGGTAGACAAGGCCATGACCGTGAGGCGCGAGAAGGTTGGGCCATCGTTCGGGTATCTTCATGTCGACGTGATGGAAGAGATCGAGCGTTGTCTGGCTGTGTTTCTGGGAATTGCAAAATGAGTACTTGACGCATGGGGTGAGCGGCTCAGAATTCCAGCGGATCGACTTCCAGATGCCAGCGCAGGCGGGCAGGGTGTTTCAGGGTTTCCAGCGCCGCGCGCCAGATCGGGAGAAAAGTCTGTAGGCGCGGGCGGCTGGCGGATTCGATCAGCAACTGCGCCCGCTCCAGGTTCTTCAACCGCGCCAGCCGCATGGGCACGGGATCGTAGAGAATGATTTCCGGCGGCGTTTTCACCGCTCCGGCGGCGGTCACGGCGGCCTTGAGAAAGTCCAGCGCCTCCGCCATCTGCGGCGCTTCGGCGCGCAGCATGGCCTGATAGGTATAAGGCGGGAATCCGGCCTCGCGGCGCTCCTTCAGCAAGGCGGCGGCATAGCCGGGATAATCGTGCGGCATGAGGGCGCGATACAGGGCGTGCTCAGGGTGTTCGGTCTGAATCAGCACTTCTCCGGGGAGATCGGCGCGTCCGGCGCGTCCGGCGACCTGCATCAGTTGCGCGAACAGGCGTTCCGGGGCGCGAAAGTCGGCGGCGAAAAGCGCGGCATCCGCGCCAACCACCCCCACCAGCGTGAGGCGTGGAAAATCGTGTCCCTTGGCCAGCATCTGCGTGCCCACCAGAATATCCGCCTCGCCCGCGTAAATCCGCTCCAGCGCCGCTTCCCATTGCTTGCGGCTTTTCACGGCGTCACGGTCGACGCGCAACAGACGCGCGTCTGGAAAACGCGCCGCCAGCGCGGCCTCCAGACGCTGGGTGCCGCGGCCAAAGGGGTGAATATCCTGATTGCCGCAATCAGGACAGGCGCGGGGAATGCGGGTTTCCAGCCCGCAGTGATGACAGCGCAGGCGCTTGTCCTGCAAATGAACCACTCGATTGGCGGCACAGCGTTTGCAGCGGGAAACCCAGCCGCAGGCGGGACACGCCAGCACAGGCGCGTAGCCGCGCCGGTTGAG
>JAISWQ010000013.1 GCA_031271025.1 Zoogloeaceae bacterium | reverse complement strand
CTGCACGACTTCGCCATTCTTGAGCGCGGCCTGGACGAAGTTCTGCGCCCGCGTGTTGGCTTCGTTGGCCTTGTTGAGCGGTGGGCCGGAGGCGCGTTTGTTCAGGCCGGCGATCACGGTCTGGAGACAGGCGCTCACCAGACTGAAGCAGCCCAGCGTCACGTCGATCCAGAAAATGACGCCGATGAGCAGCAGCGCCATCGGGATGTCCATGAGCGCGGCCGCGCTGCCGCCGTAAATGAAATCCCGCACGCTGGCGAAATCCCGAAGCCCGCGCAAGCCCGCGGCGCGCGCGCCGGAGAGGTTGGCACGGAAAACAGCGTCATAGACCCGCACGCGCATCTTTTCGTCAAAGCCTTCGGCAGCCAGGCGCAGCGTTCCCGTGCGCGCCCATTGCAGGGATTCCAGCACGAAATACGCGAGTCCCAGAAGGAGCGTGAGCATGGCAAGCGTCATCACGCTGCGGCTGTTGACTACCCGGTCATAGACTTCCAGCATGTAGAAGGAGGGCGCCAACATCAGGGCGCCGATCGCCACGCTGAAACCGATGGCGCGCTGGAAGAAGGGTTTTTGTTCGCGGAGCGCCTGTTGGGCTTCCGGAAGGACTTCGTTGTTCATATCAGCATGTCTCCAGGCGTTCCGCTTCGCTCCGGTCGGGCAGCAGCACGAGATACTCGGGAAGCTCGCCCGATCCGGCTTCTGGATCGGCGACCCCCTGCATGTGAAAGGAAAGGGAAAAAGTCTCCCCCTGGCGATGCAGCACGATTTCGCGCAGGCGCTCGCTGGAAAAAACGCGCAGAATCTCCGGCGGCGTGGCGAACCCGAAACGGATGCGCCCGTCCAGCGTGTAGATGGAAAGAAAACGATCCCGGAGACTGACCGTATGCCGGTCGAAGAACACCGGCGCGCTGGGCAAGAATTCCAGCAGCGGCAACGGCGCCTCCGCCTTCTTGGGAACCATCCGGTACGCGCGCGAAACGGAGTAGATCGCATTGCAGACCATCTGCGAACCCATGCGCGGAAAGCGCTCGCGCAAGGCATGGTAGGCCAGGTGATGCAGCCCCACCCGGTTCCAGCAACGGTTCTGCCGCACCACCGGCACCAGCGCATTGCACAGGGCCGCGAAACTCTGCTGCAACGCGGCAAGCCGCGCCCGCTCGTCTTCGGCAAGGTGCAACTGGATGGAAAGGACGTGATTTTTCATATAGGAAAGATCGGCAAGGGCGCGATTGTACAGAAGCGGAACAAAAATTCATATAGGAAAGAAAAAAATTCTTGATGAACGGGCATGATGGCAAACGCCACTCGCGCGGCGAAGAAAGAGGCGACGGTACGCGGGCCTCCGGCTCGCACTGCGGGCCGGAGGCCCGCGCACCAATGCCCCTTCGCCAAAAAAAACGAGGAGCGCCTGGCGTCTCGCCCGCATCGTAGGGCTTGGCTGAACTTCGTTGCCAATCAGGAAAAAATTTGTTCCGCGGAGCGAACGTAGATCGGGCAACCCTGCCATCAGCTTGATTAAAGTGGAGGAATCCGCCGAGACGCCCTCAGGGTTCCATTTCCGCATTCCGAATTACTCAAAGCTTCTCTTCCGGATCCGTTCCAGATAGTCGGCCCAGGCCTGCATCATCTTTCGGCGCTCCTTCAGGAAGCGGGTCCGGTTGTACGCCGCGCCCAGGACGTCCGGCACGCGGTGCGAAAGCTGGTGTTCGATCCACTCCGGCGCCTGTGCCAGTTCCTCCGCCAGCAAGGTACGCGCCATCGCCCGGAAGCCGTGGCCGGTCATTTCGGTGCGGGTGTTGTATCCCAGGGCGCGCAGCGCGCGATTGATGGCATTGTTCCCCATGGGCCGGTCGCCGTGGGCGGAGGGAAAGACATAAGCCCCCCATCCGGTATGCGCACGCAGTGCGCGCAGGATGACCATCGCCTGGCGGGCGAGCGGCACCAGGTGTTCCGTCTTGACCTTGTGGACGAAATAGCGCCACTCGCCTTTTTCGAGATCGATTTCCGACCACTTCATGGCGCGCAGCTCGCCCGGACGGGCAAAGAGCAGCGGCGCGAGCTTCAAGGCCGCAGCCAGCGGCGGCGGGCCGCCGTAGGTCTCGACGCGGCGCAGAAGCTCCCCGACCGCGCGCGGATCGGTAAGCGCCGCGAAATGCCCGCTCTGGCGAGGAGACAGCGCGCCGCGCAAATCCGGGCAAGGATCGCGCACGGCGTTTCCGGTAGCGACGGCGTAGCGCATGACTTGCGAAATGCTGCTCTTCACCCGGTACGCCGTATCGACCGCCCCGCGCTTCTCGGCGCGGCGCAGGACGGAAAGAATCATCGGCGCGGTGATCTCGGCGGCGGGCGTATTGCCGATCCACGGCAGCACGTCCTTTTCCAGGCGAGCGATGACTTTTCTGGCATGGAGTTCGGCCTTGTCGATCTTCCAGCGCTCGAACCATTCCTGCGTGACCCGCGCGAAATTGTTGGCCTGATGCGCGCGCGCCAAGGCTTTCCGCGCCTTCCTGAGCGCTCCCGGATCGGCGCCGGAACGCAGAAGCCTGCGCGCCTCGCTGCGCCGTGTGCGCGCCTCCCGCAGGCTCACCTCGGGATAGACACCGAAGGAAAGCGTCTTGCGCCGGCCGTGAAAACGGTAATCCATGCGCCACAGCTTGCCGCCGGTGGGCCGCACCAGGAGATACAGCCCGTTCCCGTCCGCCATCTTGAACGCCTTGGCGGCAGGCTTCGCGGTACGGATCGCGGCGGCGGTCAGGGCCATGCTTGCTTGTTGCTCCGCTTCAGCTCGGAAACCTTAACCGCCCGCAGAAAATAGTAAAAATACATTGGAAAGACAAAAAGTTATTGAATATTACCCATTCACCCGGCAGATGAATCCGTTTTTTGCCCGAAGGCTGGCATGTGCCCCAGCAGAATCATCCAGAAAAAAAGAGGAAATGGGAAGACGATTTCACGCACGATTTCACGCGCGCCGGAGCTTCCCCGAAAAACGCAAATACCGTCAAGTGTACCCACAGCGACCGACGCGCGCGGCCGGAAAGATTCTTCCGCACCGGGAACGAAGCGCCCGGCATCCCGCCCGCAAAAAAGTCGCGCAGCGAAAAGGGAGGAAGAAGCGAGCGAGTTTCCTGGAGAGGAACATGCCAATGCCCTACATCATATGCCAAATTGCTAGCGCCGTGAATATCATGGGAAACACCGACAAGTGTACCGCCAGTATTCGTATAAAATCCGCATTGTATAGGCAAAACGGCCAAAAAGAAGAACACTTCGAAAAAGCGCATTTTCCGGCCAATCGCGCCTCGGCGGGACGCCTCGCACAACAGCCGCGCCAGAAGGCAACCGCCCTCAAATCCTCTATGGCACGGCATTATGCAGGAAACAAAAACAGAAAGGCTACCTGCGATATTCTCTACCTCAGTAGCCATCTCCTCTACCAACAACACGCTGGAGAAGGTGGTTCTCAAGAACGAAGGCGAGTACAAGTACGTAGGCGCCTACGAGCAGCGTGAGCCGGGCGATTCGGCGACTGTTGCGCG
>JAISWQ010000191.1 GCA_031271025.1 Zoogloeaceae bacterium | reverse complement strand
TGGCGGCGATGAATCCCCATGGGCGCGTGCCGGTGCTGGTGGAGCGCGATCTGGTGCTCTACGAACCCAATATCATCAACGAATACGTGGATGAGCGTTTTCCGCATCCACAACTGATGCCGCCTGATCCCATCATGCGCGCCCGTGCCCGGCAACTGCTTTCCGGCATGGAGCGGGAGATTTTCTCCTTCATCGAGCCGATCGAAAAAAATTCCAAGGCGGCGGAAAAGGCGAAAAAGGAAATTACCGCGCGCCTGAGTGAGTTGGCGCCCATGTTCAGCAAGCAGAAATTCATGCTGGGCGATGATTTTTCCATGCTGGACGTGGCGATTGCCCCCTTGCTCTGGCGGCTGGAGCATTATGGTATCGATCTGGGCAAGGCGGTTGCGCCGCTGATGAAATACGCCGAACGCATTTTCAGCCGTCAGGGTTTTATCGACGCCTTGACGCCGTCGGAAAAGGCGATGCGCAGATGAATACACATGCCGGGACGCCCCTGCCTTCCACCAAGCCTTATCTGCTGCGTGCGCTGTGGGAGTGGTGTAACGACAATGGCCTGACGCCATACATTGTGGTGCAGGTCGATGCCTCCTGCCTTGTCCCGCGCGAGTTTGTGCGGGACAGGCAGATTGTGCTGAATATTGGCGGCGAGGCCACACAGGCGCTGCGCATGGACAACGACCTGGTGCATTTCAAGGCGCGCTTCGGCGGGGTGACGCGCGAAGTCATGGTGCCCGTTGCCCGCGTGGCCGCCATCTATGCCCGCGAAAACGGGCAGGGCATGAGTTTTGAGGTGGAAGATCACGCGGACGCCCCCGTACCGGATTCTCCCCCGGAACCGCCCGCGCCGAAAAAGCCGGGCGGCGGCGGGATGCGGATCGTGAAGTAATCATGTCTGCCACCAGCCGCGCTGCCAGCGCGCAGATGGCTCAGGTTTTTCCGGTACCGGCGGCGGCTTCGATCAGCGAAACACCGGAAAGCGGACAGTTGAGAAGATCGAGGTCGCGCAGGGGCTGGGTCATGACGGCAGCGGGAAAACCGGAAAGGCAGTGATTATCGCATCTCGAAGAGTTCCTGATGGAAAGCGTCCGGCGAAAGACCCTGAGCCATGAAATCCGCTTTCAGCGCCTTGCCGAATCCGGCGGGGCCGCAGAACCAGAGACTGGCTTCCTTCCAGTCCGGGACGGCGGCGCGTATCCTGTCGCCGGTCAAAAAGCCATCGCGCGGGCTGATGAGAATATGCGCTTCCACCCCGGCTGCTGCCGCTTCGGTCTTGAGGCTTTCCAGACTTTCCGCCGCCGCGCCCACTGGATGGAACAGGGTGATGGCGCGGCCATCCGGGTTTTCGCGCAATGTTTGCAGACGGGCGAGAAAGGGGGTAATGCCAATGCCCGCGCCGATCCATATCTGGCGTTTGGCCGCGCCGTCGAAGGTGAAACAGCCGTAAGGGCCTTCCACGGTTACTGGATGGCCTACGCGCAGGGTTTCCGGCAATTCGCGGGTATGATCCCCCAGCGCCTTGATGACAAAGGCAAGACGCCGCGTTTTTTCATTCCAGGCGGTGGCGATGGTGTAGGGGTGCGCGCCTTCCTTTTTGTCGGAAGTGACAAAGGCGAACTGCCCGGATTCGTGTCCCTGCCAGCCGTGGGCAAGTTCCACTTCGACGCGCAGGGTGTCGCCTTCCCGATCCTGTTCCAGCGCGGCGACTTGACCCTTCACCTTGCGCCGGTGGCCGGTACGCCTGAAAAGAATCAGCAGGGCGGCAAGACTGCCCGCGACAAGGCAGAGGGCGACCAGCCAACCAATCGGCTGCGCCCAATAGGCTCGCCGCAAAAGCACGAGGCTGTGCCAGGCGAGCAACAGGTAGAGCGCGGCAAGGATCGTGTGGGTCTTGGCAAAAATCCGGTAGGGAAAGCGTTTGACGAGCGCCAGCACGAGCAGAATCAGCGCAACATAAAACGCCCATTCACCTACGACTTCGGCGGGTTGATGCCAGGAATCCAACAGGGCTTCCACCATGCCGGGTTCTGCGGGAGGGCGCATCTTGCGTTCCGGCTTCACCAGCCAGCCCCAGTCGACCATCCATTTTGTGCCTTGCGCCCACCACCAGTGCAACAGACCCAGCGCCAGCGCCGAAATGCCCAGCCATTTATGCAGGCGATACATCTTGTCGAGGCCGTTCAGCTTTTCTTCCAGCCAGACCGGGCGTAGAGCCAGCAGCATCGCCAGACTCATGACGCCAATGGCGAGAATGCCGGAAAGTTGCACCACGGCAGGACGCCAGACAAACCAGCCCGGCGTGGCAGGAAAGGCATCGGCCATACGCCAGAATAGAACAGGGAGCAAGAGTGTGCTCCAGAACATGATTTTGATGGGTTTCATGCAATGACATCCTCGATATGAAAAGCGTGCCCCGGCTTTTTCCAGTACGAGGGCGGGGCGCAGTATAAGAGGGCGGCGTTGAAGCCACTGTTATGAAAATGTAAAAAATATCAAGGCGGAAAAGCGCCGGGGTGCGATTGAAAGTGGCGGAAACCTCGTCACTGCGAGGAGCGTAGCGACGTGGCGATCCATGAAGCGATTCCGTTTCCCGAAACGCCGCGGCAAGCTCCAAGGCTGTCTGGAAAAGCCACGGGCCTTTGGCCCTCGCTTTTGACGAAGGAGGGCGCGGCATGAGGAGGTTTCTTTTCGTTTGCGGCTGGGCGCTATTCGTTGCCCGTCCCCCGCTCTTCGAGCGTGTAGGGCGTCATGACGAAATTGAATTCTTCGGGACGGAAGTCTTTGCTGTTGCGCGTCACCAGCCGCAAGCGATGGCGGATGGCGAACGCCGCCTGGATGGCATCGGGCAGTTTCAGGCGGGTATCGCGCCGCTGCCGGTGTAGCGAGCTTTATATCTGTCCACCTTTGTAGCGCGATAGTTGTCCGGTCGTCATAGTCACCGTAAGGAGGCTGTGATGATGAAACGGACGATCGTGCGGGAAGAGGTGAGGAAGATGCGTTTTGAAGAAGCGTATGTAGGCTGGAATCAAGGACGGCTGAGCCAGGAGGAAGCGGCAGAGCTTCTGGGGCTGTGCGCGCGCAGTTTCCGGCGTTATCTGGCGCGTTACGAAGCCGATGGCGAGGCGGGGCTGCTGGACAGACGTCTGGAGAATCGGTCGGCGCGTGGAGCGCCGGCGGATGAG
>JAISWQ010000024.1 GCA_031271025.1 Zoogloeaceae bacterium | reverse complement strand
GGGGGAGGCAAAAGAGGTTTTCAGCGATAGAACTGGCGGCAAGAACTGGTTTGAGTACCACATAAATGCTCTTTCAGGAAAAACTTCGCTCGTACCACAGCCTGGCGGACAATCTGACGTAATGACAAATGCATTCATGCGATTGCCCCGCGCTCCAGACAAAACCGCCTGCGTGATGCAGGCGGTTTTGTTGGGGGACAAGGAAAAGCCGGGGGTTACTTCTTGCTGCCCAGCCGGAATTTCACATAGCTGCCGGGGGCGTCCTCAAGAACTTTCAGGGCGCGCGCGCCGGGTTTGCGGGCAGGAACCTGTTCGCTGTTCTGCGCGACGAGCCATTCATGCCAGTTTGGCCACCAGGAACCGGCGGTTTGTTTGGCGCCTGCCAGATAATCTTCCGGGCGCGCGGGCAAGGGGTGGATGTCGTTGATCCAGTAGCCGTATTTGTTGTTGACCGGCGGATTGATGATGCCCGCGATGTGGCCGGAGCCGCCCACCACGAAACGCACGGGACCGGCGGGCAGGCGCGCGCCGAGATAGGTACTCTTCCAGGGCGCAATGTGGTCTTCGATGGTGGAAATGAAGTAACAGGGCACTTTCACCCGGCGGATGTCAATGGGCACGCCGCCCAGGGTGATGCCGCCGGGATCTTTCAGCCGGTTCTCCAGATACATGTTGCGCAGGTAAAAACTGTGCATGGCGGCGGGTAAACGGGTGGAATCGCTGTTCCAGAAGAGCAGATCGAAGGGGAAGGGCTGTTTGCCCATCAGGTAATTGTTCACCACGAATGACCAGATGAGATCGTTGGCGCGCAGCATGTTGAAGGTGTTGAACATCTCCGAGCCATCCAGATAGCCGCGCGTGCTCATTTGCGTCTCGATTTCACGGATGGAATTTTCATCGAGGAAGATGCCGATCTCGCCGGGTTCGGAAAAGTCCAGCAGAGTAGTGAAGAAAGTGGCGGAAGCAACCCGTTCGTCTTTCTTCGCTTCCATCCAGGAAAGCGTGCTCATGGCCAGCGTGCCGCCGATGCAGTAGCCAATGAGATCGAGCTGCGCTTCGCCGGTGTCTTCCAGCACCTTGTCGATGGCGACCAGCGCGCCTTCCAGCATGTAATCCTCAAAGCTTTTCCGGGCGAGGGTTTCGTCCGGGTTCACCCAGGAGACCACGTAAACGCTGTGTCCCTGTGCGGTGGCCCAGCGTACAAAGGAATTCTTTTCGCGCAAATCGAGAATGTAGAACTTGTTGATCCAGGGCGGCACGATGAGCAAGGGGCGTTTGTACTGCGTTTCGGTCGTGGGTTCGTAGTGGATCAACTGGAACATGGCGTTCTGGAAAACCACCTTGCCGGGGGTGGTGGCGACGTTCTTGCCCAGCTCGAAAGCGGACAGGTCGGTCATGCGGATGCGCAAATCGCCGTCGCCCGCTTCCACGTCCTGCAAGAGGTTATCCAGCCCTTTCAGGAGATTCTGTCCCCGGCTCTTCAGGGTTTCCCTGAGCACTTCCGGATTGGTCAGCGCAAAATTGGAAGGGGAAATGGCGTCGATGTACTGGCGGGTGAAAAAGCGCACCTTTTCCTGAGTGGCCTCATCCAGTCCTTCCACGTCGCTGACGGTATCGTGCAGATGGCGGGCGGCAATGAGATAGGATTGCTTGATGAAATCGAAGAGCAGGCGTTCTTCCCAAGCTTCGTTGTTGAAGCGGCGGTCGCCCTTTTGCGGGGTGATGACCGGCGGGTTGGGCATGCCCATGAGTTTCAGGGTGGAATGCTGCCAGAGTGAGAAATAATCCCACATCAGGTTGGTTTGCGCCTTGGCGAGCTTGCCGGGATTGGACAACAGGCGGGAAGACATCTCCATGAAGGCTTGCGCCAGTCCCAGTTCGTCCTGCGGAATGCGGATGCCTTCCTTGCTTTTTTTCTCGATGAACTGCGACAGGACATGCGAGGCGCGTTGGGCAATGTCCGCGTAGGTGCGGGCAATTTCAGCGGGGGAGGTGAAGGATTGTTCGAGTTCTGTGGTCTGCTGTGGCATGTATCTGGACTCCGGGAAAGAAAGGAGGGCGGCAGACGGTTCTGCGCGGCGGCGGATATTCTACGCCTTGCTTTGCCGCAACGCACAAAAAAAACCCCGGCCTTGCGCCGGGGAAGAGGGTTCATCCGGAAAATACGATTCAATCTCGCCTGCGCTCACGCTTGCGCGGTGCTTTATACCGATGGAATTCGTCGAAAGTCTGCTTTTGTTCGGCAGAGAGCGTGTTGTAGAAGGTTTTGACCGCCTCCAGACGTGCGGTCATGAATTTTTGATGCTGCTGGGAAAAGGCCAGCATTTTTTCCAGGCGTTCGGGGGTTGTGAGCTTCCTGAAATCTTCCGAAGCGGGACGCTTGAGGTCATCGGTTCCGGGCGCAACTTTCTGCGTAAAGGCTTGCCAGTCCTTTTCCTGTGCGGCGGAAAGTTTCAGCGCCTTGTGCAGACGTTCCTGCCGCTGCTGGAGGCGTTCCTGGAATTTTTCGGCATGAACCGTTTTGCCGGCGTAAGCGCGGTGGCCGCACCAGCCGTTATCGTCGCCACCACGCGCGGCAGCGGTACCCAGACCCAGCGCGAGGCTGGAAGCGGCGAGAAAGGCAAGAACGACGGAGCGGGAAAAGTGCATGATGTGACTCCTTGGGTTGAGAGGGATTGTCTTGGCGACAGGCGCTATTGAAACACCAGGGTGTAAAGAGGGTTTGTCCCGATTGTTTCGGTTTGTAAGCCATTTACGCACGGACGTCCTGTGCTTCAGGGCGTGCCGCCGGTCACAAAAGGCAGGGTGAAACTTTCCTGGGTCTCGCGCGCGTCTTCTCTTTTGATCAGGGTAAAGACGGCTTGCCAGCGCATGGCGCCTACCGAGCAGACAGGCAGGGTGGCGCGGCCATTGAAAACGCCCGGCGTTTCCTGCCGCAGCTTGGTCTGATTGAAACCCATATCCATGCTGCCGCCGATGAATTCCAGCCGCGCTTGATCGGCGGTACGGTTTTTCAGGTGTATCTGAACCGTAAAGGGCGCAAGCAGGGGGATCGGGCGCGGCATGAATTCGACCCTGGCCTCGCCGCCGCCCGCAAGCGGCACGCGACAGGGCGTGCGGTTGAGTTCGCAGGAAGGGGACGGGGTTTGGGGAGGTGCAATTTCCGGCGCTGGCCGCCGGTAAAGGAATTGCCCCACGCCCAAAAGCGTCGCCAGTGCCAGCGCGAGCAGCGCCGGGAGGATGTTTTTGCGGAAACTGTGTTTGGGGTTCATGCGGCTTGCAGCAACCTCCGGTAACGTTCGAGATCCGCCGGCGAAAAGCAGCAAAAGCTGACTTCCGTAATTTCTGCAAGCTGTGCCGTGACTTCCCGTACCGTAGCCACCGCAATGCGGGCGGCGGTTTCAGGCGGAAAGCGATAGACGCCGGTGCTGATGCAGGGAAAGGCCAGGGTATGGAGATCATGCTGCGCGGCCAGATGCAGGCAGTTGCGGTAGCAGGCGGCGAGCAATGTCGCCTCGTTCGCGTCGCCGCCCTGCCAGACAGGTCCCACGGTGTGGAGGATGAAGCGGGCAGGCAGGCGAAAACCGGGGGTGCATTTGGCCTCGCCGGTGGCGCAACCGCCCAGCGTCCGGCACAGGGCGAGGAGTTCTGCCCCGGCGGCGGCGTGAATCGCGCCGTCTACGCCGCCGCCGCCCAGCAGGCTTCCATTGGCGGCGTTGACGATGGCGTCGACCTCAAGTGTGGTGATGTCGGCGCAGAGGGCGGAAAGGCGCGTCGGCATCGCGTTATTGCAGGGATTCCAGCCGCAGCCGGGTCACTTTTTCCGTGACGGCGGCAAGTTTCTCGATTCGGGCGATGGCGGCGTTGGCCTGTTTTTCCTGGCAGACGTGGGTGAGGATGATGATGTCCGTCTTGCCTTCGCCTTCTTCCGGCTCGCGTTGCAGCAGGGCGTCGATGGAGAGACCTTCATCCGCGAGAATGCGGGTCACATCCGCCAGCACACCCAATTTGTCTTCCACCACGAGGCGCAGGTAGAAAGCGGTTTCGGCTTCGTCGATGGGGAGGATGGGCAGGTCGGAACGTAGCTGGTCGGGCTGGAAAGCAAGATGCGGCACGCGCAGACTGGGCGCAATGGCGGAAGCGCGCGCCACATCCACCAGATCGGCGATGACGGCGGAAGCGGTCGGTTCCGCGCCTGCGCCCTTGCCGTAATAAAGGGTTGCGCCCACGGCGTCGGCCTTGACCAGCACGGCGTTCATTGCGCCTTCGACGTTGGCGAGCAGGCGTTTTTCCGGCACCAGGGTGGGATGCACGCGCAGTTCCACGCCATGCGCCCGCCGCCGCGCGATACCGAGCAGCTTGATGCGGTAGCCCAGTTGTCCGGCGTACTGGATGTCGGCGGCTTCCAGCCGGGTGATGCCTTCCACATAGGCTTTGTCGAACTGGATGGGAATGCCGAAGGCGATGGCGGCAATCAGGGTGACTTTGTGCGCGGCGTCGATCCCTTCGATGTCAAAAGTGGGATCGGCCTCGGCATAACCCAGGCGCTGCGCTTCTTTCAGCACCTGGGCGAAGGGCAGCCCCTTGTCGCGCATTTCGGAGAGGATGAAATTGGTGGTGCCGTTGATGATGCCTGCCGCCCATTCGATGTGGTTGGCGGAAAGACCTTCGCGCAGCGCCTTGATGATGGGAATGCCGCCTGCTACCGCTGCCTCGAAGGCGACGGTCACGCCTTTTTCCTGCGCGGCGGCAAAAATCTCGTTGCCATGCACGGCCAGAAGCGCCTTGTTGGCGGTGACGACATGTTTGCCGTTTTTGATGGCTTCCAGCACCAGTTCCCTGGCGACGCCATAGCCGCCGATGAGTTCCACCACCACGTCGATTTCCGGGGCGCGGACGACAGCAAAGGCGTCGTCGGTGAGCGTAACGGTGGCCGCGTTGCCGGTGACCGCTCTTGCCAGCTCCAGATTGCGGTCGGCGACGCGGGTAATCAGGATGGGGCGTCCGGCGCGGCGGGCGATTTCCGCCGCGTTGCGCGCAAGCACCGTATAGGCGCCGCCGCCCACGGTACCAATGCCCAGCAGACCAACGTTGACAGGTTTTGTGTGCGTCATGTGTGTCATTTCAGAAGTTGAAAACCGTAAAGAGTGGAATAGTACCTGCTGGCGCGTCGTTTGTGTCAAGCTGCGCCTGATGCCGCAGGGCATACTTTGATAGACTTGGAATGCCCCGGATCTCGTAACCTCAACTTATCGAGCCGCACGCCGGGTAGTGTGGCAGGGGTATGGCCTGTCAGGGCCATACCCCATGCCGATTGGCGTCCACTTTTGATTGCATCCTGCCATGTCCCATTCTCCTGTTGTCGCTCCTGCCACACCTGAAAATACGTCTTCCGGCGTGCGGGTTTCCAAATTGCTGGCCGAGCGCGGTCTGTGTTCGCGGCGTGAGGCGGATCGCTATATTGAACGTGGCTGGGTATTTGTCGATGGGGTTCGGGTCACGGAATTGGGAACACGGGCACAACCCAATGCCAATATCACGCTGGCGGATGCGGCGCAAGGCGCACAGGCGCGGCTGGCGACCATTTTGTTGCACAAGCCGGTGGGTTTTGTTTCCGGGCAGCCGGAGCCAGGCTATCTCACCGCCGTGACCCTGATCCGCGCCGATACCCAGCAACGCGACGCGGGCGATCCGGGTTTCGATCCGCGTCATTTGAAGAAACTTGCTCCCGCCGGAAGGCTGGATATTGATTCCACCGGCTTGCTGGTGCTCACGCAGGATGGCCGTATTGCCCGCCACCTGATCGGCGAGGATTCCAGTGTTGAAAAAGAATATCTGGTGCGCGTTTCCGGCACACTTGCGGCGGAAGGGCTGGCGCTTTTGCGGCACGGTCTCAAACTGGATGGCGCAGCGTTGAAACCAGCGCGGGTGGAATGGCAGAACGAAGATCAATTGCGCTTTGTTCTGCGTGAGGGCAAAAAGCGCCAGATTCGCCGGATGTGCGAGTTGGTGGGACTGCGGGTAACGGGTCTCAAGCGGGTACGCATCGGCAAGGTGCGATTGGGCAATTTGCCGCAGGGGAAATGGCGCTATCTGCGCGACGGCGAGCAATTTTGAGTGTACAGACCGCAGGGGTATCCATCACTCTCAATTGTGTCCTCTTCGCGTTTTTCTCCGCCACCTTTTCCGTTCCTGTGGTAAAACCCCAAGCCTTCCCTTTTCTTTTTTTACGCCCATGCAGCCCACTTCACTTAGCCCGGAATCCCTCGCCATTCACGGCGATCTGGATTGGGAGCATCCTGAACGCAACGATACCGCCCTCGCTCCGGCCATTTATCCCGCCTCCACTTACAGCGCCCGCGATTCCGCTGAATTTGCCGAAATGGCCAACGCGCCGCGCCATGTCCGCTATTACGCCCGCTATGGCAATCCCACCCAGGAACGCTGCGAGCGCCTGCTCGCCCGCCTGGAAAACGCGCCTGCCGCCCTCCTTCTCTCTTCCGGCATGGGCGCGATCAGCACCACCTTGCTGGCGCTCCTCAAGGCGGGCGATCATGTCGTCGCGCAAACCGCCCACTACATGGGCACGGCCAAACTCCTCGCCGATCTCTTGCCCAGCTTTGGTGTGGAAGTCACCCTGGTCGACCAGCGCGTCCCGGAAAACTTCGAGCGTGCGCTCAAACCCAACACCCGGCTGATCGTGGCCGAGACGCCTTCCAACCCGACGCTGGCCCTGACCGATCTTGCCGCCGTCGCCGGACTGGCCAGGGCGCGCAACATCCTGACGCTCGTCGACAATACCTTTGCCTCGCCTGTCAACCAGAAACCGCGCGACTTCGGCATCGACCTCGTTCTTGCCAGCGCCACCAAATACCTGGGTGGCCACAGCGACCTGATTGCGGGCGTGGTCTGCGGCGAGGAAAAGATCATCGAAAACATCTGGTCTCGTTCGATTGCGCTGGGCACCAACGTCAGTCCCTTTACCGCCTTCCTGCTGCTGCGTGGCCTGCGAACCTTACCCATGCGCGTCGCGCAACAGAATGCCACCGCCCTCGCGCTTGCCCGTTTTCTTGAACACCGCCCGGAAATCGCCCGCGTGCATTACCCGGAACTGGAAAGCCACCCGCAATACGCCCTCTGCCAACGCCAGATGCAACACGGCGGCGGCGTCCTGAGCGTGGAATTCGCGGGCGGCGTGGAAAACGGCTACCACACGGCCAAACGCTTCGTCGCCGCCCTGAAACTCGCCCGCCACGCGGTCAGCCTGGGCGGCGTGGAAACCCTGGTTGTACACGCCGCGTCCATGTGGGAAGCCTCGCTCACCCCCGAACAGATGCAGGCCGCCGGCATTTCCCCCACGCTGGTGCGCATCGCCGCCGGTCTGGAAAGCGCGGCGGATTTGCGGGCGGATATGGAAACTGCGCTGGGAGAAGCGGTCTGACGGCGCCACAATGCCGGCAAACAGCGGAACGGGGAAAATTTTGTCGTTCACCAGCGAACAAAACTGTTTCCAGTCTCCCGCAGGCGATTGGCAAGACGATGACGGCCACTTTGGATTGCACCCCGTCATGTTGCAGGCGTTACAAGCCGCATCCTGCCCCGCCAAACCTTGCTAAAATGCGTTTTTTCCACTTTTTCAGGCGGATTCCATGTTTTCAGGCATCGTCGCGGCGGTTGGCCGCATCGTCAGGATTACCCCGCGCGAGGTTGGGGCGCGGCTTACCGTGGAAGCGGGCACGCTGGATCTCGCCGATGTTTCCCCAGGTGATTCCATTGCGCACAGCGGGGTTTGCCTCACGGTGGTGGACAAGGGCGCGGACTGGTTCGCGGTGGATGTTTCGCCGGAAACCTTCCATTGCACCGTGGGTCTGGAGCAACCGGGCGAAGTGAATCTGGAAAAGGCGCTTTGTCTCAACGACCGGCTGGGCGGACATCTGGTCTCCGGGCATGTGGATGGCGTTGGCGAAGTGCTGGCCTTTGATCCGGTGGGCGACAACCGCCTCCTGAAAATCCGCGCGCCGCACGCGCTTGCCAAATACATCGCCCGCAAGGGTTCCGTCACCGTCGATGGATGCAGTCTCACCACCAACACGGTGGAAGGCGATGATTTCAGCATCAACCTGATTCCGCACACGCTGGAAGTCACCACCTTGCGGCGTCTCGAACCCGGCAGCAAGGTGAATCTGGAAGTCGATCTCATCGCCCGCTATACCGAGCGGATGCTGGCCTGGGAGGCGGAAGACGCCGGACGGGAGTAAGCGCCTCCTGTTTGCCGCGCTCAATGCCGGAAATCAGGATGCTGAATATCTCTGGATCTGTTGTCGGCACTGGGCGTTCATGTCTGCGCCGTTGCGCCAGGCGCAATGCCAGGCGACGGTCTCGCGCAAGGCTTCTTCCAGCCGCCAGCGGGGACGCCAGCCCAGATGCCTGCGGGCACGGCTTGCGTCAAGGTAGAGGAGACCGGCTTCATGCGGCAGGGCGGAAGGCTGCACCGCATATCGGCGCGGCTCCGGCCAAAGCTGGCAAAGCAGTTCTGCCAGCCGGGCAACGCTGACGCAATCTGCCGCGTCCGGGCCAAAATTCCATGCGCTCGCCCATTCACGATGCGTGATGCACTGTTCGGCCAGGGTGAGATAGCCCGCCAGCGGTTCCAGGACATGCTGCCACGGACGCACGGATTCAGGATGGCGCAGGCACGGTGTTTCGCCCGCCGCCAGCGCCGCCAGAAGATCGGGCACAAGGCGATGCGCCGCCCAGTCGCCGCCGCCAATCACGTTTCCCGCGCGCGCCGTTGCAATCCGGGGAGCTTCCGGGGCGTTGAAAAAGGAACGCCGCCAGGAAGCGGCCAGAATTTCGGCGCAAGCCTTGCTGCTGCTGTAGGGGTCGTATCCTCCCAGCGGGGCGGATTCCGCATAGGCCGTGCAGGATTCGACGTTTTCATAGCACTTGTCAGAAGTCACGAACACGATGACCTTCAGCTTTTCCATGACGTTCGGTTGCCGCGCGGCCTCCAGAAGATGAACCGCGCCCATGACGTTTGTTGCGTAAGTACCCACGGGATCGGCATAGCCTTCCGCCACCAGCGCCTGCGCGGCGAGATGGAAGAGGATTTCCGGCTGCGCCCGCGCCAGTGCCACGCGCAGATGTCCGGCGTCACGCAGGTCGCCCAACACGGAATCCAGCGTATTTTCCACCCCCGCGACGGAAAACAGATTGGGCGTTGTGGCAGGCGGCAAGGCGAATCCTGTCACCTCCGCGCCCAGTTCAGAGAGCCACAGGGCGAGCCAGGAACCCTTGAAACCGGTGTGTCCCGTCAGGAAAACACGGCGTCCCCGCCAGAAACCGGGCGTCATGACCAGATTTTCCACGGCGCGGTACCGGAAGCCCACAGCCCTTCCAGCAGGGTCTTGTCGCGCAGGGTATCCATCGGTTGCCAGAAACCGTGGTGTTCCCAGGCCGCCAGTTGCCCTCTGCGCGTGAGTTCGCGCAAGGGCACATGCTCCCAGGGCATGTCATCGGATGGAATCAGGTCGATGACTTCCGGCTGCAACACAAAGAATCCACCATTGATGAAGCCCCCTTCTCCCGGCGGTTTTTCCTGGAACTGCACGACGCGCTCGCCGTCAAGCTCCAACGTGCCGAAGCGTCCAGGCGGCAGCACGGCGCAGACGGTGGCGAGCAATCCGTGCTGACGATGAAAGGCGATTTCCGCGCCAATATCCACATTGGCGACACCATCGCCATAGGTAAAACAAAAGGGTTCGCCAGGGGTGAGGAATTTGCGCGCCCGGCGCAGACGCCCGCCGGTCTGGGAGCTTTCGCCTGTATCCACCAGCGTCACCCGCCAGGGTTCGGCGTGCTGTTCGTGCACTTCCATGCGGTTGTTCACCATGTCGAACGTGACGTCGGACATATGCAGGAAGTAGTTGGAGAAATATTCCTTGACGACATAACCCTTGTAGCCCAGACAAATCACAAAATCATTGATGCCATGCGCGGCATAGATTTTCAGGATATGCCAGAGGATCGGCTTGCCGCCGATTTCGATCATGGGCTTGGGTCTCAGGTGGGATTCCTCGCTGATACGGGTTCCCAGCCCACCCGCGAGAATGACGGCTTTCATCGGCAATGGCTCCATTGGCTCATGTTTTTCTTCCTTTTGTCGAAGCCTGAAAGGCTCCCGGTTCATACCCGGAAAATATGCGCCAGATCAGGAAGCGCGTCCACCGTTTTCCTGAAGGCGCTGCGACGCCGCCGGGCGCAACTGGAAGGTGGGGGATTGTCACGGAGTCCGGTTTCAGAATCTGTTTTCCGAATTCCGGCCCTCTTCCTCCGGCTGCGGTTGCCCCAGCCGTGCTGCCCAGACCATTGCTTCGCAATGCAGCCAGTTCAGCGCCGCCGGACGCAGGGGCGTGACGCCATAATCGGCAACGAACTGTTTCAGCGGATCGCTGGCAATGACCTCCTTGTGCTCCAGATTCTCCACCAGCGTCAGAAGTTTACCCAGATAACCCTGCCGCTCCAGGAGCGCGCCCTGCACCGCCGCGGGCAGATTGCGCAACTGGGCGAGCACCTCTTCCATGCGGATTTCCAAGATGGCGGGCACTGCCGACATGATGCCGACCATGAATGCCTGTTCCGCCAGCGTCTGTAGCGAAGGTTTGGCCACGAGCACCAGTTTTTCCATCAGGCAGGCGCGGGTTGCGGCCAGTTGCAGGAGGGGATTGTCCCCCAGTTGCTGGTGACGATTCGCGCCGGAAAACAGAAGGAGTTGCAGCCAGCGTTGCAGTTGCTTGCGCCCCAGCAGGGTAATGGCGTGACGCAGGGAAATGATCTGCACTCGCCGTCCGAAGGCAACGGAATTGGTGAGGCGCAAAAGATTGATGGAAAGCGCGGGCGCTTGTTTGAAGGTTTGTTCCAGCACCTTGGTGTCGGCGTCTTCCAGAATCTGGTTGAGCAGGCTGATCAGCGTCAGGCGATCCTGATGGATTGCCTGTCCCCGCAACACGGTGGGATGGGTGAAAAAATAGCCCTGAAACAGGGAAAAGCCCAGCGTGGCGCAACGGTTGAACTGTTCCCGGCTTTCCACCCGCTCGGCCAGGAGCGTGATGGAACGCCCATGCAGGGCGCGCTTTATTTTTTCGGCCTTTTCTTCCCAATCCTCCAGCAGCAGAAATTTGACGATGCCTGCCAGCGGCAACAGTTGTTCTATCTCCGGCGTGATTTCCAGCACGTCATCCAACGCCAGGGTAAAGCCCTTTTCCCGCAGCGCCTTGCAGCGTTCCACCGCGCGCGGCGTGATGTTGACGGTTTCCAGAATTTCCAGGATCACCTGTTCCGGCGAGAGAAATTCCAGCACGTCGGAAAACAGGAGTTCTTCCCCGATATTGATGAAGAGTTTTTTGTCGTTGAGCGCCTTGCCCAGCGAAAGCTCGCCGAAAGCGCGAGTGATGACCGTCGCCGTTGCGGCGGAATCGTTTTCGATGACCGCGCGATCCTGCGCCTGTGGGCAGCGAAACAGCAGTTCGTAGCCGTAAAGCCGCCCCTCATGATTGAGAATGGGCTGGCGTCCCAGATAGATGGTGTTGTCCATAAGCAAGGCAGTAAACGTTCAGAACGGCAGGGAAAGACCGGAACGCAGGCGTAACAGCGCGTCCCGGAAATCCTGCTGGATGCGTGCGAGCGCCTGCGCCGTGTCCGCCTCGAAACGCAGCACCACCACAGGCGTGGTATTGGAAGGCCGCGCCAGGCCGAAACCATCTTCGTATTCTACGCGCAGACCGTCCAGGGTGAGGCGCGACACTTCGCCGGGGAAGGCGGGCAGTCGCTTCAGGGCGTCGATCAGCGCAAAGGGTTCGCCTTCCGCCATCCTGATGTTGAGTTCCGGCGTGGATTCCGCCTTGGGCAACGCGCCCAGCACCGCGTTGGCGTCCGGGCCGCGGGCAAGAATTTCCAGCAGGCGCGCTCCGGCATAAAGGCCGTCATCGAAGCCATACCAGCGTTCCTTGAAGAACACATGACCGCTCATCTCGCCCGCGAGCGGCGCTCCGGTTTCCTTCAGTTTGGCTTTTACCAACGCATGTCCGGTATTCCACATGGTCGGTTTGCCGCCGCGCGCACGTATCCAGGGCGCCAGCAGGCGCGTGCATTTCACGTCGTAGATGATTTCGCCCCCTGGCACGCGGGAGAGCACATCTTCGGCAAAAAGCATCAGTTGCCGGTCGGGGAAGATGATTTCCCCCTCTTTCGTCACCACGCCCAGACGGTCGCCGTCGCCGTCGAAGGCAATGCCGATTTCGGCGTCAGTTTCCTTCAGGGCGCGGATCACCTCCCGCAGATTTTCCGGTCTGGAAGGATCGGGATGATGGTTGGGAAAACGGCCATCCACCGTGCAAAAGAGCGGCACCAGTTCGCAGCCCAGACGCTCGAACAACTCTGGCGCCACGGCTCCGGCCACGCCATTGCCGCAATCCATGACGATTTTCAACGGTCGCGCGAGTTTCACGTCGGAAACGATGCGCCGCAAATAGGCTTCCCGCACATCGGCGCTTTGACGCACGCCCTGCCCCACGGCCAGGTCACCCGTTTCGATGCGCGTTTTGAGATTCTGGATCGCCTCCAGCGCCAGGGTTTCGCCCGCGATTACCATTTTGAGGCCGTTGTAATCGGGCGGATTATGGCTGCCCGTGACGGAAACACAGGAGGCGCAGCCAAGTTCGCAGGCGGCAAAATACGTCATGGGCGTTGGCGCTGCGCCAATGTCGATGGCATTCATGCCCGTGCTGAGGATGCCCTCCACCAGCGCCCCGGCCAGTTCCGGTCCCGATAGTCTGCCGTCACGCCCGACGGCAATGGCCGTCTGTCGTTTTTCATGCGCGAGCGTTCCCAGCGCCTGTCCAATTTTAAACACGATTTCCGGGGTCAGGGTTTGACCCACGATGCCGCGAATGTCGTAAGCCTTGAAAATTTCAGCGGGAAGAGAAAACGTCATATTCAAAAAGTCCGGTCAGGGGTTGAAAAGTCAGTGCAGGACATGGCCCGCGCTTTCCGGCATGAGGATCGTCTCGCTGGAGGCCGAGCAATGGCGGCAGACCAGCCGCCAGCCGCAGGAACCACGCATATAGGTATGGGTGACGATCATGGGGCCTGCCTGTTCCTGATCCAGCCGCAGGGTTTCCACCAGTTGATGCGTGGCCATCAACATGGTCTGCCACTTGAGGAGGCAAGTCACATCAATCTGCCGTATCCCCGTCCGCGCGGGATTCATCAGGGATTGCCAGCTTTCCCGGATCATGGTGAGACCAGAAAGACGCTGTCCCGTCGGATGCACACAAAAGACTTCCTCTTCCTCCGACCAGATTTCCATCAGATCATCCAGATCCTCATCGAGGAACGCCCGATAAAAGGCGGTCTCGACATCTTCCGGCGTGGCAAACAGCAAAAGGGCACTCATACGATTTTCCCGCAGGGTCGTTCATATCCTGATTATCGTCTTGAATGCCCGGGAATCAAACCATTGCCCCCGTATGACCAGGCGAGTCCTGGCGCTTACTCAATTCCCTGGCTGGCGAGGTAATCTTCGTAGCTGCCCGGATAGTCGATGAGGCTGCCGTCGGCCTTGAGTTCGAAAATGCGGGTGGCGAGGGAAGAAACGAATTCGCGGTCGTGCGAGACGAAAATCAGTGTCCCCTTGTAGAGGTCAAGCGCGGTATTGAGCGCCTCGATGGATTCCATGTCGAGGTGGTTGGTGGGTTCATCCATGACAAGGACGTTTGGGCTTTGCAACATGAGTTTGCCAAAGAGCATCCGCCCCTGTTCGCCGCCGGAAATGACGTTGACCGGTTTTTTCTGTTCGTCGCCGGAAAAGAGCAGCCTTCCCAGCGTGCCGCGAATCAGGGTTTCCAGATCCTCGCCTTCAGCGGCATTGGCGCGCGCGTAATTGGCCACCCATTCGGTCAGCGGCGCTTTGCCCGCAAAATCAGTGGCGTGATCCTGGGCGTAATAACCGGGTCTCGCCTTTTCTGCCCAACGGATGACACCCGCCGTGGGCTGCAATTCGCCCATCAGGAGTTTCAGGAGCGTCGTTTTGCCGACACCGTTTTCACCGATCACCGCGATTTTGTCGCCGGCGTGAATGGCGAAATTTGCCCCGCCAAAGAAATGTTTGCCATTGGTTTCGTATTGGAAGGCGAGGGTTTCCGCTTCCAGTGCCTGCCGGTGCAGTTTGGCCTTTTCATCAAAGGTAAAGCGTATCCAGGGATATTGCCGGGAGGAGGGCTTTACGTCTTCCGGCTTCAGTTTGTCGATCAGTTTCAGGCGGCTGGTCGCTTGTCTGGCCTTGGATTTATTGGCGGAAAAACGCCGCACGAATTCCTGCAACTCGCTGATCTTTTCCTTGGCGCGGGCATTCGCTGCCTGCTGGCGATTGCGCGCCTGCGTGGAGGCTTCCATGAAATCGTCGTAATTGCCGGGATAAAGCGTGATCTTGCCGTAATCCAGATCCGCCATGTGGGTGCAGACCTGGTTCAGAAAGTGGCGATCGTGCGAGATGATCACCATCGTCGATTCGCGTTGGTTGAGCACATCTTCCAGCCAGCGGATGGTGTTGATGTCGAGGTTGTTGGTGGGTTCGTCGAGGAGCAGGATATCCGGGTTGGCAAAAAGCGCCTGACAGAGCAGTACGCGCAGTTTCCATCCCGGCGCCACCTCGCGCATCGGGCCATTGTGTCGTTCGGTGGGAATCCCGACGCCCAGAAGCAACTCGCCCGCGCGCGCTTCCGCGGTGTAGCCGTCATATTCGGCGAACTTTCCTTCCAGTTCCGCCGCGCGCATGTAATCGTCCTCGCTGGCTTCCGGGTTGGCATAGATGGCGTCCTTTTCCGTCATTGCCGCCCACATTTCCTCGTGTCCCATCAGTACCACATCCAGCACGCGCGTGTCTTCGTAGGCAAATTGATCCTGGCGCAGATAGGCCATGCGCTCGGTTGTCTCTTTGGAAATGTTGCCCGCAGAGGGTTCCAGCTGGCCACAGAGGATTTTCATGAAAGTGGATTTACCTGCGCCATTCGCGCCGATGAGACCGTAACGGTAGCCTTCGCCAAACTTGACGTTGACATTCTCGAAAAGGGGCTTGGCTCCGAATTGCATGGTGATGTTGGCGGCGACGAGCATGGGGGAAACTCCGGGCAGGAAGAGGCGTGGGGGCAAGGCGAAAACGCAAATGCAACAGCCTCCATCGCTGGAGGCTGCCGGTATCTGGTGGGTTGTCACAGATTCGAACTGTGGACCTACGGATTAAGAGTCCGCTGCTCTACCAACTGAGCTAACAACCCGTCGTGTAACGCGGGCGCATGATACAGAAAACCATCACCGCGCGCAATTTTCCAGGACAATGTTTGGTGGGTCGGGCGAGACTCGAACTCGCGACCAACGGATTAAAAGTCCGCTGCTCTACCGACTGAGCTACCGACCCAGCCCCGAAAAAGGCGTGGATTATAGGGAAAAAAGGTGGAAACGTCAATGTGGTTTGGCGCGATTGTGTCGCACGCTTCCAATCTGACATGCGGCGCTTTTTCAATCACTACCAGTCAGACGGAAGAACACGCAGCTACATCTGGATGAGGAAGCAACTCCAGACAGGCGGTCTGCTCGAACGCGGCAAGCGGAAGGAGCAACACAGAAAGAAGTGCAACCTGGCGTGGGTCTCTTTTCGCAAAGATGAACCTGCCGCCATCGTCTATCCGGATCGAATGAAACCGATCAGGTTCGTCATGCAACAGGAGAAAATCATGCGATTGCCCCGGTAAAGCCGCTACAATTTCCAGCTTCCCCCCCCTCCCCTGTCTGCGATGACGTTCACTTTTACCGTTGCGCTCCTGCCGCATCCCGATACGCCGGAAACGGCGCCGCGCGTCACAGTACACGGCGCGCGTAAAACGGGAAGGCTGCAACTGTGTTATCACATTCAATGCGCGCGTGATACTTTCGTCTGGTACGAAGCCGCCGCGCCGGAACCGGAACGGCTGTGGGCGCATGGGTGCTGTGAGATTTTTATCCGCGCGGCGGGCGAACGCGCCTACCGCGAATACAATTTCGCCCCTTCCGGCGACTGGGCCAGCTACGCTTTTGCCGATACCCGCGTGCCGGATGCGAATGCCCTCGCCGCGCCGCCGCCCGCGCTTGACTGGCAATACACGGACAAAGCCGTCACTCTGGATGTCCTCCTGCCCTTGCGGGAAGCGGATCACACGCCGCTTGCGCTTGCACTCTCTGTCGTGCTGGAATGTTCCGACGCGCGTCTTGTCCATTGCGCGCTGGCGCATCCGCCGGGGGCTCCTGATTTTCACCATGACCTCAATTTTGCCCTCGCGCTGCCCGCGTTTTTCTCCCAATCCTTTTCTGCCACGGATTTTCCCCATGCCCACCCTTTTCGGCCTCGACCGCCTGCTCGCGGATAGCGGTCTGCGCCGTCCGCTTGCTGGCAAGCGTGTGGCATTGCTTGCGCATCCGGCGTCTGTCACCGCCAGCCTCACCCACGCGCTGGATGCGCTCGCCGCGCTCCCCGATCTTCAGCTCACCGCCGCCTTTGGCCCGCAGCACGGCCTGAAGGGCGACAAGCAGGACAACATGGTGGAATCAGCGGATTACGTCGATCCCGTCCACCACATTCCGGTGTTCAGTCTCTATGGCGAAACCCGCCGCCCCACCGCGGCGATGCTGGAAACCTTCGACGTGTTGCTGGTGGACTTGCAGGATCTGGGCTGCCGCGTTTATACCTTTCTCACCACCCTGCGCTACGTGCTGGAAGCAGCGGCAGCGCAAGCCAAAGGGGTATGGATTCTGGACCGGCCCAATCCGGCAGGACGTCCGGTGGAAGGTCTGAAGCTGCGTCCAGGCTGGGAAAGTTTTGTCGGCGCAGGCGCATTGCCGATGCGGCATGGTCTCACGCTGGGCGAACTCGCCCGCTGGTTTGTCGCAACCCTGAAACTGGATGTCGATTGTCAAATCATCGGCCTGCAAGGCTGGCAACCGGAAGCCGCGCCTGGCTACGGCTGGCCGCTGCTGGAACGCGCCTGGGTGAATCCCAGCCCGAACGCGCCCACGCTCAATATGGCGCGCGCCTATGCGGGCACGGTACTGCTGGAAGGCAGCACGCTTTCCGAAGGGCGCGGCACGACGCGCCCGCTGGAAGGTTTTGGCGCACCCGGCCTCGATGCCCGCCGGTTGCTTGCCGAAATGCAGCGCCTTGCGCCGGAGTGGCTGCAAGGGGTTTTTTTACGCGAATACTGGTTTGAGCCGACCTTCCACAAACACGCGGGAAAACTCTGCGCCGGTATTTTTTTCCATACCGACCACCCGGCCTGCGCGCCCAAAGCCTTTCGTCCCTGGCGCGCGCAGGCGCTGGCCTTCAAGGCCATTCGCGCGCTTTACCCCGACTATCCGCTGTGGCGCGATTTCGCCTACGAATACGAATTTGAGCGCCTGCCCATAGACCTCATCAACGGCTCGCCCCTGTTGCGCGAGTGGGTGGACGACTCGAACGCCGAACCGGGCGATCTGGAAAAACTGGCCGCCGCCGACGAAGCCGAATGGTGCGCCGAACGCGCCGCCTTCCTGGAGGCGGCAGGTTGATTTCGCAGAACATGCCTGGCCTGCAGGCCAGGCATGAGAAATATGGAAAGCGCAACCAAGCTGTGCTCGCGCTTTTTCACCAGCCGTTCAGCGACACTCAGCGGAATCGTCCATTGCCTCGCCCCCACGGCGCACCCCGAACACCGCCTCCTGGACGCGACATGGTGCGTATCGCGGACGGACGTCCTGCCGCAGGCGCGGGACGGAAGGCTGCGCCTCCCGGCGCCAGGCGCGGCGGCGGCGGCGGACGACGACGGGCTGGCGGCGGACGGTGGTGGTAGGCCGGCGGACGATGCCGCCAGACCGGGCGGTAATAAAGCAACGGCCAGCCCGTATGAACTTCCACGATGGTCTGCTGCGCCTCTGCCTCTGCCGTTGCGGCAGCCGCTTCCGCCGCCGCCTGCCGCACAGCGGCCTCATCGGCGTCCCGCTGCGCCTGCGCGGCGGTCAACCGCTCCGCTTCACGCTTCAGCCACGCGGCTTCCTTTTCCGCGGCGGCGCGCGCTTCTTCCCCAACCGTATCCGGCATGACCGTCTCCGCTTTCGCCCCAAGCGGACAGGGATCGGTGGAAATCGTCGTTTTCCCATTGACCACGCAGCGGTAAATTTCCGCTGCCGCGCCGGGTGAAAACGCAAACGCGGCAAAACACGCAAGGATCACAAAAAAGCGTAGGGAAGGGTGAGAAAAAGTGTTCATGGCAGGCTCCATTGCGTGCAGGAAAATCTGCGCGGATACATCTTGGAGTATAGGAAAATCATCGCCATCCGGCGCAGTACGACACGAAGTTTTACATCCCGATTACAATGTCGGCTTTTCCTGGCGGCGATGCGTTCGCGCCGCATTCATCGCAGAAAGAAACCTCATGAAACGAGTTCGCAAGGCGGTTTTCCCCGTTGCCGGTCTGGGTACCCGCTTTTTGCCCGCCACCAAGGCATCGCCCAAGGAAATGCTGACCGTCGTCGACAAGCCCCTGATCCAGTATGCGGTGGAAGAAGCCGTCGCCGCCGGCATCACCGATCTCATCTTCATCACCGGACGCAGCAAACGCGCCATTGAAGACCATTTCGACAAAGCCTTTGAACTGGAAACCGAACTGGAAAAAAAAGGCAAGATCGCCATGCTGGACGTGGTGCGCAACATCCTGCCCAAGGACGTGAATTGTGTCTACATCCGGCAATCGGAAGCCCTGGGGCTGGGGCACGCCGTACTCTGCGCGCGCGCGGTCGTAGGGGATGAACCCTTTGCCGTCGTGCTGGCGGACGATTTGCTGGACGCCCGCCCCGCAGTCCTGAAGCAGATGACGGATGCCTACGATTACTATCGCTGTTCGGTGCTGGCTGTGCAGGAGGTACCGCACGAAGAGACGCAAAGCTATGGCATCGTGGCCGCCAGCTCCGTCGGCGAACGGGTGGAACAGATACACGGCATCGTCGAAAAACCCAAACCCGAAGCGGCGCCTTCCAATCTGGCGGTCGTTGGGCGCTATATCCTGACCCCGCGCATTTTTCATCATCTGGCCCAGGGCAAACCGGGTTCCGGCGGCGAAATCCAGTTGACCGACAGCATCGCGGCCCTGCTCGCGGAAGAGCAGATTCTCGCCTACCGCTATCAGGGCACGCGCTATGATTGCGGTTCCAAACTCGGTTATCTCCAAGCCACCACTGTTTTTGGCCAGCGCCACAGCGAAATCGGCGCGGCCTTTTCGGATTGGCTCAAAACCCAACACACGCTCAACAAGGAATC
>JAISWQ010000199.1 GCA_031271025.1 Zoogloeaceae bacterium | reverse complement strand
AAAAACGGGGCAACGCCGCCGGGGAAAGCGGTGATTTGTCAAAGAAATTGCGCCGTGGCGCTCTCGAACATCATTGCGTAGCAGGATTTGTTGAAAATATCGGGTTATTCGAGGTGCTCATCATTCGGAGGGCGTTTGCGTCTGGGATTCCGGGATGTTTTCCTCCGCTGTATTTTCCACGGGCGCGGGTGCATCTTCCCGGTCTTTTCCGGTGGAACCTTCCTGGAGTTCCTGGCGTACCCGCGCGAGCAGTTGCGTCAAGGTTTCCTGGATACGTTGCTGAATCTCTCGTTTGTGCCACGCGGTCGTCTGCCGCGCGTTTTGCCGCAGGAACACCTGGTTGCAGAAGTTTTGCAGTTTCGCGCGCTCTTCCGGCGTCAGTGGACGGTTGAGATAGTTTTCGGAAAATTCGAGCAGGGTTTGGAAGAAGACGGAAAAGGTCATTATGGAGCCTTTTGCAAAATCCTGAACGCCATTGGGAAGGGGTTTCTTTTCCCTCCCCAATGGCTACGGTCGAAACTCTGGCCTTCAGGCCGAGGTTCCGACCTCCGCACCTTTCTTACGGGGGGGGGGGGTCAAACCAGAGTTGGTTTTACGATGAAGATCATTCCTTTTTAATTCTTGATGCCTTGACAAGAACGACGGAATTCCGGGCCTTGAAGCCCTGGAAACGGTCGACTTTATAAACGCTCTGTTCTGGTGATATCATATTGCCAGTGCCAATGGTTTCTTTCCAATAGGCACAAGAGACATTCAAAATCAATTCTGCGATATTATTGAACCATTCCGCGCTTATGAGTTCCAGGCCATCGCACATTCCATAGGCCAGCATGAACGTCATGCGTACGGCTTCCGCTTGGGTATCGGAATGCTCGACTCCCTGACCATCCGCGCCAAGAAGATAAGAACACCAGTTCAGTGCAACAGACAAAATGGAACATAATATTTGAAACTTCATCTCATGTGGCATATCTTTATTTTTGAGGGGCTCGGAAAGACATCTGCCTAAAAAATCTTTAATACTGGCTTTTATTGATTCGGCATCAATATTGCCAATAATACTTGAAAGCGTATCAGGTGTCACTGTATTTTCACTCATGAGTTTTACTATTTCCAGTCTTTGTTTGGCATTGAGCCGATCTCTTCCAATATGTGCAACTGAATCAAGCACCTCCTCGATCAAATTGGTATCGATATGCCCGTCCAGTTTTCGCAGGCCACTATTGAGTTTGTACAATTGCGTCGAATCGAATATTCCGGAAGCTCCAGTAATGAAGTTGCTACCCAGATTGGTATCGTAATACAAGGCGGGGAATCTGGCGCTCAGATAGTTTCGGTTATAGTAGGCATGGCCTATTCTGAAGGAAAATGGCGTTTTTCCCTTGCACAGCTTATCATAATAACGTTTGTCGTCATCTATTTCCAGCGTATCGCAAAAATGAATGATGTTGGTCTTCCCGTTATAGGCGACCAGCGCGCGCGAAACCAGGCTGTTGATATCGAAACGATGGAGTTGCAGACCGTCGATCACCAGATTATTCCATTGAAACAGTTCATCGAAAAGCGTGGTGACTTCAAGATAATCGCGATCTTTTTTCTTGAGATGGTCTCGCTCCCTCTTTCTTTCTTTTGTACGGGCCACGTTTTTGCGATAGTACTTGATGGTGTAATCCGCCAGGGCGGAACTGAACTCTCGCATGTCGGGATGCACGGCATTGCAAAGGTAATATCCGCACAGGGAACGGTTGTTCTCGGAATTCCCCCCGCCTTCTCCACAATGAATGTGCATGATGGCTTTTTTGGATGGCTTTTCACTTGGCCCCACATGATTATTGAATACAGATAAAGTATCTTCTTTTGACAAAAAATCAAAAAACTCCTTGTACAGCCCCGTTTTGTTCTCTGTTGACAACAGATCGATACCGACCAGGTTTTTGGGTTTATCCACGCTTGACTTGAATAGTTCCAAAATACTGTTCAACTCTCCTTCGAATTTTTCTTTATTGGAATACACGGCAGGAGACTGAGCCAGAAGCTTGTAGCCAGTGTACTTATATTCTCTTTGGAGTCCCTGAATGAGGCTGTCAATCTTCTTCACAGAATTCTTGCTGACTGCGATTTGCGCATACCGCACACCAGAAGCGTACATATAGCACAGGGACATCAGGTTGAACTTGTCTGTGTAATCCTTGTTGTCAATGACTGATCCCCGCACCCAATAAGCGTCATCGAACGGCGTATACTTGTTTGCCGCAAAAAGTTTCTTGTTGAAATAGGCGACGACATGATAGGCAGTATCGCTTTTCAGGAGGTCGTTCTCCAGAAGTTTGTGGGTCTTCAGGTAAACGCAAGGTTTATCCATGTCATGATTCACGTCATGACAAATGGCGTTCCCGGAAACATGTTGCAGGATACTGCACGCAATGTAGAGATTTTCCGCCGCGCATTCTCCACGCTGATAATCATTCATGCCGGAAATCGAGAATATGGATTTCTCATCGACAAGATGCCTGATGAAGAATTTTAAAACCATGTTGAATAATTTGTAGTGTGCGCTTTTGATGGATTCGTTATTGTCGGATTTCCCACCCAGCAAGCCAAGAATGGAAAGATCATCTTCTTTTCCTATAGTTATGCCGCCGACTGTCAGGCCATCTCCTTTCCATTTCACCTTGTTTTCCAGCGGCAAAATCCCGTTGAAGTGACTATGAAAGTCAAACGGATAGGGCGTGACCTCCACGGGCGTTTCCAGCTTGAAGTATCCCATTTCAATTCTCCTTCAAATAAAGTCCGACAAAACGTTCAGTCTTTCGCGCCCTGCTGGCGCAATGTGTTGAAGCTCTTGATGCCCTGGTTGATCTGGTCGATGGCGAAGTTGGCGGATTTGGCTTCCATCGCGCCGGTCGAGGCGGCGACGGCGGCGGCAGCGGCGACCAGGAGGTCGGTGACCAGCGCGCCCAAGGCGTCTTCGCCCGCCTGGAGGATGTTTTTTTGGGCGATGTTTTCCGTCATTTGTTTCAAGAGCACGGATTTGCTGGCGAGCGCCACCTTGCTCACGCCGTCGAAATAGCTTGCGGCGGATTGGGCGAGCAGGCCACTCGCCTGGCTGATCATCAGGTTGGGAATGACAGCGATCTGCGTGGGCGCCTGCGCGGCGGTCTCGGCGTTGGCAAGACGCACGGCCTGGACAATCTGCGTGTTCAAAGCGTCCGTTTCGGGCGCATCCTGCACGTTCAGGGATTGCATCCAGTGTTGCCGGATCGATTCCTGCTCCGATTGCGGCGGCGGCGCTGGGGGACTCATGTTTTCCACCTGTTCCGTACCTTCCGCTTTTTTGTCGAAATGAAAGCCGAACATGATGCTTACCCTTTGTCGCTGATGGCCATGATGAGTGCGACCGCCTTGGAGACTGCGGCGGTGGAAACCTGGTTCAACGCTTGTTGGCTGTGCACGGCATTTTGCAGGGACAACCCGGCGGAATGGCTGGCGACTTGGTAGAGCGCCGCGATGGCCTGCGCGGGCGCTTCGGCGATGACCTTCACGTTGTTTTGCGTGACGGCGTCGGTGATCTGCGCGTTTACTGCTGTGCTGTCGGCCATGTCGATCTCCTTTTTTGCAAGCTGTCCTACGTATGAACGCGCCAGCTTCAATCTTGTGAACTTTTTGTGAAGCGGCGCAGTTTTTCGCGCAGCAGTTGTACCCTTTTACGCGCCAGCACGGTGCTGATACCCAGGTTTTCGGCGATTTCCGGGTAGGCGCGCTCGTGCAGGAAGGCCAGCTCGAAAAGCTGCCGCTGTTGCGGAGTCAGACGGCAAAATACGCGAGAAACGTCCTCCAGGCGTTCCGTGACGAGCAGGACATCGAGCGGTGAGCGTGCCCCGACCTCTCCTGTTGTTTCTTCCCCCTCTTCTTCCCTCAGCCGCGTGGCTTCCACGTCAAAAATCCGTTTTCCCCGCATCTCCCGGCGTGCGCTGTCCAGGTACGTATGGCGCAACACGAGAAACAGAAAACCTTGCGGCTCACGGATGCGCTCTGGGATGCGGCGCAGAATTTCCAGGGATTTGATCGCCGTGACGGAAAGCAAATCCTCGGCTTGCCCCTGATCTCCGCGAGTCAGGCGCAGGGCGCGGCGATACAACGCCCGATATACGGCGCGCCAGCTTTCCTCGAAACAGCGATCCTCGGCGCGGATCTTTTTGTCCGGCCACTTTTCCGTGCGTACCATCGTCTGCCTTCCATGGAATGAACATGGAAGGCAGTCTGGAAAAATCCGACAGGAAACGCTGTTCCCTGGGGAACAGATTTTGGCGTTTGTTTACGACAGCAACGAATTCGTGAAATTTTTCCCCGGCAAGTCGGAAGAAGAAAAGGAGAAAGTGCGTCAAGCGAGGGAAAGAAACGAAACGCCGTCCCCGGAGGACGAAGTCTACGCGGACTCGGCCTACGTCCAGCACGCCGAGGTTTTACACGCGCGTGCAAACCGCTGACGGAGGAACAGAAGGCGAGCAACCGGGAGAAGTCCCGGACACGATGCCGAGTGGGGCACATTTTTGGCGCGATGAAATCGCGGGCAAGGGATGAAATCATGCGTTGCATCGGGATGCACAATCTGGTCTGTAACCTGAGCCGATGCGTCTATCTGATGGAAGTCCGATGAGGGCGTATCGGCCGTAGGGCCGATCAGCGGTTTTCGGCAGCGCCACTCATTGGGGGAGTTGGAGACTCCCTTGTTTATTCAGTTGGGCAGGCAGGCCAGGTGACGAATTTGCGGCAGGTCGTCGATGAAGAACTGGTTCCCCCGTACATGGATCAGGCCCATTGCCTTCCAGGATTGCAGACGAACGTTCAGTTTGGAACGGCTGGCGTTGATCATCGCGGCAAGCATGCCCTGATGCGCGGGCAGCCGCAGGCACGGAACCGCTCCCTCCTTCAGATTGCGCAGAATATGGCGCGCCAGCCGAGCCTCCAGCGGATACAGGCAGGCAGTCTCGATGAAATCGAGGTTCTTTTCACACAGATCACTGAGCCATGCCACAAGCTCTTCGAGGAAAACCCGCTCCCGCAGGAGCACGAGGAAATGACGTTTGGAAATGGTCAGCACCCGCGTCGTTCCGGAAGCGCGGGCGGCGATTTGCCGTGGACTGGTGCTGGAAAGCGCGGAAAGCCCGACGATTTCCCCAGTGGCGCTGCAACCGGCAGTCAACTCGCGTCCATCCGGGCTGAACATCTGATGATAGACCATGCCATTCACCACGAACCCGACGAAATCGCCAGGATCGCCTTGCAGGAACAGGAATTCCCTGTCGCGCAACTGACATTCTTTTACATGTCCGGCGATGAACCGGAGCAGGTCTTCCGGAAGATTTCTCAACAATGGGGCCTTTTTTAGCCAGGATTGGATTTCCGGTAGATTCATTTTGGCGTCATCCGAGGGGGCGATCAGGAATAAAGAAGCATCGCTGTCCACAAAACGTGTCTTGCCCTCGATTATGGCTGATTATGGGTGCTACTTACTATTTGTACCTGACGCGAAAGGCGACGCAGGAACTTTTCCGCCAATGTATCTGGAATATGCTCCAGAACGACTGGAAAAGCGCCGGCCTCTGCGATAGATGCGCTCCGCATCGCTTGTCTTGCGCCCGATCTGTCTGAAGCTGGAGCGGTCTGAGGTGTCAAACCGGTATGGCCGACCACGGCACTGCGCGCCTTGCTTGTGACGGGTTTTGAAGAGCAGACGGGAGTGAAGAATTCCGGGGGAATGAAAAACCCTTTTGCCTTGCAGGATTTTCGGGTTATCCTTTGTGCCCCATGTTGATAACCGTTCCGTTTATCAACTATGAGAAAATTTCTCGTTGAGAGAACAGCCCTTTCCTCATCCTCGCAACTTTCTGGAGCAAGCATCATGACCGCAAAAATCTTTCCTCGCCACATACCCCTCGTAGACACGCAGAAGGGTCTTGTAGACGCGCTTTTACACGCAGGCTTTTCACCCCACCCCCCCCGATGATCGCCGATTCTGGCGCGTTTCTGGGGCATTGCTGGGCATATTTTGGGCTGGGATAGCCCAAGCTCAAGATAACCCTCCCCCATCTTCCGCTTCCGAAGAAGAAACCGTCCTCCCCACCGTCACCGTCACTGACACCCCGGACGCCTCCGGCCTCACCGAAAACACCGGCGTCTACACCACCCGCACCACGAACAGCGCCACCCGGCTCAACCTCTCGCCGCGTGAAACGCCGCAATCCATTACCGTCATCACCCGCCAGCGTATGGACGATCAAGGACTCAACACCTTGGACACGGTACTGACGCAAACGCCCGGCATTGTGACCCTCAACAACGGCTCGGAAATTGGTGGCTACCGTCCCTTTTATTCAAGAGGTTATCTGCTCGACAACTATCAGGTCGATGGCGCGCTCGCACCTTCCACGACCTTTGGCAGTGCATGGCTGGGAAATAATTCCACGGATACTGCCCTCTACGATTCGGTTGTGGTGGTGCGCGGAGCGACAGGGCTGCTCACCGGCGCGGGCGACCCGGCGGGCAGCATCAACCTTGTGCGCAAACGCCCGACACGCCAGTTCCAGGCATCCGCCGAACAGAGCCTGGGACGATGGAACAAAAGCCGTAGCGTGGCCGACATCGGCTCGCCCCTGAACGAAGCCGGAACACTGCGCGGACGCTTCGTCGCCGTTTACAACGAAGGCAATTCCTGGCAAGACCGCTACAAAGGCTACAACCGCCTTGTCTACGGTGTGCTGGAAGCCGATCTCAGCCCCGCCACCGAAATTTCGTTGGCCTTGGAACATACCGATCAGAAGGTGCACGGCGGCGGCTCCTATACCAGCTTCGGTATCGGCTTTACCGATGGCAGTAAAACGCCTTTTTCCCGGTCGAACAACGCCACGACCGATTGGAGCACTTTCAGCAACCGCCAGACCCGTACTTCACTTGCCCTGCAACATCACTTCAATGAAGACTGGCACGTGCACCTGAGCTATACCCACGGGCGCATGGAACCCACCCAAAAACTCGGCTACGCCAATTCTGCTGAGATCATGCCGAATGGGATGAGTAGCCTGCTACTGCGCAAATATGCAGACGAATACCGAACTGACGCTCTGGACGCAAGCCTGGAAGGGCGTTTTACGTTGTGGGGTCGGCTGCACGATTTCATGACCGGGTTCAACGGTTATTCTTCCCGGCAGGATAGACCCAGCGTCATCAACATCAGGAATGCTGGCCAGGTTCAGACCCTTACATGGAACGGTCATGTGCCGGAACCGGATTGGGCGTCTTTTACTTCTTCCGCATCGAAAACCACGATTCAGCAACATGGTGCGTTTGCCGCTCTGCGCCTGCGACCCGCCGACGCGCTCTCCGTCATCGTGGGCGGGCGCGTGAGCACATGGGAAACACGCGCCAAAAACACGAAGACAGGCGCCATCACCGATGACCGCAAGGAAAACAACGTTTTTACGCCCTATGCGGGCATCGTCTATGACCTGAGCAAGCAGGTGTCGGCCTACGCGAGCTACACCAGCATCTTCAAGCCGCAAAACTACAAGGATACCGATGGCAGCCTCCTCGACCCGGAAGGCGGCGAAAACTACGAACTGGGTCTGAAAACGGAATGGTTCAACAAGCACCTTCAAGCCAGCGTCGCATTTTTTGAGGTGCGCAAGAACAATTTCGCCGTGGCCGACGGCAACCGTCTCACGCCCGAAGGCAATCAAGCCTACACCGCCAAAAGCGGCACCAAGGGCCGGGGCTGGGAGGTGGAAATCTCCGGCGAACTTTCCCGTGGCTGGCAGGTTCAGGGCGGTTATACCCGAGTCGTGACACGCGACCGGGAAGGCGCGCGCTTGAATACCAGCACCATACCCAAGCATCAGTTGAAACTCTTTTCCACCTACACGCTGCCCGGTTTCAACCGTCTGACGATAGGCGGCGGCGCGCTCTGGCAAAGCGAAATCTATGACGCCAGCGAACCCGCCTTGCGCAAGATCCGCACGCAGAAGGCGTATACCGTGGTGAACCTGATGGCGCGTTACGTCTTTACCGACAACCTGAGTTTGACGGCGACACTGGACAACGTTTTCGACAAGACCTACCGCACCTATACCTACACGAATGAATACGGCGCGCCGCGCAATTTCATGCTGACGGCGCGGTATCAGTTCTGAGCACGGGACGTGATGCGATCTCGCGGCGCTTTCCCCGTCACTGTAGGGGCGAAAAATCTTTCACCCCTACCTCTCTTCCTGGATCCTCCCGCCTCGTCATTGCGAGGACCACAGTCCCGCGGCAATCCGGGCGGCCTTGAGGGTTCTCCAGCGTTTGGGGATGCCAAACCGCCGCATGGATCACCACGGCGTTTCGTGCCTCGCTTTTGACGAGGGGGGAGTTATCCGCCATTTTCAATCGTCCCCCAGCAAAAATCAGCGACAGCCCTTCAGGGCTGTCGGTCAAACGCCATTGGGAAGGGGTTTCTTTCCACTCCCCAATGGCTACGGTCGAAACCCCGGCCTTCACCCGACCTCCGCACCTTTCTTACGGCCGGGGTTTCAAACCGGAGTCGGTTTTACGATGAAGACAGGCAGATCGAAAATTTCCAATGTGTGGCATAAAATGGCTTGACATCATATGACCTGGGCGTTAGAGTGAAGGGCAAGGCAGGAGCCTGACCTCATTTCGAGGGAACGACATTCAAGGAGAGCATTCATGAACACCATCCTGGTCTTGGTTTTGGTTGTGGTGGCCGTTGCGGTCGTTATCTGGGGCGTTGGCGTCTATAACGGGCTGGTCGATCTTTTCAACCAGATTCGCAACGCTTTTTCGCAGATCGATGTACAGCTTCAACGGCGGTATGACCTGATTCCCAATCTGGTGGAGACAGCCAAAGGGTATCTGAAGCACGAGCGCGAAACGCTGGAAGCGGTGATCGCCGCCCGCAATACCGCGCAGGCGGCCGCGAAAAGGGCGAGCGACCGTCCCGATGCTGCCGCCCTGCGCAGTCTCCAGGGCGCGGAATCGGCACTCGAAGGGTTGCTGACCAAATTCTTCGCCCTTTCCGAAGCCTATCCCGACCTGAAAGCCAATCAGAACATGGCGCAATTGCAGGAGGAACTGGCTTCTACCGAAAACCGTATCGCCTTCGCCCGGCAAGCCTTCAACGACGCGGTCATGCGTTACAACATCCGGCGGGAATCCTTCCCGAATTCCCTCATCGCCGCGCGTTTTGGCTTCAAGCCAGCCGAACAGTGGTTGAGCGCGGATGGCAGCGCCATACGCCAGAACGTCAAGGTCAGTTTTTCGTAAAAAATTCCGGGAAGGGGATCCATCATGGATTTTTTTGGCGAACAAGCCCGCGCCCAGAAAAAGACCCGCTGGCTGGTGTTTGGGTTCGTACTGGTGGTCATCATCCTTACCGTTGCCATTTATCTGGCGGTCACGTTGATTTTCGGCATGACGGGAGGAGGAACTCAGGCGATCATCCAGCCAGAAAACAGGCAGCCCGGTTTTTTTCATGGGGCGTTTTGGGATGCTTCCCGGTTTTTCACAACCCTTTTTGTGGTTGGCGGGGTGATCGGTCTGGCCTCGCTTTACAAAATCCGGGAGATTTCCCGCATGGGCGGCGCGTTGATTGCCATTGAACTGGGCGGGCGTCCTGTTCTGCGGGAAACACGCGACGCGCTTGAGCTGCAGCTTGTCAATGTGATCGACGAAATGTCCATTGCCGCCGGCATTCCTGCCCCCAAAGCCTTCGTTCTGGACGAGGAAGCCGGCCTCAACGCCTTTGCGGCGGGCATGACGACCAACAACAGCGTGATTGCCGTCACGCGCGGACTGCTCGACCACCTCGACCGCGACCAGCTTCAGGGCGTCATCGGCCATGAGATCAGTCATATCGTCAATGGCGATACCCGCCTCAATCTGCGGATTATCGGCGTCCTCCACGGCATTTTCTTCCTGACGACATGCGGGCGTTTCATGACCAAGGCGCGAGGCAGAAACTCGGGAGGGGCTATTCCCCTTGGTGTTTTGCTCATGATCATCGGCTCTGTTGGTCTTTTTTTCGGCAAGCTGATTCAGGCCAGCATCTCACGCGCGCGCGAATACCTGGCTGACGCTTCCGCCGTTCAGTTTACCCGCAACCCGGATGGACTGGCCAGGGCACTGCGCCAACTCATGGTTTCAGGTTCCCAAATCCAGCATCCCAGAAGCGAGGCTGCCAGCCACCTTTTTTTCGGCGCGAGCGGCAGGCGTGTCTTTTCCCTTTTTCCCCTCTTTGCCACGCATCCACCACTCGAAGAGCGTATTGTCCGGGTGGATAAGAATTTCAAGGGTACCTTGTCGAAGCGGCAACCCGCCATCAAGCCCCGCGCGACAGCGCCTGATGCGAAATTGTCCGGCATGGCTCTACCCGACGCGAAACTGGCGGGCGTCAGCTTCATGAATGGCATTGGCGCGTTTGGCTCCGCGCAGCTTGCGGCGGCCCAGACCCTGCTTGCGGGAATCCCGGAACCGTTGGCTGAGGCCGCGCATCTCCCCGACGATGCCCAAGCCATCGTGTATGCCTTGCTTTTGTCCCGCGACGCGAAGGTTCAGAAGCAGCAACTGGAGGATTTACGCCACAGTCATTTCCCCGAACAGGTGGCGGAAACCTTGCGGCACGCTCAATGGCTTGCCCAACAGGGGGCGCAGTATCGCCTGCCGCTTCTGGATCTGGCGCTGCCGGCTCTGCGCGAACTTTCTCCCGAAGCGCAAAGCCGCTTCCTGCAATCCGTCGATACCCTGATCTGGGCGGATGGCCGTCTTTCCATTGCGGAATTCACTGTGCGCCGGATATTGAAAAGCGTCCTCGAACCCGATTCCAAAATACGTCCGCCGCTGCGCATGGAGCGTTTGAAGCCGGACATTACCCATATTCTGGCGTTGCTCGCGTATGCGGGTAATGCCGACCAGGCCGCTGCCGCAGCCGCCTTTCATCATGCTGCCGCGTTGGCGCCCATTGACGGACCTTGGGAGTTTCCGGACAAAAAAGCCGTGCGCCCGAACGTGGTGGACGCGGCTCTGGAACACCTGGCGCATACCGCGCCGCATTTCCGTAAAAATTTGCTTGCTGCCTGTGTGGCCGTCACGGAACATGACGGCAAAATCACGGTGGCCGAATTTGAATTATTGCGTGCCCTCGCCCAAAGTCTGGATTGCCCCGCGCCACTTACCCTGATGGATGAACGGACGCATGGCGAGAATCGCCACGTTCGGTAGGTGTGGTATGGTCACTGCCGACGATGTGGCGTTCAGGGGGCAAGAAAAACGCCGCTTCTGAGAACGCGGCGTTTTTTTACCTTCAGCGGATGCGGACAGTGGAATCAGCCATCGGCGTTGATGGTCTGGATCAAGGTGTCCAATACCGTTTCTGCCTTGTCGTTGTCGACCTGACAGGTGCCTGCGGCATGATGACCACCGCCGCCATACTGGAGCATCAATTCGCCAATATTGGTTTTGCTGGAACGATCGAGAATGGATTTGCCAACGGCAAACACGGTATTCTGTTTTTGCAACCCCCAGAGCACATGGATGGAAATGTTGCTCTCCGGGAAAAGCGCGTAAATCATGAAGCGGTTGGCCGCGTAGATGGTTTCTTCCCCGCGCAAATCCAGCACGACCAGATTCTTGTATACCCTGGAGCAGCGCACAAGCTGCTCTTTGGCTTTTTCCGCGTGCTCGAAATAAAGCGCCACCCGTTCGCGCACGTCGGGAAGCTGGAGGATTTCGTCTATGGTGTGATTGTGGCAATACTGGATCAAATCCATCATCAGCGCGTAGTTGCTGATGCGAAATTCCCGGAAACGCCCCAACCCGGTGCGGGCATCCATCAGGTAATTGAGCAGTACCCAGCCGTCCGGATTCAGGATTTCCTCACGGCTGAACTGGGCGCTGTCGCCCTTGTCCACCGCCGCCATCATGTCGTTGAACGAGGCGGAAAAGCGTTTGTGGCCGCCGTAGTATTCATAGACCACCCGTGCGGCGGAGGGGGCATCCGGCCAGATGATGTAATTCTTGTGCTCGCCAGGATTGCGCAGCGTTTCCGAAAGGTGGTGATCGAACACCAGATACGCCGCCTCGACGTAAGGCAGGTTGGTCGTGATGTCGCGCCCGGTGATCTCGATCTTGCCGTCCTGCATGTCCTTGGGGTGCACGAACTTGATCTCGTCGATCATCTCCAGTTCGTTCAGCAACACGGCGCAGACCAGACCATCAAAATCGCTGCGCGTCACCAAGCGGTATTTTTCTTCTGCCATCGCAACCTCCCTTGAAAGAAAACGGACAACGGCGAATGGTAGCAGGGTTCTGGGAGGGGATGCACAATGGGCGCAAAAAAGAGAGCGATCCAAAGTGGCGTGAATTTGGTCATTGCGAGGCGCTTTGGCGACGAAGCCATCCAGAAAAACGCATGGATCGCCACGGGCCTCTTGCCCCTCGCAATGTTCAGGCTTTTTCGCGCGTCTCGCCGCTGCCGTAGAGATTGCTGATGCAGCGGGCGCAGAGTTTGGGGTGTTCGGCATGGCGGCCCACGTCTTCGCGCACATGCCAGCAGCGTTCGCATTTCTCGCCGCTGGCGTGGCTTACCTCGACCTGAAACGCGCCCTGACGCACGCTGGCGGCGGAGGCGATGAAGATGTATTTGAGATCCTCGCCCAAGGCGGCCAGCGCCTCGTATTGCGCGCCTTCCGCCGTGATGGTGATGGCCGCCTGCAAATCCGCGCCGATTTTGCCCACGTTGCGCAAGGCTTCGCGCGCCTAGAACACTTCCACGCGGACCTCGGCGATATGTCGCCAGCGCGCCAGGAGGGCGGCTTCATCCGGCGCTTCCGGCAGGACATGCCAGGTGCGGAGCATGACCGAATCTTCCGGGTCTGGCGTCAGCGTTTGCCAAATTTCCTCGGCGGTGAAGGGCAGAATGGGCGCCATCAGGCGGACGAGGGTCTGGGTGATGTGCCAGAGCGCGCTCTGCGCCGACCGGCGCGCGCGCGCGGTTTTGCCCGTGGTGTAGAGGCGATCCTTGAGAATGTCCAGATAGAAAGCGCCCAAATCTTCCGAACAGAACCCTTGCAGCGCCTGAGTGACGCGGAGAAAATCAAAGCGCGCGTAACCGGCTTCCACCTGCCCTTGCAGGTTGCGGGTAAGGGCGAGGGCATAGCGATCCAGTTCCAGCCAGTCGGCAACCGGGAGCATGTCCTGTCCGGCGGCAAAATCGGCGGTGTTGGCCAGCAGGAAGCGTACCGTGTTGCGGATACGGCGATAGGCTTCAACCACGCGCTGCATGATTTCAGGCGAAAGCGCAAGTTCGCCGGAATAGTCGGTAGAGGCAACCCACAAGCGCAACAAATCCGCGCCACCGCCGATTTTCTGCGTCTTGCCCTTGCCGTCGGGAATGCTGCCCGCGATCACTTCCTGCGGCGTGATGACATTCCCCAGCGACTTGCTCATCTTGCGCCCCTGGCCGTCTACGGTAAAGCCGTGGGTCAGGAGCGCCCTGTACGGCGGATGACCGTCGATGGCAGCGCCGGTGAGCAACGCGGAATGAAACCAGCCGCGATGCTGATCGGAACCTTCCAGGTACAGATCCGCCGCCGGACCCGCGCCGTGTCCATCCGGGTGGGAGCCGCGCAGCACATGCCAGTGCGTCGTGCCGGAATCGAACCAGACATCGAGCGTATCGCTGACCTTGTCGTAGTCGTCCGCTTCCGCGCCCAGAAATTCGGCGGCATCCAGCTTGAACCAGGCTTCGATCCCTTCCTTTTCAACCCGCTGGGCGACTTTTTCCATCAGCTCGACCGTGCGCGGATGCAATTCGCCCGTCTGCCGGTGGACAAAAAAGGGAATCGGCACGCCCCAGTTGCGCTGGCGCGAAATACACCAGTCGGGACGGTTGGCGATCATGGCGGCAAGACGCGCCTGTCCCCAGGCCGGGTAGAAAGTGGTGGCTTCGACGCCCGCGAGCGCGCGTTCGCGCAGGGTGGAACCATCCGCCGCCTTGCGATCCATGCCGACAAACCATTGCGTGGCCGCGCGATAGATGAGCGGCGTCTTGTGCCGCCAGCAGTGCATATAACTATGGCTGATGTTGCCACGCGAGAGGAGGGCGTCGACTTCGGCGAGCTTGTCCAGCACGGCCTCGTTCGCCTTCCAGATGTTCATGCCGCCGAAGAAGGGCAAATCGGCGACATAACGGCCATCCGCCTCGACGATGGAAATGATTTCCTCCCGTTTGCGCCCGTGCGCAAGCCAGGTATTGAAGTCGTCCACACCGTGCGCGGGGGCGCAGTGCACAAGGCCGGTGCCCGCGTCCGCGCCGACGTAGGTGGCGAGATAGACCGGCGCGGCGCGATCATAAAGCGGATGGCGGAAGGTGAGGTTGGCGAGCGTCGCGCCCTTGGCCGTCGCCAGGATTTGGCCCGCGCGCGCGCAACGCGCCAGCGTCGCCTCGGCGAGTTCCCGCGCGAGCAGCAAAAGACGATCGCCCACATCGACCAGCGCGTACTCGAAATCGGGATGAAGATTGAGCGCCTGATTGGCGGGAATGGTCCACGGGGTGGTGGTCCAGATGACCGCCGCCGCCGGTTTCGGCAGGCCGGGCAGGGCGAAGGCCGCCGCGAGTCTGTCCGCGTCGGCGGCATCGAGCGGAAAGGCGACATCCAGCGTGGGGGAAGACTTGTCGGCATATTCGACTTCCGCCTCGGCCAGCGCCGAACCGCACTCGAAACACCAGTTCACGGGTTTCAGTCCCTTGAACACATAATCATTTTCCACCATGCGCGCCAGCGCCCGAATCTCGTTCGCCTCGTTGGCGAAGTTCATGGTGAGATAGGGCTGATCCCAATCGCCCAGCACGCCCAGACGGATGAAATCGGCCTTCTGGATGTCTACCTGCCCGGCGGCGTAGGCACGGCAGAGTTCGCGCACGCGCCCGGCGGGCAGATGGCGGCCATGGGTGGTTTCCACCTTGTGCTCAATCGGCAGGCCGTGACAATCCCAGCCCGGCACAAAAGGCGCGTCGAACCCGGCGAGGGTCTTGGCGCGAACGATGATGTCCTTGAGAATCTTGTTGAGCGCGTGTCCCAGATGCAGGCTGCCGTTGGCATAGGGCGGGCCGTCGTGGAGAATGAAACGGGGACGTCCGGCACATGCGGCGCGAATTTTCTGGTAGAGCTTTTTCTGTTGCCAGCCGGCGATCCAGCCCGGTTCGCGTTTGGGCAGGTCGCCGCGCATCGGGAAAGGGGTATCGGGGAGATTCAGGGTTTCGCGGTAATTCGTCATCGTGAGGCATCCTGTGGAAAAGCGGGAAAACGCAAGGGTTCAGTGTTCGTAGAGGACACGCCGTATGCCCTGGCGCAGGATTTCGACATTGAAATTGATGAGCAGACCCAGATGAAAGCCGGAAAGTTTCAGATAGGTGCGCAACTGGGCCGCGTGGAGCGGCAGCAGGTAATCGACGGACTTCACGCCCACCAGAACGGCGTTTTCCACCTGCAAATCCGCGGTAAAGGCATCTTCCAGACGCCATGCCTTGTAGCGGATGGGCACCTTGACGTTGCTCCAGGCTTCCAGTCCCAGAATATGCAGTTCCTCGCGCAGGCAATGGGCATAAACCTGATCGACGAGTCCCGGCCCCAGATGGCGATGGACTTCCATGGCCGCGTGGGTAATCTGATGGCTCAACTGCTTGAGCCATTCGCTTTCGGGAGGGGCGGAAATGACCATGGTCAGACTCCGGGCTGCGCACAGGCCGCGTGTGCCTGGCGGACATCGAGGACGATCTGCTGCCGCAAGGCTTCCAGACCAGAAAACTTCTGTTCGTCGCGCAATTTGCGGATGAAACGCACGGAAAGCTGCCTGCCGTACAAATCTCCGTTGAAATCAAAAAGATGCGCCTCCAGAAGCGGACGGATGACGCCCGCCTCCACGGTGGGACGCAGGCCGACATTGGCGACGCCTGTAAAATGCCTGCCTTCACATTCCGCCGCAATGGCAAAAACGCCGGTGAGCGGCAAGGGCGCGTGGCGCAGGTAAAGGTTGGCGGTGGGAAAACCAAGCTGCTGTCCCAGCCGTCTGCCGTGCACCACCCGTCCCGCCACGGCGTAAGGATGGCCGAGAAAGGCCGCCGCCTTGGCGCAATCGCCTGCCGCGAGCGCGGCGCGAATCGCGGAACTGGAAATGCGCTCGCCAGAAGCGGGGAAAACGACGGTGGGGGTTGCTTCCACCGTAAAGCCCGCGCCGCGAGCGGCAGTCTCCAGAGCGCTGATGTCGCCGCGCCGGTCGGCGCCAAAGCGGAAATCGTCGCCGATGATGAGATGACGAACGCGCAGCGCCTTGACGAGGATCGCGTGGATGAAGGTTTCCGCGCTCAGGGCGGCAAAACGTGGATTGAAGGGAATGACAAACACGGCATCCACACCCGCCGCCGCGAAGTACGCGAGTTTTTCCCGCAACGGGGTGAGACGCGCCGGAGCGGTCGCGGGCAAGAAAAATTCGCGTGGATGCGGCTCGAACGTCATCACGGCGGCACACCAGTGCTCCGCCTGCGCAACCGCGCGCAGACGCTCCAGCAAAACCTTGTGCCCCCGGTGACACCCGTCAAAATTGCCCACGGTGAGTGCTGTCTCCGTCGTCAGGGTGTGGTGAAAACCGCGATAAATCCGCATGAAAAGCCGACGCGCCAAAAAAGGTGAGAATTATACCGTTGGCGGCCACGCCGGGGCGAGGGAAAGCGGCAGGATTTGTAGCGAGCTTTCCGTTCTTCGCCTCGCGGCGCGCTTATCTGCTCAAAGTTCGGTACGAATTTTCCACAGAAAAATCAAGCAAAAGATATGCCAGAAATTGGGAGAAGAGAGTGCGATTACCCTGTACAAATACTGCTTTCGATTTTTGTGCACTGCAAAAAAGTCTTATACTACGGCCTCTTTTAACCATGACACACGCAGGGAGAACAACAACATGTTGAATTTGAACGGAAAAAAAGGTCTGGTGGTGGGCGTTGCCAACAATCAGAGTATCGCCTATGGCTGTGCCAAGGCGTTCAACCTTTGCGGCGCGGAACTGGCGCTGACCTACATGAACGCCAAGGCCGAACCACACGTTCGTCCGCTTGCGGAAATTCTGGGCGCGACCATCATCGAGTCGCTGGACGTAGAGCAACCCGGCCAACTGGAGGCGCTTTTCAAGGTGATCGAAGAAAAATGGGGGCGGCTGGATTTTCTGCTACACTCCATCGCATTCGCGCCCAAGGACGACCTGCATGGGCGTGTGACCGATTCCAGCCGGGACGGTTTCATCCGCGCGATGGATATTTCCTGTCATTCCTTCGTTCGTATGGCAAAACTTGCTGAACCGTTGATGAAAGAGGGCGGCAGTTTGCTCACCATGAGTTACATGGGCGCGGACGAAGTCATCGACAATTATGGCATCATGGGTCCCGTCAAGGCGGCCTTGCAGTCCGTGACCCGCTACATGGCGGCGGAACTGGGCGAAAAAGGCATCCGGGTGACTGCGATTTCTCCCGGCCCTCTGGCGACCCGTGCGGCTTCCGGCATCAAGGAATTCGGCAAATTGATGGACAAGGCCAAGTCGCGTGCGCCCCTGCACCAATTGGTCACCATCGAGGATGTGGGCGCGCTGGCCGCCTACCTGGTGAGCGATGCCGCCAAGTCCATGACGGGCAGCACGATCCACATCGACGCAGGCTATCACATCGTCGGTTGATCACCGATAACTCACTTTTATGGGAGCGTTGCAATGCCAGAAATCACTATCCCCAGCAAGGCCGAACGTCTGGAAAAGTTGGTTGCCCGCGTCAAGGGTCTGCCAGCGGTTCCGGTTGCGGTTGTTTATCCCTGCGACAAAGAGTCTCTGAAAGGCCCGGTACAGGCCGCCGAGGCTGGCGTCATCGCTCCCATTCTGGTGGGGCCGGAAGTCAAAATTCGCGCCATCGCGGCGGAATTCGGCATCGATCTCAAAGGACTGCGCATTGTCGAAGCGGCGGACGAATATGTCGCCTGCGCCGAAGCCATCCGTCTCGTCCACGCGGGCGAGGCGGAGGCGCTGATGAAGGGCAGCCTGCATACCGATCACCTGATGGGCGCGATTGTTTCCCGCGCCAACAACCTGCGTACCAACAACCGCATCAGCCACGTCTTCGTCATGGACGTGCCGACCTATCCCAAGCCCATGCTGATTACCGACGCTGCCGTCAACATTACGCCGACGCTGGAAGAAAAGGTCTCCATTACCCAAAACGCGATCTATCTCGCGCACGCGCTGGGCATTGCCGAACCCAAGGTGGCGATTCTCGCCGCCGTGGAAACCGTGAATCCCAAGATGCAATCCACGCTGGAAGCCGCCGCGCTCTGCAAAATGGCGGATCGTGGCCAGATCAAGGGCGGCATACTGGATGGTCCGCTGGCGTTTGATAACGCCGTTTCCGCCGAAGCCGCGAAGATCAAGGGCATCACGTCGCCGGTTGCGGGACAGGCCGATATTTTTGTCGTGCCGGGCCTGGAAGCGGGCAACATGCTTTTCAAACAACTGGAATATCTCTCGCACGCGCTGACGGCGGGGGTGGTACTGGGCGCGAAGGTGCCGGTCATCCTCACTTCCCGCGCGGATACCGCCGAAACCCGCGTCGCTTCCTGTGTGGTGGCGGCGCTCCTGGCGCGGCACAATCGCAAAGTCTGAAGGAGCGAACATGAGCAAAGCCATTCTTACCATCAACGCAGGTTCTTCCTCGATCAAGTTTGCGCTTTTTCCGGTTGTACAGGATCTGGATCAGAACGCGGCCATTTCTGGTCAGATCGAGGGAATCGGCACGCCTGCCGCCAAACTCTCCGCCAAAAACAAGGAAGGCGTAAAGCTGGTCAACGCCAATCTGCCGGTTGCCAACCCCAATCACCAGCAGGCGTTCGATCACCTCTTCAAGTGGCTCGCCACGAATGCCGCCACACTGAAAATCACCGCCGTTGGCCACCGCGTGGTACATGGCGGTGAACACTTCTCCAAGCCCCTCAAGCTGGACAAGGAAGTCATCGCCAAGCTGACCGAACTGATTCCGCTCGCGCCCCTGCACCAACCGCACAACCTCGCAGGTATCCACGCAGTGACGGCGCTGATGCCGGATGTGCCACAGGTTGCCTGTTTCGATACGGCGTTCCACCGTACCCAGCCCAACGTGGCGCAAATCTATGGTCTGCCGCGCCACCTGACGGCGGAAGGCGTGCGCCGTTATGGCTTCCACGGTCTTTCCTACGAGTTCATTGCCCGTACCCTGCCGGAACATACCCCCCGCGCCGAAGGCCGTGTCGTCATCGCCCACCTGGGCAATGGCGCCAGCATGGCGGCGATGGTGGGACGCAAGGGCGTCGCCACCACGATGGGCTTCACCGCCGTGGAGGGGCTTGTCATGGGCACCCGTGTTGGCAGCCTCGATCCGGGCGTCATTCTCTACCTGATGGAAAACAAGGGGATGGGCGCGAAGGAAATCACCCAGTTGCTCTACAAGGAATCGGGGCTTCTGGGGGTTTCCGGCGTAAGCCAGGACATGCGCGATCTGCTGGAATCCGACAAACCAGAAGCACAGGAAGCCGTGGATCTCTTCTGCTATCGCATCGCCCGGGAAGTTGGTTCGCTGGCGGCGGCATCGGGCGGGCTGGACGCGCTGGTCTTTACCGGTGGCATTGGCGAAAACGCGGTGGAAATCCGCCGTCGCGTTGCGATTCTGCTGGGCTGGATGGGCATCAAGCTCGATTCGGAAGCCAATGCCCGCCGCGACTTGCGCATCAGCGCGCCGGATAGCCAGGTCGATGTGCTGGTGATTCCCACGAACGAAGAGTGGATGATCGCGCACCACGCGCAAACGCTGCTGAATCTCTGAGGCCCGCAAGCGGCTGAACGGTCAACATGCACGGGATGGTTTTCCATCCCGTCGCATCAGGAAACGCGGCCAGTGGCCTTGTAAATTGGCGTTATTGCGCTATTCTGAAAATAAAGGCTTTTGGTTTTTGGCTTTTGGAGGATGTTGTGATGGAAACCGTATCCCTGAACCCGCAAGCGGCCTATGGTTTGCAGCTTCCGGCTGTGGCCAATCCGACGACAGGTGTGGTGCGCAGAAGCGCAAATGACGAACGCAATCCAGCGGCGGATTCCGCGTCTCCCTCCGCCAGCACGGATGTCACCCTCAGCACGGAAGCTCAGGCGCGTCTGGCTGCGGAACAGCAAGTCACTGCGAACCTGGATCGAAACGCTCCGGTTGCGGCAAACCAGCAAGCGTCACAGGCCGACAATACGCCCAACTATACGGCGGGCGCGACGGTAGGACAAAACACGTTTGGGGTTGCGGCAACTTCCAATTCCGCGCAGCCGCAGCCGGTAGGCGCACCAACCCCGGAAGCGCCGCCCGCATCTATCGCACAAGCTCCGGCAGCGATAGCAGGCGGGGAACAAACGCTGACGCCAGCGGCAGGAACTGCGGCTGGCGTGCCGGATTTGCAGCCAGCATCTGCTTCGGAAGTAACCCGGCAAGTGGAACAGCAAGCCCAACAGGCCAATGTCGCGCAAGCCCGTCAGGACAGCAGTCCCGCGTTGGCAGCAAGTGGCTTGACGGACAACCGCGAAGTGCTTTCGTCCTGAACACCGGCCGCTTGCTCCCGCCCCTGAAAACTGTTGTATGGACTGGGGACATCACTGCCATTGTGTAGTTAGGCCCGCAATGAAGTCTCGCGTGATGTACATGGAGTGCAAATCTGGCGAAGCCGCTGGTCAAGCCAAGATTGGCCGCGTGTCGTTCTCAAAGACAGGCAGCACCCTGCGCTACCG
>JAISWQ010000187.1 GCA_031271025.1 Zoogloeaceae bacterium | reverse complement strand
ACGCGCGCCCATCTCGCCCCAGTGCAGAATGAATCGTTCGCTGATCGGTGTGAGTTCCATGTCGGGAAGTATAGACATTCATGAATTTCTGGCAAGACTGAAATTCATGAATGTCCCGGAATGCCAAAAGGCGGTTGCGACAAGATGGCCGCAAGCGGATCGTGAGATGGTTGTGTCCGCCCATAATTTCCATTGGTTTTGCAAATCACCCTTATAATGACGACTTTTCCCGGATTGGGGCATGTCGGACAGTCCGGGCGCGGCAAGGATTCTTTGAGGGGTTGAACACATGAAACGAGTTGGTCTCATCGGCTGGCGCGGCATGGTGGGTTCCGTGCTCATGCGGCGCATGGAAGAGGAAGGCGATTTTGCGCGCTTCGAGCCGGTCTATTTTTCCACTTCCAACGCGGGCGGCAACGCGCCGGTGTTCGGCGGCAAGGAAGCGGCGGAAAAATTGCAGGACGCCCATGCGCTCGAGGCGCTGAAAAAATGCGACATCCTCGTTACCTGTCAGGGCGGCGATTACACGAAGGAAGTGTTCCCCCGATTGCGCGACGCGGGTTGGCGGGGACACTGGGTCGACGCGGCATCCACGCTGCGCATGGCCGATGACGCGGTGATCGTGCTCGATCCGGTCAACCGGGAAGTCATCGGGAACGCGCTCGCCAGAGGCGGAAAAAACTGGATTGGCGGCAATTGCACGGTATCTCTGATGCTGATGGGTCTGGGCGGGTTGTTCCAGCGGGATCTCGTCGAGTGGGCGACTTCCATGACCTATCAGGCCGCTTCCGGCGCGGGCGCGCAGAACATGCGCGAACTGATTGCGCAGATGGGCGCGATCCATGCCTCCGTCGCCGGTCTTTTGTCCGATCCGGCCTCAGCCATTCTGGAAATCGACCGGAAAGTGGCGGAAACGATACGCTCCACGACTTTTCCCACGCGGCATTTTCGCAACACGCCGCTGGCCGGCAGCCTGATTCCCTGGATCGACGTACCGGTGGAGCACGGGCAATCGAAGGAAGAATGGAAGGGCGGCGCGGAATGCAACAAGATTCTTGGGCGTCCGCCTTTTCGCGAGCCGGGCAGCGTTCCCATCGACGGTCTGTGCGTGCGTATCGGCGCGATGCGCTGCCATGCGCAGGCGCTCACCATCAAGCTGAAAAAGGACGTGCCGCTGGACGAACTGAACGACATCATCGCCGGGGCCAACCCCTGGGTGAAAGTGGTGCCCAACGAACGGGAAAAAAGCGAACACGAACTGACGCCCGCCGCCGTGACCGGCACGCTTGCCGTCCCCGTCGGACGGCTGCGCAAACTCGCGATGGGGCCGGAGTACCTTGCCGCCTTCACTTGCGGCGACCAGCTTCTCTGGGGCGCGGCGGAACCCCTGCGGCGGATGCTGGAAATTTTGCTGGACTGAAAGCGCACGAAAAATGTCCAAAGGTATGCACCGCAACGAAAAAACACAGACTCCGCTGGGATTTGTCTTTTTTTTTACATTTTTATGGCCTATTTCGTACTTTAGACGTAAGATTAGCTTGCGCGTCTAAGTACATGATGTTATTTTAAAAAACCTGTTCAGTCGTGCATGGTGACAACATGAAGCCGGGGGGTGGCAACGTGAATAAAAAATTTGCATTGTTTGACAGAACGCGAGTCGCGTTTTGGGCTGCAATGGCGGGGCTGTTTCTGACGCCCGCTGCCGTACATGCAGCGGGAATGGAGGGAATTACCGTCTATTCCGTGCTGGGACAACCCTTGCGCGCCGAGATCAAGGTGACGGCAACGGCGGATGAATTGACCGGTATGACCGCGCATCTCGCGCCGCGCGATAGCTTCGCGCATACGGGCGTGAACTACAGTAGTGTATTGAGTGATTTCAGGTTTGAACTGGAAAAAAGCGCGAAGGGCGCGGTAATTCGCGTCACTAGTCATGCGCCCGTCAATGAGCCGTATCTGGATTTCCTGGTTGAATTGAGTTGGCCGTCTGGCCGGTTGACGCGGGGTTATACCGTTTTGCTGGACCCGCCGGAAGTAGCTACGCAATCGCTCTATCGGCAAGCTACGGTGGCGGCGAGCACACCAGCGCCCGCTGCGAAGGAGCCTGCCGCGGAACAGCAGGCCGTCGCGGATTCCGGCGAGACAGCGGCAACGGGCGAGGGGGATAGCGCAGCGGCGGATGGCAAGGCTGCGGATGGCAAGGCGGTGAGCGCCTCCGGCGAGACGGCGGGCGAGCATGTGGTGAAATCGGGCGAAACCTTGCAACGTATCGCGCGCGCCAACCTGTCGGCGGGCGTGAGTATCGAACAGATGTTGGCGGCACTGTATCGCAATAATCCGGAAGCCTTTTCGGGCAAGAATATGAATCGTCTGCGGGCGGGCGCCGTGCTGAAAATTCCCTCTGCGGAGAGTGCGGCCAGTATTCCGCAAACGGAAGCCAAACAGGTTTTTCAGGCACAAACGGTTGCTTGGCGCAATTACCGCAACAGATTGGCGGCAGCGGCAGGGAGTGCGGTGGTTGGCGCGGGAAGCCGTTCTGTTTCCGGTCCGGTCAGCGCCAGTGTGGAAAGCGCGTCGCCTCCTGAAGGGGGCGACAAGGTACAGATATCCCGCAGTAACCAGAGTACTGGCGCGGCGGGCGTATCCGAAGAAGATCTGGTGGCATATGACCGGAGCTTGCAGGAATCCAAGGAGCGTGTGGAAGCCTTGGAGAAAATTGTGGCAGACCTGAAAAAACTCATGGAAATGAAAGACCAGGGGATTAAGGATCTGCAAAAGCAACTGGACTCTGCTTCACCCGCAGGTACGCCCGCCAAGGCGAAACCGGAGAGACAGCAGCGTTCTGATTCAACAACTTCACTGATTACGGCACAAGGGGTGACAGCGTGAAGAAAATGGACTTTTCCTCGGTAAAGCGTTATGTCATGGCGATTGCCGTGACATTTGGTGTGTTGCTGGTTCCGCAGTGGGCTTGTGCGGCAGGATTACAGGAAATTACCGTGTATTCCGTGCTGGGGCAGCCCTTGCGTGCCGAAATTCAGGTTTCGGCGACGAAGGATGAACTAGTCGGCATGACGGCGTATCTGGCTTCCAGACCTGCTTTTGCCCAGGCAGGACTGGCGTACTCCACAACACTGCGACAGTTGCGGTTTGAACTGGAAACCCGGAAGACGGGCGGCACGGTGATCAAGGTGACTTCCGTAGGCCCGATCAACGATCCGTTCGTACAGTTCCTGCTGGAATT
>JAISWQ010000166.1 GCA_031271025.1 Zoogloeaceae bacterium | reverse complement strand
GGACGGCAGGACGGCAGGACGGCAGGACGGCAGGACGGCAGGACGGCAGGACGGCAGGACGGCATTATACCCTTGATGGGGGCAGAACGCGGAATCATATAACGTCACGGATGGTTCTTCTTGCCGTGGCGCTGGGGGGATTGGGGCATGGTGTTGTTCATGCCCAGAATGTTGAAACACAGGTCAACGTACAGAATCTGGATGTCGTGGTGATTTCCGGAAAGCGTCAGGAAAAGATTGGAGACGCCATCCGGGAAACCGCGCCGGATACGCAGGTCACGCTCGACAAGGAGAGCCTGGAAAAATTCGTGGGTGTCGACAGCGCCGTCACCGGCGCGCTGGCCTATACGCCAGGGGTGTTTTCCGGCGGTGGCGACAGTTCCGGCGTCACGGAAGGTTTTTTCACCATTCGCGGTTTCTCGCAGGATCAGGTGGGCATCACGCGCGACGGCGTACCGGTGAATGACCCGCAATACGGCACGCCGCACGCCGACTTTTTCGGCGACCCGGAAAACTACGGCGAACTCAACGTCCTTTATGGCTCCGCTTCCAACAGTTCACCCGCCCTGACCGCCAGCGGCGGCACGATACGGATCGGCACCGTGGCGCCCACGGAAACGGCGGGACTGCTCGTCAAGCAGACCCTGGGCAGCAACCAGCTCAGGAAAACCTTCGTCCGCGCCAATACCGGCGAACACAATGGCCTGTCGGCCTGGGTTTCCGTCTCCCGCACCCTCGCGGAACTGTGGACGGACGATCATGGCGACGTCGAATCCAACCGCTACGAAAGCAACCTGCAATACCGCTGGGGAAACGGCAACCGCGTCAACGCCGTGCTTTCGGCCTTCACCATGCGCACCAACAGCTATTTCACGCCGACACTGGAACAATACCGTTCACAATCCTACAAGACGGGCTATCCCGAAATTGCCTATCCCACACAGGGCGGCACGAACGGCGTGGCGGACGTCCTCATCCCCGTCGAAGACAACGCCCCGGCGCGGCGCGCGGATTTCAAGATTCAGACTTTGGGTGTCAATGGCCTCTTCAATCTCGCGGAAAACCTCTCCCTCAAGGTGAATCCGTACTACGTCCGCGTGACGGATGGCACGGCCTCCATTCTCGGTATGCCTCTGGGCGAGGGACAGATCGACCGTGACCTGAGCAGGGATGGCGACAAGCTGGACACGCGCCCGGTCATCGGCACCCTTTTACCCACCCAATATCGCATCGGCGGCAGCTATTTTCTCGATTGGGATCTGAACCCGGAGCACACCCTGCAACTGGGGCTTTGGCACGACCTTATTCGTGGAGATCACCAGATCCAGTTCCAGTCCGCCAAGGGGAACGGCAAGCCCGCCGCCATCGACGGCTCCAGCCCGATCCGCTATGGCGACGGCGGCGTGGTCTATCTGGCCGACCAGAAGAACCGGATCACCACGCACAAGCTGTGGTTGCAGGATACCTGGACACATAACGACTGGACGGTTGTGGGCGGTCTCGCCTGGCAGCGCACGAAGCTGGAAAGCGAAAAGGGACGCACCCTGTTCGATCCCGCGCGCTACGAGCGCAGCGCCAGCTACCACCGGCTTTTGCCGAGCCTCAAGGCTTCCTGGCGTCTGGACGCCGCGCAACAGCTTTTCTACAGCGCCACCTCGAACGTGAAAATGCCGCTGGTGCAGGCCATCTACAGCGCGCCGGGTTCGGAGAAGCAGAAACCGGAAACAGCCTTCAATCAGGAGTTGGGCTGGCGTTACGGCAGCGATTCCCTGCTGCTTTCCGCGGCACTTTTCCTCAACCACTTCAAGGATCGGCAAGTCTCGACCAGCACACTGAGCGGCGTGACGACCTACGTGAATGCGGGTGGCGTGCGTACGCACGGTCTGGAACTCTCGGCAAACAGCAAGTTTGCACAATCGTTCAACGCTTTCGGCTCCATAACCTGGACGCACGCAAGACAGCGCGACGATTACGTCGAGGGCACGGGGATCGTGACCGATACCCGCGGCAAGCAGCTCTTCAATACGCCGAAAATTCTCGCCACGGCGGGCGTCGGCTACGACAACGGCCAGGTTTACGCGAATCTTCTGGGACGCTATGTCGGCAGCTTCTACGGCGATTTGCACAACCGGGAGAAGATTTCCGGCTACGCCGTGTTCGACCTCAAACTGGGCTACCGGCTCAAGATCGCGGAACATTCCGCCATCCTGCGCGTCAATGTAAACAATCTGTTCGACAAGCATTACCTGTCGGGGGTCAGTTCCGGTGTGGTGTCGGCGGATTACGAAACGCCCGCCTATTACCGGGGGACCCCCAGAACGCTGGTGGCAACGCTTTCTTTCGATTTTTAATTTTCTGCAAGGAGACCAGGGTATGTCGAACGAATTTGATTACGTGATTATCGGCGGCGGCACGGCGGGCAGCGTGCTGGCCAATCGTCTGTCGGCCAGAGCCGAAAACCGGGTGCTGCTGATCGAGGCGGGCATCGACACGACGGAGGCCAATACCCCGCCGGACATCGAGGATGGTCTGCATCCCTATTTGCCGCGCTTCGCGGGCAAACGGTATTTCTGGCCGGATCTGTATATTGGGCGGGCAGCGGAACATCCCGGCATCGTGCGCGACCAGCAGTTCTATGAGCAGGGGCGCATCCTGGGCGGCGGCTCCAGCGTCAATATGGTGATCTCGAACCGGGGCGTGCCCGCCGACTACGACGATTGGGCGGCGCGCGGCGCGAGCGGCTGGAACTGGGAGGGGGTACTGCCCTATTTCCGGCGGCTGGAATCCGACCCGGTATTCGGTAATCTCCCGGAATTCGCGCATTTGCATGGTCTCGACGGTCCCCTGCCCATCGTCCGCACCAACGCTTGGACGCCCTTTACCCGTTCCATCACGGAAAGCCTGGACGCGCAAGGGTTCAAGAACATTCGGGACCAGAACGGTGTTTATACCGACGGCTATTTTCCGCCGACCTTCACCGTGCGCGGCAACAACCGGCGTGTTTCTTCCGCCATCGCCTACCTGGACGACAGGACACGCCTGCGCCCCAATCTGCAAATCTGGACGGAAACGGAAAGTCTGGGACTCCTCCTTTCCGGCAAGCGCGCCATCGGCGTCAAGGTGCGGCGGCATGGGGTCGAGGGAGAAATTCGGGGGCGGGAGATCATTCTGGCGGCGGGCGCGTTGCAGACGCCCGCCATCCTCCTGCGCGCCGGGATCGGCCCGGCGGCGGAACTTCAGGCGCTGGGCATTCCGGTCGTACACAACAGTCCCGGTGTCGGAAAGAATCTCTGGGATCATGCCTCGCTGGGCGCTATCGCCTCCCTGACGCCCGCCGCTGCCACCGATACCCAGGTGGATTACAACGTGATGCACCAGCTTGGCATCCGCCTTTCTTCCGGCGTCGATCCGGCGGTGGCTTCGGATATTTTCTTGCATCTGGGCGCGAATCCCGAAACACAGACGGCCAATTCGGTCTTTTGGGTCAACAAGCCCGATTCCAGCGGCGACGTGACCTTGCGGGACGCCTCGCCGGAGACGCCACCCAGGGTGGATTTCCGCCTGCTTTCCGATCCGCGCGATCTGGAGCGCCTGAAATACGCCGCGCGCTTCCTCGCTCGGACGCTGGCACATCCGGCGCTCGCCCGTTATGGCCTGTCGTTCGCGCTTTCCCGTTTTGCCACGCCGGATTTCGGCGGGCCGTTCCTTTCCGACGCGCTGGCGGACGAAGCCCTGCTGGAAAACTACATCCGCACGCGGGTGGGCGGCGTCTGGCATGCGAGCGGCACGGCGCGCATCGGCCAGCCGAACGATCCCGGCGCGGTGGTCGATCCCGCCGGAAGGGTGTATGGCGTGGAAGGTCTGCGGGTGGCGGATGCTTCCGTCTTCCCGACGATTCCGGCGGCCAACACCAACCTGCCGGTCGTCATGGCGGCGGAGAAACTCGCCGACGCCATCCTGGCGAAAAGCTGAAGACGGAAGCAAACATGAGCGAATACGCGCTTTATATCGACGGTCAGGCGGTCGCAGCCAAAACGGCTTTTCCTGTTGTCAATCCGGCGACGGGAGCCGTTTTTGCGCAAGCGCCGCTGGCGGACGCAGAAACGGTTGAATCCGCAGTGGCAGCGGCAGCGCGCGCCTTTTCCGCGACTGGCTGGCGCGATGACGAATCCCTGCGGCGCGCGGCCTTGCAGACAGCCGCCGAACGGCTGGAAGCGGCGCAAGAGGTCATTGCCCGTCTGATTACGCAGGAACAGGGGAGACCTCTTGCGTTTGCGCGTGCCGAAGTTGCGGGCGCGGTAGCCGTCTTGCGCGGTCACGCGGCGCTGCCGTTGCCGGAAGATGTGATTCTGCGCGACGATACCGAAAGTCTGGCGCGTGTCGAGCGGCGTCCCCTGGGTGTTGTCGCCGCTATCACGCCCTGGAACGTGCCGGTGATCCTGCTCGCGCTGAAACTCGCGCCGGCGTTGCTGGCGGGCAATACGATCGTGGCGAAGCCTTCCGAAATCACGCCCTTGTCCACGCTCAGGCTTGCGGAAGCGATTGGTTCCGCCTTTCCGCCGGGTGTGTTCAATGTCGTGAGCGGCGCGGCTGAAACCGGGCGCGCGCTGGCCGCGCATCCCGCGGTCAGAAAAATCGCCTTTACCGGCAGCGTGGCGACCGGGCGCGCGCTCTTCCGAAACGCCGCCGACGATTTCAAGCGCCTGACCCTGGAACTGGGCGGAAACGATGCGGCGCTGGTGTTGGAGGATGCCGATCCAGCCTTGATTGCGGAGAAAATTTTCTGGGGTGCGTTCTGGAATAGCGGCCAGATTTGTTTTGCCATCAAACGCCTGTACGTTCCCGCCGCCTTGCAGAAGCGTCTGCTGGAAGCGCTCCTGAGCCGCGCGCGAAAAACGGTTGTCGGCGATGGTCTGGAGGAGGCGACGGAACTGGGGCCGTTGACCACGGCGACGCAGCTTGAACGGGTCAGGGCGCTGGTGGCGGACGCCAAAAGCCGGGGAGGCGTGGTTCATACCGGGGGACGTGTGCCGGATGCCGGGTTTTTCTATCCGCCAACGCTGGTGACCGGGCTGGGCAGCGGCACACCGCTGGTGGATGAAGAACAGTTTGGTCCCGTTCTGCCCCTGATCCCCTATACGGATGCGGAAGCGGCACTGGCGGAAATCAACGCCAATCCCTATGGTCTGGGCGCTTCGGTATGGACTTCGGATGTCGAGCGCGGACTTGGAATTGCGCGGCGCTTTGAATCGGGATTGAGTTGGGTCAATGAGCACCAGAGCCTGCATCCTGGCACGCCGAAAGGCGGCTGGAAGTGGAGCGGGCTGGGTTACGAGGGCGGACGCGAGGGGCTGGAAGCCTACCGCCAGTTGCAGGTCGTCCATGTCGCGCGCGGCGCTGAAGGAGGACATTCATGAAAAACGCCAGTTGGACTTCCATTACCCTGATCCTGGCATTCGCGGTCTTGATCGCCATGTGCCACGGCAAATCCATGATCCTGGTAAGCGATTTCAGCCAGACCTTCGGCGTGACGCCCGCCCATGCAAGCTGGATCGTTTCCGCCGTGGCGCTGGTCGCGGCCCTGGCCTCCCCGGTGGTAACCTGGCTCATCTCCCTGGTGGGCGAACGGCGCGCGATCGTGTTCGGTCTCCTGACGGCGGGCAGCATGAGCCTGTTGGGGAGCCAGGCGACGCTTTTCCCCGTGTTGCTCGTCCTGCGCGTTCTGGAAGGCGCCGGTTACATCAGTGTGGTGCTGGCCTGCCTCGCGCTCCTCGTCCACACCACGGAAGGCGTGCGCCGGGTACGGGCGCTGGCGTTCTGGTCGGTCGCTTCTCCGCTGGGCGGCGCGATTGCGATCTTCCTGGTGTCACCCTTCGTTGGCGGCGCGTGGGGCGGCTGGCGGACGGTGTTCGGCGGGCATGCCCTCATCCTGTTCGCGCTGCTGATCCTGACGCCGGCCCTGCCAGCCCGCAACCTGACCCGGCAAAGCGAGCGCAAGACTTTCGCGCAGGTCTTCCAGATTTACCGCAATCCCTCGATCATCCGCCTGGCCGCCGCCGTCGGCGCGCCGCTGACCGTCGCCCTGGGTCTGGTGACCGTGGTGCCGCATTATTTCCTGAACGTCTTCCAGGTGCGTCCCGAAACGATAGGACTGGTTTCCACCCTGGGCATCCTATCGAGCGTGCTGGCGGGCGGCGTGGCCGGTTACGTGGTGACCTCGCGCGTGGGCGGCTTTGCCGTCGTGTTCGGGGCACTCGCTGGCGTGGGGCTGGAGATTCTCTTCTTCATCCCTGGCATCGGCGTGGAAACCGGCATCGCCGCCAAGATCCTGCAAGGCTTTTTCGGCAGCTTCGTTTCCGCCTGGGTATTCACCAACATTCCCCGCATGGCGCCCAAAGGCGACGTGCTGGGCGCGGGGGGCATCGCGGAACAATTCCTCTATCTTTCCATGTTCCTTGGTCCGCTCGTGCTTTTCCCACTCTATACGCTGGAGAGCCGCTTGCCGTTCTTCATCGCGCTGGCGGTCGGCAACCTGTTGCCTCTTTTCCTGTTGCCCTTGGGCACACGGCGAAAAACATCCCCACAGGAAACCGAAGCCACGGCTTCTTTTGCGACGCTGCGTGCGGACGAAACATGACATTGGCGCAACATCCCGCAAGACTGCCAGCCTCTCCCGGTTCGGTTTTCGGCAGCCGGAACCTTCACAATCCCAGAACAGACGCGGCAAAACCGCGATGCCAGCCCCCACGGCCTGGTCGGGATTCGCTGCAATAAAACGCAAACACCGGGTTTTCGATCGCTGCCGCGAGATGAGAAAGCCCGGTGATATGCTCACACCTGCCGCGCGAGACGCGAAGGCAGGATCAGAACTCGACGGTGGCTGACAGCCAGAAGCGGCGGCCTTCCCGGATCATGTCGTAGGAATTCGCGTAGGCCGTGCTGGCGCTCGTCGGGTTGCTCGCGTAGTGGATGAAGTCCTTGTCGAACAGGTTGTAAAGGGTCGCCGCCAGCTTCACGTTGCCTTGGGTGCGATAGCTGCCGCCCAGATGCACCAGCGTGTAGTTGTCGTAATAGGCGTGTTTGCGGGTGCCCACATACACGCCGCGGAACTGTTTGGCGCGATATTCGGTACTGACCCAGGCGTCGATCCTGTCGGTCGGCTTCCAGTTCAGGCGAAGGTTGGCCATGTGGCGCGGCACGTCGTTCAATGGCTGACCCTTGCTGGCGCCCGACTGTTGTTCGCTCCGTGTCAGCGTATAGTTGCCGTGCAGCATCCACTTGGCCGCCAGCGGCAGCGTACCGTTCAACTCCAGGCCGCGGGTGACGGCGGTATCGACGTTGATGCGGCGACTGAAGGTATCCACCGGCACGCCATTGCGCTCCCAGGCGCCCAGATCCAGGCAGCCCGGACGGTTTACCGGGGCGGCCAGACAGTTGAAAACGCTCTCCGAACTGAGCTTGTCCTTGAACTTGTTGTGGAACACCGTCAGGCTCGCGGTCTTGCCATCCTGGTTGTCGAAGCGGAAGCCCAGTTCGGATGAGGTGCTGGTTTCCGGCACCAGCGCGGAATTGCCGATCAAAGGCATGGTGCCCTGACCGCCGACGTTATAGATGCCGTCGATCATCTGGTTGAGGTTGGGGGTTTTGTAGCCCTTGCTCACGCCGCCCTTGAACGTCCATTTGGGGTCGGTATTCCACACCAGATAAGCGCGCGGACTCCATTGACTGCCGAACACCTGGTTGTTGTCGTAACGCGCGCCCACGGTCAGGGCCAGGTCGTCGCGCATCCGCCATTCGTTTTCGACGAACAGCGCCCACTGGTACTGGCTCATGTTGTTCCTGGTGAGATCGACGTAGGTGTCCTTGAGCGTCTGGCGCCAGTATTGACCGCCAAGCGTCAGAAAATGGCGGTCGTTCAAGAGCGGCATCGTCAGCTTGGAATCGAGCACCACGTTGTTGTACTCGATTTCGCGCGACGTACCATCTGTCGGGCGGCGCGGAATGCTCATCGGATTGGTGCGGCCAACGGTCTCCGTCGTGTCGTACAGGAGGCTGCTGTCCCAGTTGCCGAAACCGTAGCGGCCATTGTGAGCCAGCACGTAGCGGTCGCGGTTGAAGCGCATTTCCTTCTTGTAGCCGCCGCCGGCGGCGCTGGCGGCGACGTTTTCATTCAGCGTGCCCAGTTCCTGGTTGCGGTTGTCGAAAATCTGTTGCGCGCGGTCGAAGTCGAAACTGATGTCGTTGCTGGCGTCAGGCGTGTAGGTCAGGCGCAACCCCAATCCGCGCTGCGTGTTTTTTCCCAGTCCGTTGAACCCGGTGATGTCCCGTTCCACGCCGTTGGCGTCACGGTAGGTAAACGTGTCGGCGTCCGCGCGCTGGACGTAGTTGCCGCGGATAGCGAGACCCAGCTTGTTCTCGACCAGCGGACCGTTCAGGTAAATGTTGGTTCCGGTCACGTTGCCAAAGCGAGAATCGTCCTGGATGGTGGTGTCGAACTGGACGGAACCCGTCCAGTTCTTGCCAACCTTGCGCGTGATGATGTTGACCACTCCGCCCATGGCGTCCGAGCCATACAGGGTCGACATCGGGCCGCGCACGACTTCGATACGTTCGATTGCTGACAGCGGCGGGATGAAGTTGGTTTCGACGTCACTGAAGCCATTGGGGCGCGAAGCCTCGCCCCCCTGGCTGACGCGCCGTCCGTCGATGAGGATCAGGGTGTATTCGCTGCCCATCCCCCGCAACTGGATGTTCATGCCGCCCGCCTTGCCGCCACGCTCGACATAGATGCCCTCGGTATCGGCCAGGGCGTCGGCCAGATTGCGGAACGCCTTGCTTTCCAGCTCTTCACGGGTGATGACGCTGATAGAAGCGGGCGCATCCTTGATGTATTGCTCGAAGCCGGAGGCGGTGACGACGACAGTTTTCAGCACCTGCTCCGAATCGGCTCCATTCCCAATCTCGGCGGCATCAGCGCCGAAGGCGGCCAGCATGGCTGCGAGCGTGAGCGGAACCGCGTGGAGACAATGGCGTGAGCGGT
>JAISWQ010000159.1 GCA_031271025.1 Zoogloeaceae bacterium | reverse complement strand
GCAAACAGGGTGAGCCGCGCCGTCACCTTGTCATAGACCGGGTCCTGCTCGATCAGGGTGCGCGCGGCCAGGGTGAGCGCGGTGTGGACTTCCGCGAGCGGCATGCCGTCGTAGAGGTTCTTCAGCGTCAAATCGAGCACGGCCTTCGCGTCGGCCTCCTGTCCCAGCCCCTCGCAGGCGGCTTGCAGGCGCGCGCGCAGGGCCAAAACATCCAGCGGACGCCGCTCGCCCGCCACGTTGACATGGATGCCGGAATCGGCGAGCTTCTTACCGCCCTGCCGCGCTTCCTGCGCGGCGCGTTCCTCGGCGCGGCGCTCGCGGTAGAGCACATAGGCGCGCGCCACGTCGTGCTCGCCAGCGCGCATCAAGGCCAGTTCCACCTGATCCTGAATACTCTCGATATGCACCGTGCCGCCCGCCGGACGGTGACGCAGCAGGGCTTCGACCACATTGCGAGTGAGCCGCGCCACCACTTCGCGCACACGGGCGGACGTGGCGCCCTGCGCGCCTTCCACGGCAAGAAAGGCCTTGGTCATGGCCAGCGCGATTTTTTCCGGCTGGAACGACGCGATACTGCCGTTGCGACGGATTATCTCCAGACTGAGCGTTGCTTCCACGCCAGAATTGTGAATGCCCGTTGTTTCATATACAGGCAGGTGGTCTTCGTCCCATGATTTTTGCGACATTCTCGTAAACGCTCCGTGATGACGTGTGTCAACGGCGCGGGAGAGAAACCAGGAAGATGGGCCGACGACGCTCAGGATGTGAAAACGCCGGTCATGCCAACCCTCTTCAAGGAGACACCCCGCTCCATTGGACAAAAGGAAAGGGTAACGGCAGGTCTCCTGGCTTTCGGGTCGTCGCCTGAAACGCATCTGCCTTCCCGGAAAAATCCAGTGGCATGAAAGGACGCGAGGCTCGCCGACTACAGTTGCGGGGGCAGCTCCGGAATGAAGCGGGCGGATGCCTGCCGAACCGGATTCCCTTGACCGTTACAAGGCAGGGAGTGTAAGGAGGGGCAACGCGCATGTCAAGGAATTTATACCATATGCAGTAGGAAGGATTATTTTGTGCACTACATATAGTTGATATTGTCTTGAAGTCTGCGCATGATTTCTGGGGTTTCCCGGCATGGTTGCAAGCGTCTGTGTGAGGAGCCAGATGGTTTGTCGAGCGTATCCGGGAAATTTTCTTCTCTCTCTACGCCAGTTTCACCACGCAGGGGCTGGACATTGTGCCGGAAGACGTGAGCAACCAGGGCAAACTGGACATGGCCGTCCAGTTCAATGGGCAGATTCATCTCTTCGAGTTCAAGGTGGTGGAAGGTGAAGCCAAAAACCGGTTCTCAGTGCCTGCCCAACATGGCTTTCAGTATGCTCCACTGGCGGCGGCTGACCGGCAGTTTTTCGGGAACCCCTTCAACCAGCGCCCAGCCGAAGGCATCCCCTTCTTCGTGGGCGCGTTCCAGTCCGGTGAACGCGGATTTGGCGATCAGGGCGGAACGGTGCAGGCGAAGGAAGGTTTCCGGGAATTCCGCTTCCAGTTGGCTCAGGCTTTCATCCAGCAGATATTCCCGCTCCGGCGTGCGCGCCGTCACGTATTTGAGATCGGCGCGAAAATAGCGCACCTCCGCGACGGGCACCAGCAGGATGCGCCCACGTTCATGGCAGGAAAGATGGCGGCGTCCTTCGCCGCGCAGACTTTGCCGTAACGCGCTCAGGGCATTTTGCGTGACTTCTGCCGCCGCCGGAACCGCCAGACGACGTTGCCGGACTTTTTCCAGCGCCGTCAACAGGCGCTGCGCCCGTACCGGCTTCAGGAGGTAATCCACGACGTTCAACTCGAACGCCTGTACCGCGTGCATGTCGTAGGCGGTGGTGAAAATAACGGCGGGTGGCGTGGGCAGCCTGGCCAGATGCAGCGCAAGCTCAAGACCATCCATGCCCGGCATGTGGATGTCGGCAAGCACCAGATCCGGAAAGGAGGTCGTCTGCGGGCGGAAAAATTCTTCCAGCGCCGCGAATCCGTTGGCGGCTTCGCCCAGAACATGGGTCGGCAGGGTTCCGGCAATGTCGGAAAGCAGGGCGCGCAAGCGTGCCCGCGCCAGTTCCTCGTCATCGACAATCAAAAGGGAAAGCGGAGCAAGGTTCACGGGGGCGATGTTTTGAAGCGGCATGGCAGCTCGATTCGGACGTGGTAGATGTGATTGCGCGGCCCGTGTTCCAGGCGGGCTTCCATGTCGTAGAAAAGCGCGAGGCGGGCGCGGATGTTGCTCAAGGCCATCTGGTTGCCGTGCGGTTTGTCGGTCTCGCGCATGGAGGGGATCGGATTGGCGACGGCGATTTCCAGCATCTCGCCTTTCTGGCGCAGGCGCACGCGAATCTCGTTGCCTGTGGGGGAAGGCGCAACACCGTAATGTACGGCATTTTCCAGAAGCGGTTGCAGGATCAGGGGCGGCATCAGCAAATCCATGGGAACCTCGCCGGCTTTCCACACGACCCGCAGACGCTCGCCCAGACGCAGCTTTTCGATGTCCAGATAATGCTGCGCCAGCGCAATTTCGTCGGCAAGGGAGACGAGTTCCTGCGGATTGCGGGTGAGCGCGCGAAAGAGATCGGAAAGCTCTTCCAGCGCCGTTTCGGCACGGCGCGGATCGACACGGATCAAGGCCAGTACCGTATTGAGGGCATTGAAGAGAAAATGAGGACGGATGCGCGCGTTGAGCGCCGCCAGCCGGGCGGCTTCCACATGCGGCGCGAACGCGCGGGCACGCTGGTCAAAATAAAAGAGCAGGGTCGCAGCGACTGCCAGCGTGAGCGCCACCACTCGGAAGCCACTGCTCGCCTCGCTGCTGGTCAGCCCCGCCATATGCCAAACGCTCCAGAGACCCCAGGCGCAGAGCGCCGTCAGGAGCAGCGTGAGCGCCTGTCCCGTTCGATAAGAACAGGCATGCAGAAAGTCGCGGAAAACCGCGAGCAGGAGCAGACAGGAGAGCAGCAGGATTTCCACCCAGGCCGCGTTTTCGATAAAAATCTGCAGCCATGCCATGAACGAGTCTGCCAGCGTCAGCGCCGCAAGGGCAGCCATCAGGTTCGCCCCCAGCAGCGCGCGCAAAAGCACGCCCAGATTGCGCCAGTCCGGCAGACTGATTCGCTCGGCGAGCAAGGCGGCTTGCACGTCCGCTTCGGAGTCCTGCCCGGTTTTTTGCCGTATACTGCCGGGTTCTGGCAAACGGCGATCCAGTGCTGTGGCGGAAGAGGAATGGTCCGGTTTCATCGTGGTGCGCTTGCGCGGTCATGGCGACGATGGAAAGTAATGGCGCATTTTAATCCCGGCGCGCGCGCCTGCCATTGCCGTTTGCCCTTTTCCAGTCCTCCATTCGTCGTTTTTCCCGGATTGAACACATGAGCAGTCAAACCCAATACACCTGGGACGGTTGTTTCGATGAACCCGTCTCCGATCTCGTCAAACGCTATACCGCCTCGGTGGATTTCGACCAGCGCATGTGGCGGCAGGACATCCGGGGATCGCTTGCGCACGCCAGAATGCTGGCGCGGCAGGGCATCCTCTCCGCCCAGGATTTTGCCGACATCGAACGCGGCATGGCGACCATCGCGGCGGAAATCGAGGCCGGTGATTTTGTCTGGTCACTGGCTCAGGAGGATGTGCATCTCAACATCGAAAAGCGCCTCACGGCGCTGGTGGGCGACGCGGGCAAACGCCTGCACACCGGACGTTCGCGCAACGATCAGGTGGCCACCGACCTCCGCCTTTACCTGCGTGACGCCACCGACGGCATTTTGGCGCTGCTGCGCGAATTCCAGACCGCCCTGTTGACGCTGGCCGAGCGCGAGGCCGCCACGCCCATGCCGGGGTTCACCCACTTGCAGGTGGCGCAACCCGTGACCTTTGGTCATCACCTGCTGGCCTATTTTGAAATGTTCGCCCGTGACGTCGAACGCTTTGCGGATTGCCGCAAGCGGATAAACCGCCTGCCGCTGGGCGCGGCGGCGCTGGCCGGAACCACCTATCCCATAGACCGCGAATTCGTGGCGCGGGAACTGGGCTTCGAGGGCGTCTGTCTCAATTCGCTGGACGCCGTTTCCGACCGCGATTTCGCCATCGAGTTCTGCGCGGCCTGCGCCCTCGTCATGACGCACATTTCCCGGCTTTCCGAGGAACTGGTGCTGTGGATGAATCCGCGCATGGGCTTTATCCGCATTGCCGACCGCTTCTGTACCGGCTCATCCATCATGCCGCAAAAGAAGAACCCGGATGTGCCCGAACTGGCGCGCGGCAAGACGGGGCGGGTCTATGGGCATCTGACCGCGCTCCTGACCCTGATGAAGGGCCAGCCGCTTGCCTACAACAAGGACAATCAGGAAGACAAGGAACCGCTTTTCGACGCTGTGGATACGGTCATCGACACACTGCGGATTTTTGCCGACATGGTAGGAACGGGGATCACGGTCAAGGCCGGGGCAATGGCGGCCGCCCTGACCCAGGGCTTTGCCACGGCAACGGATCTGGCCGACTACTTGGTCAAAAAGGGATTGCCTTTCCGCGACGCGCACGCGGTTGTAGGCGGTACCGTCAAGGCGGCGGAACAAAAGGGCGTGGATTTGTCCGCGCTTTCGCTTGCCGAACTGCAAGCCTTCTCGTCCCTGATGACGGAAGACGTCTTTGCCGTACTCACCGTCGAAGGTTCACTGGCCGCCCGCAAGCACATCGGCGGCACCGCGCCGGAACAGGTACGCGCCGCGATCGCGGCGGCAAGGCAGCGGATGGCCTGAACGCGGCAGTCGACAAGGATTCCAGACGGAATCAGGTTTTCCGCGTCATCGGCTGCAAGCGCGCCAGATGCCGTTCCGCAGCCAGTTCCGGCACTGCCAGCGGCAGGACGCTGTAGCGGTAGTCTTCCGGTGCGAGCTGCGCCAGTTCGGCCTGGGGATACT
>JAISWQ010000120.1 GCA_031271025.1 Zoogloeaceae bacterium | reverse complement strand
GAGGCCGCGTCCGGCCAGCGCGGCGAGCAGGGGCGCGAGATAAGCGGCCACTTCCGGCTCGCGTTCTTCCGGACGATAACGAATGCCCAGACCGCCGCCCAGGTCGATGTGTTTCAGCGCGATGCCGCGCGCCTTCAGGTCATCCACCAGCGCAAGCAGGCGCGTCAGGGCTGCCGCGTAGGGGGAGGGGTCCAGAAGTTGCGAACCAATATGGCAATCCACCCCGACAATTTCCAGATTCGGCAGCGCCGCCGCTCGCGTATAAAATTCGGCGGCATCTTCGATCGGCACGCCGAACTTGGCGGTTTTCAGGCCAGTGGCGATATAGGGATGGGTCTTGGGGTCCACATCGGGGTTTACACGCAAGCTGCACGGCGCGCTTTTGCCCAGACGCGACGCAATGGCGGAAAGGCGTTCCAGTTCGGCGGCGGATTCCACATTGAAAGAAAGAATGTCTGCCGTCAGGGCGGCTTCGATTTCCGCCGCCGTTTTGCCCACGCCAGAAAACACCACCTTGCCGGGATCACCGCCTGCCGCCAGCACCCGTGCCAGCTCACCGCCGGAAACGATGTCGAAGCCCGCGCCCTGCCGGGCGAAATGGCGCAACAGGGAAAGATTGCCATTGGCCTTGACGGCATAGCAGATGAGGGCATCCGCTCCGGCGGGATGGGCGGCCAGCGCCGTCTGGAATTCACGCAGGCGATGCGTCAGCGCGGCGCGGGAATAAACAAAAAGCGGGGTGCCGAAGCGTTCGGCAAGTTCGGGGAGCGGCAGGTCTTCCACATGGAGGACGCCTTTCCGGTAATCGAAAAAGGGCGCGGAAAGCAGGGACATTTTTATTCGCTTTCCGGGGCGTGGAGGGCAGGGTCTGCCGTGTTAGCATCCGGGCCTGCTGATTTTGTCGCGGGTTCATGCGGCAACAGGCGATCCAGCACCGTAGGCGTAGCGGGGCCGGCGGGAACTTCCAGCGATCCCTTGACGCCGCAGGCTGAAAGGAGCGCCGCGGCCGCAAGGCTGGCGATCAGGAAAAAAGAATGCTTCATCATGATAAAGGCAGCGTGTTTCTCAACAACGCGGCGAAAAAAGGACGAAGGATGGTAGCACAATGAACGAACAGGAATTTGCGGAAATTGCCAGACAGACGCTCACGCAGATCGAGACCCGGCTGGAAGAAGCCGGTGTCGATTATGACCTTTTGTCCGACGGCGTACTGGAAGCGGAATTACCGGACGGGCGCAGGATGGTCATCAACCGTTATGTCGCCCTGCAGGAACTCTGGCTCGCCGCCCCCGGCGGGGCGTACCACTTCCGCTGGCAGGACGGCGCATGGCGCGATACCCGCAGCAATGAAACACTGGAAGCGCGGTTGGCGCAGGAAATTGGCTGCCCGGAGTAAGTGCTTGTCCTGAAGAATGCACAAGCATGGCGGTCGAGGGCAAAGCTCGGCATGGCCTTCATGCGCCCTCTTTTTCTCCATTCCAGGGGGCCACCCAGAAGAGCAGCAACATCCCCGGCACGGCGATCAGGGTGCAGATAAGGAAAAAGCGCGTCCAGCCCAAATACTCCACCCACACGCCCGCAAAGGCATTGACGACCGTGCGCGGCACAGCCGTCATACAGGTAAAGAGCGCGAATTGCGCCGCCGTGTAGGCCGGATGCGTGTTACGGGCGATGAAGGCAATAAAGGCTGCCGTACCCAGACCCACCCCCAGATATTCCGCCGCGATCACTGCCGCCAGTAACCAGAGATTGGCTGCTGTAATCGCGTCCGGATCAAAAGGCCCCACCCACGCAAACCAGGCAAAGCCCAGAATCGTGACAAGCTGCACCACGCCAAACACCCAGAGCGCACGATTGATCCCCAGCCGTACCATCCAGAGGCCGCCGATCATGCCGCCCAAAAGCGCTGGCCACAGCATCGCGTGTTTGGCCACAAGACCAATGTCCTGCTTGGAAAAGCCCATTTCCAGGTAAAACACCGAAGCCAGTGCCGTCGCCAGCGAATCGCCCAGTTTGTAGAGCAGGAGAAAGAGGAGGAGAAGCGCGGCCGCCTTCCAGCCTTTCCGCCCGATGAATTCCCGAAAAGGCTCCACGACGGCTGCTCCAAGCGTGCGCGGTGCGCCAATCGCAGGCGGTTCGCGCACCAGCAGCGCCATCGCCAAACCCGGCAGCATGAAAAAAGCCGTCACCCAGAATACGGTTCCCCAAGGGAGCATCTCCGCCAGAATGAGCGAAAGCGATCCCGGCACCAGCCCTGCGATGCGGTAGGCATTTACATGCACGGCGGTACCCAACCCCAGTTCGGCGTCGTCGTTCAGGATTTCGCGGCGATAGGCATCCAGCGCGATGTCCTGGGTTGCGGAAAGAAAGGCAATGACCACGGAAAGCGCGAAAATGAGCCGCAAATGCGCCACGGGATCGAACGCGCCCATGACGCCGATGACAAGGAACAGCGCAATCTGGCTTGAGGCCATCCAGCCGCGCCGCCGTCCCAGCGGCAGCGCATAACGATCCAGCAAGGGCGCCCAGAGAAACTTCCAGGCAAACGGCATTTGCGCCAGCGCGAACTTCCCTATCGTGGCGGTATCCAGCCCGCCCTCCTTGAGCCAAATCGGCAACATTTGCAGGAGTAGAAAGAGTGGCAACCCGGAAGAAAACCCCGTAAAGACGCAAATCAGCATCTTGCGGGTCAAGAGTGGCGCGAGCCAGCGAGGCGTACCAGCCATGCAGAACATCCGAAAAAGGCAGGATTATAGAGTAGAGCTGCTTCTGGTGAAGATATGGGCCACGATGATCACAGGGCGATTGCATCAGCGAGGCGTGTTACTGCCGCAGCCGTTCCAGCACGCCTTCCAGTTGGTCGAGATCGTCGAAAGCGATGGTGACTTTGCCTGCGCCTTTCCGGTTGGCGCGAATCTGCACGGATGCGCCCAGGGTGTCGGAAAGCTCCTCCTCAAGCCGCAGGAGATCACGGTCGGGCGCGGATTTTTCCGCAACGCGCGGCGGATTCAGACGCCGCCGCGCCAGCCGCTCGGCCTCACGCACGGAGAGTTGTTTCTGTGCGATGGCCTGCGCCAGTTGCACCTGTTCGGCGGCAGCCAGCGGCAGAAGCGCGCGGGCGTGCCCCATGTCCAGCCTGTTTTCCATCAGCAGTTCCTGTACCGGCGGACACAGTTGCAGAAGGCGCAGAAGGTTGGAAGCCGCCGGACGGGAACGCCCCACGGCATCCGCCGCTTCCTGATGGGTCAGGTGAAATTCATCCACCAGCCGCTGCAAGCCCTGCGCCTCTTCCAGCGGATTCAGATTTTCGCGCTGGATATTTTCGATCAGCGCCATCGCCAGCGCCTGTTCATCGGGAATATCGCGCACCAGCACCGGCACTTCCGCCAGATTCGCTTTTTGCGCCGCGCGCCAGCGCCGTTCGCCCGCGACAATTTCGTAACGTTCCGCGCCGGGAGTACGGTCGATCGGACGCACCAGAATTGGCTGCATGATGCCCTGCACCCGAATGGAATCCGCCAGCTCGGCGAGCGCGGTTTCATCCATGCGGCTGCGCGGCTGGTATTTTCCGGGCGTCAGACGTTCCGTCGGCAGTGCGCGTTGCTCATCCAGGGGTTTGTCGGCGGGAGAAAGAAACAGGGCGTCAAGACCGCGCCCCAAACCTTTGTTTTTGCTGCGGGCATTCATCGTGAAACGGGACTCCGTAATGCGGTTACCTTCAGGCCAGACGCGCCAGCATTTCTTCCGCCAGCGCCAGATAGGCTTGCGCGCCTCTGGAAGCGCGATCAAAAAAAAGCGCGGGCTTGCCGTAGGAAGGCGCTTCCGCCAGACGCACATTGCGCGGAATCAGGGTTTGATAAACCTTCTTGCCAAAATGCCGCTCCAGCTCGCCGGAAACCTGCTGGGTGAGTGTGCTCTGCGGATTGTACATGGTGCGCAGCAACCCTTCGATTTCCAGCCGGGGATTCAGACGTGCCCGCACTTTTTTCAGGGTTTCCACCAGATCGGAAAGTCCTTCCAGCGCGTAATACTCACACTGCATGGGAATCAGCGCGCAATCGGCGGCGACAAGGCCGTTCAGGGTCAGCATGTTGAGCGCGGGCGGGCAATCGATGAGGACAAAATCATAAGCCGCTCCTTTCAGCGCCTCCGCCAGACGGAATTCGCGCCGGGAAAGCTCCACCACTTCCACTTCTGCCCCGGCCAGTTCGCGGTTGGCAGGCAAAAGGTCAAAACCAAACGCGGTGGCAAGCACAGCCTCGGAAAGGCGCGCATTGCCCAAGAGTATCTGATAGACGGTGGGCAGCGCCTCGTGTTTGAAAATGCCCGCGCCGGTGGTGGCATTACCTTGTGGATCGAGGTCGATCAGGAGAACATGACGCTTGAGTTGTGCCAGGCTCGCGGCAAGATTGACCGCCGTCGTGGTCTTGCCCACGCCGCCTTTCTGGTTGGTGATGGCAATGATTTTCATGATGTCGGATTCATGCCGCCCCGCACGGCACACAAAGACGCCAACAGCGACACGCTGGCTAAAGGCGCAAATTCTACAGGTTTTGCTACAAGTCTGGCAGCCCAAAGGGGCAATTAACCAGAGCGATTGCACTATCTTTTCCGATTTCTGGCGTGTTTTTTGCTTGAAGGAAATTTTTTCTGTGGAGAATTCTCAGCAAGAAATGAGCGATAGGCATTCATGCGAAGTCGCTCAAAACAAACTTCCCGCAATAATTTCCCCGATGCGCCGTACGGCACGCTAATTTCCCTGGCGAGCTGAACTGGCGGCTGATCGCCAGAGGATTCAGGAATTTCTCTCGGATGGGGGAACCTCGTGTGCCATGTTTGCCCCCAGCAATGGTAATCGACAATTTCGTGACGAAGGCTTGATTGCGCAAAACGGCGCTGAAGCGCCGTTTCTCAAGTGACTGATTTTTATCTATTTTTCATTTCAAGATAAAAACCGTGTGGTAATATTGGTGCAGGAGAGGACTCGAACATAGACGCAAACCCTTTATTCATGCGGGTTTATATTTTCCGGTTTTTTGAAATATCCCCAAAAACGTCCCCACGGGCGGCTTGCTGCCTTTTTGCACATGAACTGAACGAGCGCCAATTTTACCAAGAATCGCCGATGTTTGCTGCTCCAGCTTGACCACCGACTTGACCACAAACCTCATGACAACAGAGTGAACCGCACACCAATTCAAACCCGCATGAACAGGCGCTTTCGGCAAAATTGTTACATCTGCGCACCAAATTTTTCAGACCGCGCACCAATTTTTCAAAAAAAAATTTGCCGCACACCAATTCGCCGCACACCGATTTTTGGATACCACACACCGATTTTTGGCTACCAGTTTGGCTACCAGCTTGACCGCCAGTTTGACTACCAGTTTGACTACCTGGAAGCCAATCCTTGGGGGAAGCACGGCAAAACAGCAGTCAATGCGCAGTATTCGCCTTCGCTATCGCCGGAGGGTCAAGCGCATCTGCTGCTGCCAAAGTTCTGCCTGAAGTTTCTGGATGCGCTCCACGATTTCACGTTTTGCCGCCAAGCGGGAAGCATCGGCATGGACAGATGATTTCTTCCACGTCCTCGACTTCGGATAGGCAATCCGGTAGGCACTGGCCTTTGTCCTGCCAAGGGCGACTTGCTGCGCGAAAATTTCTTGTGAAGGCGTTAATGTCATCTTCTTCTCCTCAATGATAAAAGCGCGACAGTCGCCATGCCGCGCAGGACGCGCCGCCGTCTGCCGGGCACTCGCGCAAGGGATGTGTTTTGCCGTAGGCTCTTGGCAGATCGTCGCGCCCGGAACAATGACCATCTGAAAGCCCCGGTTTTTTCAAGTGCTCGCAGGTGCGGCATTCGTGCTTGGCCGGTTCGCTTTCGTCAGGAATTTCCACGTCCTGCTTTTTTTGATTTTCAGGGTTTGCTACTGCTACACTTGCTACACTTGCTACACTTGGCGGGGAAATGGGGGGAAACGTAGCAACTGTAGCAAGTGTAGCAGTAGCAACGTCCCCAAATTCATTTCCACGGATCAGATCGGCAAGGCTCATGGTGTCACCGCCATCAGCGCCGGGTTAAGGTGAACCGTCAGGCGTTTCCCGTCTTTTTCCAGGCGCAGACGGTCAAGCCCCGACAATTCCGCAATGGCCGCATCGAGTCTTGCCTTGTCGCGCAGCGGCCCGTACTGACGAACATGGCGATGACCGACAAAGCACGTCCTGCCGCCTTGGCAGTGTCCGATCAGCCATGTGTCCAGTCTTGCCGCGTCCGCAAGCTCCATCGGGAGGTGAAGCTCGCCAAAGAAGCGCCGCGCTTCCGACAGGTGCCATGCCGCGATACGGCTTGCCCTTTTCATGCAGTCCAGACTGACGGGAGACGTGCCATACTCGAACATCTGGAACAGCGCCGCCAGACGTGCCGCGTTATCGGCGGCCTTGCTCGCCACGTCGCGCACATCATAGAGATCGCCGCCGCTCTTTAGTTCGCGTTCCACGCCATCATGAAACGCAATCCATGCGGCCTTTGCTTCTGGCGTCATCTCCAGCACGTTCAGGATCAGCCCGTTTTCGTCCATCGTTGGCGGGGCGTTCAGGATTTCGGAAATTCTCCGTTGGAATGCGGCAAGACGCGGGCATTTTTCCGATGGCTCGGTAAAGAAGCGTGTTCCCTGTGTGGATTCAGGCCACGCGACAAGGAAGCGGGCAAGGAATCCCACACCACGCGCCAGCGCCCCGGATCGGGTAAGGAACTCACGCAAGGCCGGTTCCTGAATCTGCAAGGCCACGGTCAGCCGCGCCCCGCGCATCTCGAAGGATTCCGACGTGCGCCGCCCGATGGAAAGCGATCCGCCATCCCACAGGACGTTCAACAAGCCAAGGTTGCGCATGATCGAATCCTTGTTCATCCCGTGCGATCCAAGGACAAGCCCGGCCTCACTGGAGACTATCCCGGCGGAAGGCCATTTTTTCGCCAGCGTCCACGCCAGATTTTCCGGGGTTTCGTCGCCAAGCAATGCCCTTGGAACGCGCGGAGGTTCCGGCTTGTCCTGCTGCAAGCACTCCAGCTTTTGGCGCAGGGCGTGAATCAGCCCTACCTTCGAGTTATCCTTGGCCGCGCCCTTGATCGCGGACAGCAAGCCATCACGCTCTGCTTCCCACGCGGCAATCTGTGCCTCATGCGCCTTGATTTCCGGCTTCATGATTGCCGCCTGTTCGTCCTGCCATTTGCAGATCGCCTTGGTGAAAATGCCGTCGCAGGTACTTTTGCGCTCGCCTGAATCGGCAATCGTCAGCAGGAATAGCCCCGTGGGGCCTTGCAGGTTTTCCGCCCGCCTCACGTCGATATACCCCTGACAGGCCACAGAAAGCGCCGCCAGCGCACTTGACGCAACCAGGGGGACAGGTGCCTTGACAAAACCCGTCGCTTCTTCCACGGCGGCGCGTATGGTGTCAGGCAGGGCGTCCAGCGGGTAAGGCTCTGGCGCTACCTTGGCGGTCATGGTTTGCGGTTCAGGCCAGACGCTTCCTTTTTTGGCTGCTTGATTCCCGTTCATCATGGCAAACGCCCGATCCTCAAGCGCCGCGCCAGCATCCAAGGTTTTCGGTACGCTGGCGCGCGCCTTGATGAGACTGTCAACACAAACCTGCCCGCGCTCAATGCCGGGCATCACAGATGGAATCATAGCGACACCCCCGCAGCGTCAAGGGCGGCCTGAATTCGTGCCACTGCCAGCGCCAGGCGTTCATATTCGCCTTCATTGAGTTCGCCCGACTGCATCGCCTTTGCAGACGCCAACACTACAAGCGCCTCAAATGCGACACAACGCAGCACGTCCGCCGCTGGAAATGGGCGTCTCTCTGGCTTTTGGCTTTGACCTTCGGGAGTGCAGCCGTGCGGCCTTTCAGGGAACAAGGCGGAAACGTCCAAATCCAGCGCCGCCAGAATCTCGCCAACATCACAACCCGTGAAACAATGCAGCAGGATTTTTCCGTCGGTTTCCCGAATCGACAGCGAAGGAGATCGGTCATCATGCGCAGGACAGCAAGCCATCCAAGAATCGCGGCCCGTGCGACGCACCTTGTCCAGGCGCGAGAGGATAATGTCAACGCCCATGATTCGCCCTCCACTTACGCACTCTCGACTTCTGGCGCATGACATTAGCCCCCAGAGCAAACCACTCTACAAGCGGGTCTTTCGTGGTAGACTTGCCGTGCTTCTGGTTTCGTGAGGCCGCCTGATCTCCAGTCTGGGCGGCTTTTATTTTGTCTTCAATCATCGCCGCCCCTTCCGTCGACCGGCCAAATCGGCGTCCAGATCGCGCAAAGCCTGATCGGCGTCCAGATCGCGCAAAGCCTGATCCAAGTCGTCATCGTCGGGCTTGGCGTTCGCCAAAAAATCGCGGATGTCGGAAGCTCTCCAGACGGTCACACCCTTTGATAGCCGGATTGGCTTGGGAAGTTTGCCGTCAGCAACCCATTTCCAAAGCGTTGTCTTTTTGATCGGCAGGATTGGGGGAATCGGCGGGTTCGCCTTCGGATTCCCCAAAAGCTGCGCCGCTCTGACAAAGCCCGTTTCGGGCAGTACGTTCTGCATGATGCTGTCTCCATAAAATTCGGCTCGATTCGTTCAAGCCGTATGGAGGACGTTTTAGCCCATGCAGGTATCTCCCCTGCAAGTATCCCTGTATCCCTTTTTTTAAGGGGGGAGCGTGGAAGCCTTGATTGGCGCGGGTCTTATTTTATAAGCCTTGATTGGCGCTGGTTTCAGCCGAGGGGGGAGCGTGTAAGCCTTGATTGGCGCTGGTTTCAGTTTTCCCGTTTATCCTTGATCGTCTGCGTCTGAAATTTCGTCGCCGTCTCTCAACCTTTCCCAAGCACTATCGAATGTCTTTCTAGACGTGAAAAGGTGGGTTTCCTTCTGCGCCGATGACCAAACATCTGCTTTTACGCCTCTCTTGCCCTGCTTGCTTTTCGGCAGGCTCTTTGGGTCATGCCCCATCTCTCGAATGATTTCCAAAATCCGACGTTCCTGTGCCCTGAATTTTTGTTCTGGCGCTTGCGTCACGGGCGCGGTCTCTTCTGGCGTCGCCAATGCCGCTAATTCTTCTGGCATTGCGATGTTCTTTTCCCGCATCTTCGCGGCAAGCGCCTTGAGATTGACTTCTGTATTCCCCTTCCCGTTCAGCACAAGGCACGGCGGGCGGCCTCTTTGCGGTTTCCACCACCAGCGAATATCAAACCATGAGCAAATCAGCACGAATCTCTTAAAATTATCGCCTTGCTTAATGTCGAATTTTTCCGGCGATACTCCAAGAGATAGCGCCGTCGCAATGACGGGATAGACATCATCAAACGCCAGACAGTAATCCCATTCTTCCTTTTCCATTTCGCGCCCTTTCACGCTTCCCCTTCCGTTTCAGGAGCCGCGCCAGCCGGGGGAAAGGGTTTCCCGGTTTTCTCTCCGTCGAGATAGGCGCGACAAAACGATTTTAACTCAAGCCCGCAGGGGCACCACATCCGCCCCAGACTTGAGCTTGTCCAGATAGTCAGCCCATGCCGTCATCATCTTTATACGTTCATCGCGGAATGTCATACGGGCATATGGCCTGCCCGCGTAGCTTTCGTCTTCGCCCTTGGGTCGGTGCGATAACTGGAAGTTCACAATGTCGGCGGGATAACGCAACGTTTGCCGCAAGTGGGTATAACCGATTGCCCGGAAGCCGTGCCCGGTCATTTCTTTTTGCGTGTCATACCCCATTG
>JAISWQ010000042.1 GCA_031271025.1 Zoogloeaceae bacterium | reverse complement strand
CCCCGGCCCTTCTTCCATCAGCACGTGAAACGCCCCTTCGGGACGCGGGAAGCGGATTTCGCCCTTGCGATTGAGCCGCGCGGAAAGGAGGATTTCGCCGCCGTTGCCATTGTCGCCATCGCCGCTCACCTCGATGGCCGTGCCGTCCATGAAGCGGGTTTCGCCGCTTCCGAAGTCGGCACCCTGACAAACCACCTCTTCCGCCTCGTGCCAGCAGCGTAGCGTCGACTCCCAACCTTCGCGGCTTTTCTGCGCGGGTTCCTCACCGGCGAGAAAGCGGGCGAGCGCGGGCGAGAGGCGAGCCACGTCCACGGCGGCGTGGTGCACTTCGCCGTTTCGGCCTTCCACGGTGAGCCAGATACCTTCTTCCGCCAGGAACGCGGGCGGAATGATGATTTTTGCCGTGCGTAAAAAATTCCCCTCGAAGGCCATCCCTGCCGCCTTCAACGAGCGGGGCTTGCGCGCCCGCAGATAGGCGGCGCGGATTTCCGGCAGCGCGTCGTCGGCAAAGCGCAATTCAAATGCCTTCATCGCCACGCCCGCCCCACCCACCGTGGGCGCGGCGGGTTCCACTTCCGCGAGCGTAAAGGCCCACGGCCCGGCTTTGCCCTGCACCACCTCCTCGCGCAACACCGCCCAAGGGTCGACACGCCAGGCGGAAAGGAGGAAGAGGCAGGGCAGGAGAACGAACGCGCCCCAAAGCAGGCCGCGCTTCAGGCGGGATGCAGCGGCGGTTTTGCCTGAAACGGCGAAGCGGGCGGAACCGCCTTCTGGATTGCCACGGGCCGCAGCCCCGTGGCAATCCACGCCTTCCCCACGGCGCGAAGCGCCGCTTGCCTTTCCTGTCCTCTGTCTCCCGTCTCCTGACCCTGCCAACCCGAAAATCAACGCCAGCGCCGCCACGGTGAGCCAGCCGAACCACACGACGGAACCGAAACTGCCGCGCCATTCCTGGATGCAGACCCACAGCGCGAGAAAAAGCAAAACACTCCCCGCCGCCGCACAAAGCCGCCGTTCCCGTCTGCTCGCCGGACGGTGCAAAAGCCGCCGTCCCTCGCGCTCGTTGGCGAAGATCAGAAAGAAGAATCCGGCCAGACACAAAGCAAGCGCCAGCACATCCCAACCGACCGAAACCAGCGGCATCATGACGCGCCTCCTTTCAGCTTCCACCAGCAGAGCGCCACGGCCACCAGCGTCCACAGAACCAGCCAGCCCCAGGTGCGGGCAACGCTCTTGGCGTGGAAAATCCACAGCAACAGACACAGATACAGCGGAAAACTCACCAACTGTGCCGCCATTTTGGGCGGGTCAATGGGCGAGATGAGCGCCAAAAGCACGGTGAGCGCCGAAGTGAGCGCGTAGCCGCCGATCACCGCCGCCAGCACCCGCGAGGTGACGGAGAGGCGATAGCGGGCGAATGGAGAGAGATTCAATTTCGACATATCCTGATTTCCTTTCGTTTTATATTCATGCCATGGAAAAGCGGGCTTGAACTGGTAAACTTCCCCGCATCGCATTCCACGAAACGCAAAACTTCATCATGACCACCATCACCCTTGAACTGCCGGATGACGTTGCCGAGCGGGCCAGAGAAAAAGGCTTGCTCGACCCCGAACGCTTCCGGGAATTGCTGGAACAGGCATTGAGCCGCGCGGCAAACGCCAGCGAAGCCAGCCCGGACGCGCGCGAATTTCTGGCGCGGCTGACGCGCACGCGCGGCCTGTGGCGTCATGGCGACGGCTTGCGCTGGCAGAGGCGGCAGCGCGACGAATGGGCGCGCGACGGTGAATGACGGTTTCCTGCTCGATTCGGTTATCTTGATCGACCATTTCAACAGGATCGATGCCGCGACCGATTTCCTGTCGCGCCAGTTTGGCCGGTGCGCCATTTCCGCCATCACACGCGCCGAAGTGCTGGCTGGGTTCGACGATGCCGATCTGCCCGCCGCCATTGCCCTGCTTGACCAATTCCGGTTTCTGCCGCTGGATCGGGCCGTGGCCGACGAAGCCGCCCGGCAGCGGCGCGATACCCGCCTGAAACTGCCCGATGCCATCCAGGCGGCGTTCGCCATCCGCCATCGCTTGCGGCTGGTGACGCGCAACAGCAAAGACTTCCGTCCCGAAGAATTCGATTTCGTCATGACGCCCTACACGCTCGAAGAGCGGGGGACGGGCAACGAATAGCGCCCAGCCGCGAACGAAAAGAAACCTCCTCATGCCGCACCCTCCTTCGTCAAAAGCGAGGGCCGAAGGCCCATGGTTTTTCCAGTCGGCCTTGGGAGTTGCCCCGGCGTTTCGGGAAACGGAAGCGCTTCATGGATTGCCACGCCACTACGCTCCTCGCAATGACGGTTGATTTGCGATGGTTTCATCTGATCCCTGATTCCTGATACCTGCTCGCCAGGCGATGCAGCCAAACCCCGCCGCAAACGCCAGGAAGGTCAGATCCACCGCCGCCAGCGCCCAGTCGCCGTGCGCGATGGTGGCCGCCAGATGCTTGTCGGTGGTAAGGGCATTCAGCGCGGGCAGCAAGGCGAAAGCGGCGGCGGCGCAGGCGAAGAGTTCCACCCAGGCGCGTTTTGCCGGGCGCAGCAGGGTGTAGAGGGCGAGCCAGCCCCAGACGAAGAAGAGCGCGTGGACTTCCCACTCGGCGCGATC
>JAISWQ010000122.1 GCA_031271025.1 Zoogloeaceae bacterium | reverse complement strand
GCGCGGAAAAAAATTGCGCGGCCATGATGATGTAAAAGCCAAACGGCACCGAATCCCCCTCTGAAAAACCGTCGGATTATACCAACAAGGCGGGAAGTGCCCGGTCTTTGAATGCGAGTGGGGTCAATTTGGAAGCAGGAGGAAACCCTGCGCTTCACCTCCAACCTCGTCATTGCGAGGCGCGAAGCGACGAAGCAAAAATGCGCCTGACGCAGCACGGCACTCACGGCGCACGGGCAACCGTCCTGACGCCCGTTTCCGAACCCAGCAGCAGCACATCCGCGCCTCGCAGGGCAAAGAGGCCGTTGGTGACGACGCCGGGAATCTGGTTGATGCGGGTTTCCAGCATTTGCGGGTTTTCGATCACCAAGCCGCACACATCCAGAATCACGTTGCCGTTATCGGTCGTGAAATCCGTGCGTGGTTTGGGCTTGCCGCCAAGCAGGGCGAGTTGCCGCGCCACCTGCCCTGCCGCCATCGGAATCACTTCCACCGGCAGGGGAAACTTCCCCAGCATGGGCACGGCCTTGCTGGCGTCGGCGATGCAGACGAAGGTATCCGCCGCCTGCGCCACGATTTTTTCACGGGTCAACGCTCCGCCGCCGCCTTTGGTCATGGCAAGCTGCGGCGTGATTTCGTCCGCGCCGTCGACATAGAGGGCGAGGCGCTCGATTGCGTTCAGGTCGACCAGCGGAATGCCCAGGGCTTCCAGACGCGCGCGGGTGGCTTCCGAACTCGCCACCGCTCCGCCGATACGCGCCTTGAGCGGCGCCAGTGCCGCGATAAAAAGATTGGCCGTGCTGCCCGTCCCGACGCCAAGCAGTCCGCCCACGGGCAGATGGCGTGCCACATAATCCGCCGCCGCCTGGGCAACCGCCTGTTTTTGTTCATCCTGGGTCATGGGAATTCCTTTGGGTTTTTGGGGTTATTTGCCAATGCAGAAGCGGGAAAAAATCTCGCCCAGCAAATCGTCGGAGGTAAATTCTCCGGTAATGGCCGCCAGCGCATGTTGTGCCAGACGCAGATTTTCGGCGAAAAGTTCCAGCGCGGGAAGCGGCGTTTCAATTTCCACGCGCGCGTGTAAAACATAAGCAGCGGCAGCTTCCAGTGCTTCCAGATGGCGGGCGCGCGCGATAAACACATCTTCCACCTCGCCCTGACAGCCCGCCACGGAAAGCAGCGCCGCTTCCAGCGCCTCCAATCCCTGCCCGGTTTTGGCGGAAAGGGTGATGGCGCCCGTCTCTTCCGGCGCGGGGGCGGTGAGCAAATCCGCCTTGTTGCGCAGCATCAGGCAGGGCAAGGCAGGCGGGAGTTTTTTGAGAATCGCGTGATCGGCGAGCGTCAACCCCTCCCGCGCATCCACGACGAGCAGCGCGAGATCTGCCGTTTCCACCGCTTTCCAGGTCCGGGCAATGCCAACCTGTTCCACGGCATCCCCGGTTTCGCGCAGACCCGCCGTGTCGATGATGTGCAGCGGAATCCCGGCAATCTGGATGCACGACTTTATCGCGTCGCGGGTGGTTCCCGCAATCGGCGTGACAATCGCCAGTTCATCCCCGGCCAGACGGTTGAGGAGCGAGGATTTGCCCACATTCGGCTGACCGATCAGCACCACGGACAATCCGGCTTGCAGGAGCTTTCCACGCCCCGCCTGTCGCCGCGCCTCGGCCAGCGCGGCCTCCAGCCGCTGCAGCCGCCCGAATGCGTCGGCAGCCTTGAGAAAGTCGATTTCTTCTTCGGGAAAATCCAGGGTGGCTTCCGTGAGCATCCGCAGGTCGGTGAGTTCAGCCACCAGCGCGGAAACCTTGCGGGAAAATTCGCCAGAAAGCGAACGGCAGGCGGCGCGGGCGGCGGTGGCGGCGTCGATCAAATCAGCCACGGCTTCGGCCTGCGCCAGATCCAGCTTGCCGTTCAAAAACGCGCGACGGCTGAATTCCCCCGGCTCCGCCAGCCGCGCGCCCAGTTCCAGACAGCGCGCCAGCAAGAGATTCAGCACCACCTGGCCGCCATGTCCATGCACTTCCAGCACGTCCTCGCCGGTAAAAGAGGCGGGCGCGGAAAAATAGAGCAGCAGCCCTTCGTCGAGCAGCGCGCCTGCTGCATCGTGGAAACGGGCGAAGGTGGCCTGACGCGGCACGGGTATTTTGCCCGCCAGCGCCTCCGCGAAACCGGCCAGGTTCGCGCCCGAAATCCGCACGATGCCCACGCCACCACGTCCGGGCGCTGTGGCAATGGCGGCGATGATGTCATCCGGTGACATGGGCGCTCCTTTCAGGATTCAACCAGCGCGCGATGCCCCCCCTGGGGCTACGGCTTACACCTTCGGGTCGTTCGCCGCTTTTTGCGGCTTGTCGCCGCCGGATTCGATCATGCGGGTAATCTGCCATTGCTGGGCGATGGAGAGAACGTTATTCACCACCCAGTAGAGCACCAGCCCGGACGGGAAAAAGAAGAACATCACGCCGAAAACAAATGGCATCCACATCATCACTTTGGCCTGAATCGGATCGGGTGGCGTGGGATTGAGCTTCGTTTGCAGGACCATCGACGCCATCATGATGACGGGCAGCACGTAATACGGGTCGGCGGCGGAAAGATCGCTGATCCAGAAAATCCACGGCGCGTCCCGCATTTCCACCGCGCCCAAAAGTACCCAGTAGAGCGCGATGAAGACCGGAACCTGCATCAGAATCGGCAAGCATCCTCCCAGCGGATTGATTTTTTCCGTCTGGTAGAGCTTCATCATTTCCTGATTCATCCGCATCTTGTCGTCGCCATAGAGTTCCTTCAGGCGTTGCAGGCGCGGGGTGAGCTGGCGCATTTTCGCCATTGATTTGTAGGAAGCGGCGGAAAGCGGGAAGAGCGCGAGCTTGATCAGTACCGTCAGGATCACAATCGCCCAGCCCCAGTTGCCAATCAGTCCATGAATGGCGGAAAGCAGCCAGAAGAGCGGCGCGGCGATGAGGTGCAGCCAGCCGTAATCCACGACCAGATCCAGCCCCGTGGCAACCTGTTTCAGCGCCGCCTGATCCTGAGGCCCCGCGTAGAGCGGCGCGGAAATCGTCGCCTTTTCCCCCGGCGCGAGTTTGGGGAAGGGCAGAATCAATGCGGCGGCGTAAAGGCCGGGTTCCGGCGTGTAGAGCTTGAATTCGCGCGGCGTCCTGTCCGTATCCGGCAACGCCCAGGCCGCGACAAAATAATGCTGCACCATGGCGAGCCAGCCGTCCGTGGCATTGCGGGCATACTTGGCGGAACCGTCGCCAATCTCCTTGTAGGGCGCTTTCTGGTACTTTTCCGCGTCGGTATAGACCGCCGCGCCGTAGAAACTGGAAAGCATGAAAGAATCGCCTTCGGGCGCAATACCATCACGCTGCAACTGGAAATAGGCGAAATAATCATTGGGCAGCAGCGTTTGCGCGCCGTGATTTTCCAGTTCCCAGGCAATGTCGATGCGGTAGGAATCCGGGTAAAAGGTATAGACCTTGGTCGCCTTGACGCCGTCTGCCTCCGGCGCGGCCAAGCGTACCTGCAAGGGCGCGTCGCCCGCCGCAACCGCGCGCGCGCCGGGCAGCGGCGTGAGCAGGGTTTTGTGCGTGGGCAGATCCAGCGTGCCTTGCGTTTTGCCCAAACCCGTTTGCGCCGCGTAGCGATGCTGCGCGTCAAAGAGATGGAACTTCTGGCGCTTGTCGGAAAAAGCCGTGTAATGCGCAAGCTCCATGTCGACCAGATTGCCGCCCTGGGTGGAAATCTGCGCCGTATAGAGCGGCGTGGTGATGTTCAGCGTTTCACCGGCAGGTGCGACAGGCGCGACAGCAGGCAGATGCGCGGGCGCAAGCGGCACGGTAGGCTGCGGCACGCCGGAAGAAAGCGCACTCGTGGGCGTTGGCAGGCGAGGCACGGACGTTCCCGCTGCGGGCAGAGTGGCAACGGGAGCTTGCGGATGCTGATAACGTTGCCAGTTTTCCCACAACATATAAAGGGAAAGCGCGCACACCAGAAGAAGAGCGAGACGGCGGGTATCCATAATCACCTTGTCAAAAACAGGGGCTGCGGTTTCAGGGCACGGGGTCCATGCCCCCCGGATGCCAGGGATGGCAACGGCCAAGCCGTTTCAGGGCAAGCCAGCCGCCGCGCAAAAGTCCATATTTTTGCACGGCTTCCTGAGCGTATTCGGAACAACTGGGATAAAAACGACAATTCCGCCCCAGCAAAGGACTGATGGCATAGCGGTAAAACCGCACGCAGCAAAGAAAAAGGGCTTTCATGTCACTTCCCTGCCGGAAGCATTTTCCCGCGCCAGACGGCGTGCCAGGCGTTCGAGCAGCGCATGGGCTTCTGCCGCGATTTCCTGCCGCAACCGGCGACCGGGCTTTTCCAGCCGGATCGACAGGCGAAAGATCAGATCGCGCTCCGGCAGGCTGGCACGCAGCAGGCGAAACGCCTCGCGCAGCACGCGCTTCACGGCGTTACGCCCAACCGCGCGTTTCAGGCATTTCTTGCCAATGACCAGCCCCAGCCGGGCACTGCCTGGACGCGCCTCACCATAGTGCAGGAGAAAAAAATTTCCGCGCAGCGCCCGCCGAAAACCAAAAACGGATGAATATTCATCCGTTTGAGTCAGCCGGTAACGACGGGGAAAGGCCACTTCCTGTCGCGCGGCGGTCGCGTCCGGGAGGGCGGCGGCTCCGGCAAAAGCGGTCATGCGCAATCAGACGCCGAGACGATGCCGTCCCTTGGCACGCCGCGCGGCGATCACTTTGCGTCCGCCTTTGGTGCGCATACGGACAAGAAAACCGTGGGTACGCTTGCGGCGCACGACGGAGGGCTGATAGGTGCGTTTCATGAGGGATTTCCTTCGTGCTCAGGGGAAAACGCGCGATTA
>JAISWQ010000118.1 GCA_031271025.1 Zoogloeaceae bacterium | reverse complement strand
GCGGCGGCGTGCGGCGGCATCTTTTCTTCCCACATCAGGCGCTCGACGTTTTCCAGCACCACGATGGCGTCATCGACCACGATGCCGATGGCCAGCACCATGGCAAAAAGCGTCAGGGTGTTGATGGAAAAGCCGAAAAGCCACAGTCCGGCGAAGGTGCCAATCAGCGACACCGGTACGGCGATCATCGGAATCAGCGTCGCCCGCCAGCTTTGCAAGAAGATGTACACCACGGCGATGACGAGCAGGGCTGCCTCGAACAGAGTCCATTTCACCTCGCCGATGGAAGCGGAAATGAAGCGAGTGGTGTCGAAAGGCGAGATGTACTCCACGCCTTCCGGGAAATGCTGCTGCATTTCCGCCATTTTGGCGTCGACCCGTTGCGAGACTTCCAGCGCGTTGGCGCCGGTTTGCAGGAAGATGCCCAGGCCGACCGAATCCTTGCCGTCGATGAAGCTGCGCTGGTTGTAGTTGTTGGCGCCCATTTCGACGCGGGCGACATCCTTCAGACGCAGAATGCCGTCGGGGCCTCCGGCGCGGATGATGATGTCGCCGAATTCCTCCGGCGTCAGGAGCCGTCCCTTGGCGTTTACCGTGTAGATCAGCATCTGGTCGTTCGACGCGGGTTCCTGGCCGATCTTGCCCGCCGCGTTCTGGCTGTTCTGCTCGCGGATGGCGGCGGCGATTTCCGTCGTGGTGACGCCCAGTTGCGCCATGCGGTCAGGTTTCAGCCAGATGCGCATCGAGTAATCCAGCGCCCCGAAGACGATGGCGTCGCCCACGCCCGGCAGACGCTTCAGCTCATCCACCATGTTGATGCTGACGTAATTGGAGAGGAACAGGCGGCTGTGCTGGGCGGAATACACCGCGAAAACCTTCAGGATGTCGGTGGAACGTTTGTAGACCACCACGCCGTTGCGGCGCACCTCTTCCGGCAGGCGCGGCTCGGCGATGCTCACGCGGTTGTTGACGTTGATGAGCGCCATGTTCGCGTCCGAACCAACGCGAAAGGTGACGGTGATCGTCACCTGCCCGTCCGCCGTCGCCGAGGAATTGAAATAGGTCAGATCGTCGATGCCGTTCAACTGTTCCTCGATCGGCGCGGCCACGGTGCGCGCCAGGGTTTCGGCGGAAGCGCCCGGATAATTGGCGACGACGACGATGGTCGGCGGCGCAATCTGCGGATACATCGCCACCGGCAACACATTCGCCGCCACCAGCCCGGCAATGATGATAACGATGGAAATGACCGAGGAAAAAACAGGGCGGTCAATGAAAAAGTAGGATTTTTTCGCCATGACGCGCCCCTTACCGTCCAGCCTGCGCGGACGGCGCGGCTTGCGGCGCATGCGGCGCAACCGGCGCGCCAGGCCGGAGTTTCAGGATGTTGTCCACGATTACCCGATCACCAGGATTCAGGCCGGAGAGGATGATCCAGTCCTTGCCGAACCACTCGCCCAGTTGCACCGGACGCGGCGCAACCTTGTCGTCCTTGTCGGCCAACATCAGCATGTCGCCCTGCACACTCTGGAGAACGGCGGTCTGCGGGACGAGATAGATATTCTGGCGCTCGCCCGCCGAAAGGCGTACCCGCACGAACTGGCCGGGCAGAAGCGCGTCCTCGATGTTGGGAAATTCCGCCCGCAACTGCCGGGTACCCAGCACGGTGTCGATGGAAGACGCGAGGAAATTCAGCTTGCCCTTCTGCGGATACACGGAGCCGTCCGGCAGGATCAGTTCCACGCCGGTGATGGTTTTGGGCGTGAGGCGTCCGCCGGGCAGTTTGGCGATCTCGCTCTCGGAAAGGGAAAAACGCACCCACATAGGATTGTTCTGGTAAATGGCGGTCAAAAGGCTGTCGCTGCCGACGGTAATCAGGTTGCCTACGGATTTGACGGCGCGTCCCGAAACGCCGGAAACCGGCGCGGTGACCGTCGTCCAGGAGAGGTTCAATTGCGCCTGCCTGAGCGCGGCCTGTGCCAGATCGTGATTGCTCACGGCATCGTCATATTCCTTGCGGCTGACGCCGTTGACCGTGATCAGCTTTTTCATGCGCTCCAGGTCGCGCGTGGTCTGCTCGGCGCGCGCCTTCGTCTCGGACAGCGTGATCTGATAGGGTTCCGGGTCGATCTGGAAGAGCCGCTGTCCGGCCTTGACCGGCTCGCCTTCCCGATAGAACTGTTGCTCCAGAATGCCGCCAACCCGTGCCCGTACCTCGGCTTCCTTGGCGCCTTCGGTTTGCGCGGTGACTTCCAGGGTCAAAGGCACATTTTGCGCTTGCAGGCTGAGCACCGTCACCGGCAGCGGCGGCATGGTTGGCGCGGCCTCCTGCTGGCCGCAGGCGGAAAGCATCAGCGCACTGGCGGTCATCAGCACCAGCGGCAACGGCGCAAACCGCCGTGCGGAGCCTGGCAAAGGGGAAAAAGTTTTCTTGTTATGCGGGAACATGGCGAAATTCTCCGAAAGGGGAAGAGAAATCAGGAAGGCGCGTGGAAAAATCAGGCGCGGAGGGCAAGAGGTGAAAGCGGAAAGTGCGGGAGTATATATACATTCATGATTGTATGTAAGCTCGTGTCCGGCGGAGAAAACAAATGTTACAAATACGTGTTTTTTTAGAGCCTGTTCATCATCTCTGGTTTTTCTGGCGCTGTTCCCTGCTTCCTCATCACAGGCGAGGCGCACGCCGCGACACGGTGCGCTTGTGACGTGGGTGGAGAATGGATGGAACGTGGAGGGTGTGCTGGAAACATCAGGCAAGGCTTGCAGGCTGGTTGTCTCGCGCGCAAGCTGCCGTACAATTCCACCTTCTTTTTTCTGGATTTTCCCTTCCATGCAAGCCTATCTCGACCTGATGCGCCATGTGCTGGAACACGGTGAAGACAAATCCGACCGCACCGGCACGGGCACGCGTTCCGTGTTTGGCTGGCAGATGCGGTTCGATCTCGCGCAGGGGTTTCCGCTTCTAACCACCAAGAAGCTGCATCTGAAATCCATCCTCCATGAACTCCTGTGGTTTTTGCGCGGTGAGACCAATATCGCGTATCTGAAAGCACATGGCGTGCGCATCTGGGACGAATGGGCGGATGCCAACGGGGATCTGGGGCCGGTTTATGGCTATCAGTGGCGGCACTGGCCGGGGCGCGAGGGGCAGGAAATCGACCAGATCGCGGCGCTGGTGGAGCAGCTCAGGAACAAACCGGATTCCCGTCGTCACCTGGTCACGGCCTGGAATCCGGCGGATGTCGACCGCATGGCGCTGCCGCCCTGTCATTGTCTCACCCAGTTCTATGTAGGTGGCGGCAGGCTTTCCTGCCAGCTTTACCAGCGCAGCGCCGACATTTTTCTGGGTGTGCCCTTCAACATTGCGAGCTACGCCCTGCTGACCCTCATGCTGGCGCAGGTTTGCGGCTACGCGCCCGGTGATTTTGTACACACCTTTGGCGACGCGCACCTTTACGCCAATCACATGGATCAGGCACGCCTGCAACTCACCCGCAGTCCGCGCGCGTTGCCGAACATGCGCCTCAATCCGGAGGTGCGCGACCTTTTCGCCTTCCGCTTCGAGGATTTCACCCTGGAAGGTTACGATCCGCATCCCCACATCGCGGCAGAGGTGTCGGTGTGAGAAGCGGTTCATGAATTCTCCCCGGTCTGTATAAGGAGTCGGCGGGGAGATTGTTCCCACCTGTGATGCCGAAAATTTCTGCCAATGACGAGGTTTCCCGCCACTTTCAATCGCCCCCGCTGTCAAGGGAAGCAATTGAAAGTGGCGGGAAACCAATCGTACAGGCATGGCATTGACTTTCTTCCCCTCCGGCGGATATGCTGTCAGGCCATTTTACGGAACAGCCCGCCTGGTTCAGAACTTTTGCAAATGACATCCCTCCCTCACTCAATTACACGCCATAGCGGTCATATTTCCCGCGCAACGCGGGAACGGCTCACGGGACAACGGGCGCTGACCCTGTGGATGACAGGGCTTTCCGCTTCCGGCAAAAGCACCACGGCGTTCATGCTTGAAGCCCACCTTATCGCCCGTGGACGCCTTTGCGCCGTGCTGGACGGTGACAATCTGCGGCACGGCATCAATCAAAATCTGGGCTTTTCGCCGGATGACCGGCGGGAAAACATCCGGCGTGTCGCGGAAATTGCCCGCCTGATGAATGATGCAGGCCTGTTTATCATTGTTTCCCTGATTTCTCCCCTGCAGGCAGACCGCGATATGGCACGCGCCATCATCGGCGCCAACCGGTTTCTGGAAATTCTGATTTCCGCGCCTCTGGCGGTTTGCGAAAACCGCGACCCCAAACATCTTTACGCGAAAGCGCGCGCGGGAGAAATCCCCGATTTCACGGGCATCAGCGCCCCTTATGAAGCGCCGCGCGCCCCTGATTGCGTTCTGGATACGACCCGCCTGACTCCGGATGAAGCCGCCGCCAGTCTGGAAACCCTGATTCAATCCCACCAGAAAGGCTGACATGCAAACCCTGCCCATTTTCGTGCATATTTCCAAAACCTCCGGCTCTTCAACAGCCACCTTGATCGGCTGCAATTATGCGGCAGGTGAAACCCACAACATCACAGGTGGTCTTTACCGGGAAAAGGGCGTGCGCGTAAATCCATTTGATCCCAAGGCGGTGCTGGATTATGTGCTGCGTGAACGGAAAAATCTTGTTCGCCACAAGCTGATTTCCGGCCATATGCCTTACGGCATTCACCGGATTCTGGGGGTTACGCCACAGTACTACGTTTTTTTGCGGGAGCCTGTCGCTTTGTTGCTTGCGCACATTCGCAATGTTCGCAGGGCGGTAGAGACGCGATTGAAGTACGATATGCTCCCCCCTGAAACCGAGGGCTACGAATTTGCGCTCAAATTGCTGAATTGTGCTTCGCCCTCCGAGGTGTTGGATATGGTGCTGGCTCCGGATTTTTGCCCAACCGGAAATGCCTTTCGCAATTTATTGACACATTATGTTAGCGGTTGCTGGTTTACGGAGCAGGTTTCCCTCACCCAGCTCAATGTTGCCATTGACAATCTGCGCGCCAGTGCCTTTGTGGGGATTACCGAGGAATTCGAGCTTTCCATCCTGATGATGGCGAAAAAACTGAAATGGCGGAATGTCGTGCCTGTCCTTGCCAACCAGACGCCTCACTCCGCCAAAGGCCAACCATTCGGACGCGAAATTCCAGACGAAATCCGGGCGCGTCTCGTCCGGCCACTCGCCTACGACCAGGCGCTCTACGCTGTCGGACAGGATATTTTTCACGATGCGGTAAAGGCGGAAGGAACACTGCTTGCCGAGGCGGCGGCACAATTGAAGGAAATTTACCAGCAATTGCGCCGGGAAAATTCTGATCTCCTGTATCGGGAGGAGCGAAATCTGATTGACATCAACGCCATGTCAACCCAATGGCAAAAAATCCACGAGCGCGTCCTCGCTCTGAATGCTGGTCTTGCGCCCGCTTCGCCTCTGGGACGCTGGCAGAAAATTTGTGCCGCCGCGTGAATTTTCAAAATACCTCTGGAAACCTGACCATGCAAATCCTGCCCATCTTCGTGCATATTTCCAAAACTGCCGGTTCTTCGGTCAATACCCTGATCGGTTGCAACTACGCCAAAGGAGAATACTGCAACATCTCAGGAAACATCTGCAAGGAAGATCAGCTACGATCCAATCCGCTCGATCCCAAGGTCATGCTGTTTCATGTGCTGCGTGAACGGAAGAATCTCATTCGCCACAAGCTGCTTTCTGGCCATATCCCTTACGGGATTCACCGGATTCTGGGGGTTGAACCGCAGTATTGCGTTTTTCTGCGCGAGCCTGTGGCCTTGTTGGTGTCATACATTCATCATCTTCGCAGAGGAATGGAAGCAAGACAGAAGCACGGCATGATTTCGCCAGAAAATCCGGGGACGGAAGTTGCGCTCAAGCTGCTGAACTGCCCTTCAATTTCCGAAGTGCTGGATCTTGTACTGGCTCCGGATTTTTGCCCGACCGGCAATGCCTTTCGCAATCTGATGACGCATTACGTCAGCGGCTGCTGGTACACAGAGCAGGTTTCCCTTTCCCAACTCAACACGGCCATCGACAATCTGCGCAGCAGTGCCTTTGTCGGCATGACCGAGGAATTCGAGCTTTCTATCCTGATGATGGCGAAAAAACTGAAATGGCGAAATGTCGTGCCCGCCATTGCCAACATTTCCCCCATCGGCGGCGGACGCGAAGTGCCCGACGAGATTCGTGCTCGCCTTGTGCGGCCACTGGCCTATGATCAGGCGCTCTATGCCGTCGGACAGGACATTTTTCACACGGCGGTACAGGCGGAAGGATCGCTGCTTGCCGAGGCGGCGGCGCAAATGAAGGAAATACATCAGGAATTGCGCCAGGAAAATTCAAAACTCCAGTATCGTGAAGAAAAAGCTCTTTTCGACCTCGGCGCCATGTCGAACCAGTGGCAGGAACTGGGCAAGATCACATGCGCCCTGAATGCCGACCTTCCCCCTGCGTCGCCCTTGGGACGCTGGCGGGAAATTTGCGCCGCTGAATGAATTCCCGAAACAACATTGAAAGGCCATCACCATGAAAACCCTGCCGATTTATATCAATATACCCAGAACCCATAATCATTGGATGGGTACCTTGATTATCTCCAATTATGCGGAGGATGAATGCCAGAACATCACAGCAGAGATACTCAGGGAAGATAATATCAATGGAAATCCGCATGATCCCAAGGTTGTTTTGCGCACAGTGTTGCGTGAACGAAAAAATCTTGTTCGTCGCAAATTGATTTCTGGTCATATGCCTTACGGTGTTCACCGGATTCTGGGGGTTGAACCACAGTACTATGTTTTTCTGAGGGAGCCTGTTGCGCTTCTGGCTTCATACATCCGGCACGGTAACAAGGCTATGAAAGTTCGACTGGAAAATAATCTATTGCCCTCTGACGCGGGATGGTCTGAACTTGCGCTCAAGCTGTACAATTGCCCTTCGCTTTCCGAGGCGCTGGATATTGTGCTCGCCCCGGATTTTTGTCCTGCTGGAAACGCCTATCGCAATCTGATGACGCATTATGTCAGTGGTTGTTCGTATACGGAACCTGTTTCCCTTTCCCAACTCAATGTGGCTATTGACAATCTGCGTGCCAGCACTTTTGTCGGTATTTGTGAGGAGTTTGAGCTTTCCGTCCTGATGATGGCCAAAAAACTGAAATGGCGGAATATCGTGCCAATGATTGTTGGCATGGGCTATGTCGAAGAGCGTGAGCGCGGGGTGCCTGCCGAAATCCGGGCGCGTCTTGTGCGGCCTCTGGCTTACGATCAGGCGCTTTATGAAGTCGGGCAGGATATTTTTCACGAAGCCGTGCTTGCCGAAAGCAGCCTGCTTTCCGAAGCGGCAGGGCAAATGAAGGAAATACACCAACAATTAATCCGCGATGACCTGGAAATCATGTATCGCAAAGGATTGGATTTTTTTGATGTGAGACGATCAAACATGCAGTTGCAAAAAGCTGTGGAGATGGCGCGGACCTTGAACGCCAACCTTTCCCCCGCCTCGCCCCTGGGGCGCTGGCAGAAAATTTGCGCCGCCGCGTGAAGGGCAAATTCCTTCTCCCCCTTGCGGGGGGTACCGCCCGGGGACATCACCCTGCCGAAGCGCGCCGGAACAACACCGGCACAAGGTGTCCGTGGTAGACTTGCTTTCCACTTGCGCGGGCTGATTTCAGCCGATTTCGCAACAAGATCAAAGCCGAAAAATTCCACCCTTTGCCTCTCAGGGCGCTTTTCTCATGACCTATCAAATTTCTGTGCAGTCCAATGGACTTTCCTTTGCGGCGGAACCCGACGAAACCTTGCTTGAAGCCGCGCTGCGCCAGGGGCTGACCCTGCCTTACGGTTGCAAGAGCGGCGCTTGTGGCGCGTGTCGCGGTCATATCGCGCGCGGCGAAATCGATCCGGGGCCTTACAAGCCGTTTGCCATTTCCGAGGCGGACATCGCGGCAGGCGAGGCGCTTTTTTGCTGCGCCCACGCCAAAAGCGATCTGGTGGTGGAGGCCGCGATCACGCGCGGCGCGCAGATCGAAGCCAAAATCGTTCCCGTGCGGGTGGAGGCGCTCACGCCGCGCGCCCCGGACGTGATGGAAATCCTCCTGCGTCTGCCTGCCAACGAGACCTTTCCTTTCCTGGCCGGTCAGTTCGTGGATTTTCTCCTGCCGGAAGGCAAGCGTCGCAGCTATTCCATCGCCAACGCGCCGGAAAAGGAAGGGGTATTGGAACTGCATGTGCGCAAGGTCTCTGGCGGCCATTTCACCGAGCAGGTGTTTTCCACTCTGAAAGTGAAGGATGTGCTGCGTCTGGAAGGGCCGCAAGGCGGATTTTTTCTGCGCGAGAGCGACAAACCCGCCATTCTGCTCGCCAGCGGCACCGGGTTTGCGCCCATCAAGGCCATTGTCGAGCACGCGCTGGCGACAGGCGACCAGCGCGCCTTCCATCTTTACTGGGGCTGCCGCAAGGAAGCCGATCTCTATCACGATCTGCCGCAACGCTGGGCGGCGGAATATCCGCTGATTCGCTATACGCCGGTACTCTCCGAGCCGGACGCGGGCTGGACGGGCGCGGCCGGATTTGTCCATCAGGCGGTGTTGCGGGATTATCCCGACCTTTCCGGGTATCAGGTCTATGCCTGCGGCAATCCCGCGATGGTGGATACGGCGCGCGCCGATTTTCAACGTCTTGCCCATCTGCCGGAAGCCGAATTTTTCGCGGATGCCTTCACCTTTCAGTGATGCCCCCTGCCATCGCCCTCATCCCGCAGGCGCTCAGGCGTTTTGCCCTGATTCCCCACGATGTTTTTTTCTCCCGTCATCATGTCTGATTTCATCCTCATGCGCGGCGATGCCGCCTTTTCCGCCTTTCGCCTGGAACGCCTGAAGGCGCGGCTTGCCGCCGCCCTGCCGGAGCGTGAAATTGCCGCGCTGGAGGCCGAATACGGGTATATCGCCCAGGCAATCCCGAAGGGGGAAATGACCGATGAGGACATTCGCAAACTGGGCGAGCTGCTGGAAGCGCGCGCGCCGGAAACGCTTGAGGGCGACACTTTTTTCGTGACGCCGCGCATTGGCACGATTTCGCCCTGGGCGTCCAAGGCGACGGACATCGCGCACAACTGTGGTCTGACGGCGGTTGCGCGGGTAGAACGCGGCATTCTTTTTTCCCTCGCCCTTGCGGGGGATGCGCGGCTCACTTCCCTGGAGTGGAACGCGGTGGCGGCGCTTTTGCATGACCGCATGACGGAATCCGTGCTGGCTTCGCCCGACGAGGCGGGGAGTCTTTTCCGGCAGATGGAACCGCGTCCGTTGCGGCGTATCGCGCTCGCGGCGGGCGGACGGGCGGCACTGGCAGCCGCCAATGGCGAATTGGGACTGGCGCTTTCGGCAGACGAAATCGACTATCTCGTGACCGTGTTCAGCGAAGCAAAGCGCGACCCCACCGACGTCGAACTGATGATGTTCGCGCAGGCCAATTCCGAACATTGCCGCCACAAGATTTTCAACGCCGAATGGACGCTGGATGGGCAAAAACAGGAAAAAACCCTGTTTGCCATGATCCGCGAAACGCACACGGCGCATCCAGAAGGAACGGTGGTGGCCTACAGCGATAACGCTTCCATTATCAAAGGCGGCGTGATTCCGCGCTTTTACCCGGATGGCGCGCGGGTCTACCGCTGGCAGGAAGAGGAAACGCACCTGATCGCCAAGGTGGAAACCCATAATCACCCGACAGCCATTTCGCCCTTTCCCGGCGCGGCGACGGGTTCGGGCGGCGAAATTCGGGATGAGGGCGCAACCGGCAGAGGTTCCAGACCCAAGGCCGGAGTATGCGGTTTTTCCGTTTCCAACCTCCATCTGCCTGCCGCGCCCCAGCCCTGGGAGGCGGAAACCGCCAGTTTCGGCAGACCTGGGCGCATCGCCTCGGCACTGGAAATCATGCTGGAAGGCCCCATCGGCGCGGCGGCCTTCAACAACGAATTTGGCCGTCCCAATCTTGCCGGTTATTTTCGGACTTACGAACAGCGCACAACAGAGGCAGCAAGCGCGCTGGCTTATGGCTATCACAAGCCCATCATGATTGCGGGCGGCCTGGGCAACATTCAGGCGGTGCAATCCTTCAAGGCGGCGCGTTTTCCGTCCGGCGCAAAGCTCGTGCAACTGGGCGGGCCGGGAATGTTGATCGGTCTGGGCGGCGGCGCGGCTTCTTCCATGAGCGCCGGAACAAACGCGGCCGATCTCGATTTTGCCTCGGTGCAGCGCGGCAACCCGGAAATCCAGCGACGGGCGCAGGAAGTGATCGACCGCTGCTGGCAAATGGGCGCGGAAAATCCCATTTTGTCCATTCATGACGTGGGGGCGGGCGGGCTTTCCAATGCCTTCCCGGAACTGGCCCATTCCGGCGGCGCGGGCGCGAGGTTTGAACTGCGCGACGTGCCCATCGAGGAAGCGGGCATGAGTCCCGCCGAAATCTGGTCAAACGAATCGCAGGAACGCTATGTGCTGGCGATTGCCGCCGAACGTCTGGAACACTTCGCGGCGCTTTGCGAACGCGAACGCTGCCCGTTCGCGGTGGTGGGCGAAACCACGGCGGAGCCGCAACTTGTCGTCTCCGATCGCCATTTCGGCGAAATCCCGGTGGATATGTGCCTGGAGGCGCTGCTGGGCAAACCGCCGCGCATGAATCGCAGCGCCGAACGCCTGCCCGTGCTTGCCCGTCCCTTCGATGTCGCGGAAATCGACCTGAAAGAAGCCGCCTACCGCCTGCTGCGTCTGCCCGCGATTGCCGACAAGACCTTTCTCATCACCATTGGCGACCGTTCCGTCGGCGGCCTGACGGCGCGCGACCAGATGGTGGGCCCCTGGCAAGTGCCGGTAGCGGACGTGGCCGTCACCTGCGCGAGTTTTACCGGCTACACGGGCGAAGCCTTCGCCCTGGGCGAGCGCGCACCGGTGGCGGTGCTGAACGCGCCCGCGTCCGGGCGCATGGCGGTGGCGGAAGCCGTGAGCAACCTCGCCGCCGCCGACGTGGGCGATTTGGGCAAGGTCAAACTTTCCGCCAACTGGATGGCGGCCTGCGGTTTCCCCGGCGAGGATGCCCGCCTCTACGACACCGTGGCGGCGGTCTCCGAACTCTGTCAAGCGATCGGTTTGTCCATTCCCGTTGGCAAGGATTCGCTCTCCATGCGCACTGCCTGGCAGGATGGAGAACAGGAAAAGCAGGTGGTTTCGCCCCTTTCGCTCGTCGTTACCGCGTTTGCGCCCGTTGCCGACGTGCGCAAGACCCTCACCCCGGAACTGAAGCTGGATCGGGGCGAAACGGAACTTCTGCTGCTGGATCTGGGCAGGAACCGGCTGGGCGGTTCCGCCCTGGCGCAGGTCTACAACACCACCGGCGAGGAAACGCCCGACATCGACGATCCCGTCCTGCTCGCCAACTTCTTCACGGCCATACAGCGCCTGAACCGGGAAGGTCTGCTGCTGGCCTGTCATGATCGTTCCGACGGCGGTCTCTTCGTGGCGGCCTGCGAAATGGCGTTTGCCGCCCATGTTGGCGTCACGCTGGAGATGGACGGTCTCTGTTTCGACGGCGCGGCGCTGGATGTCGACGGTGCGGAAAAGCAGCCTGATCTCCTCGCGGGACGGGCGCATGAACGGCTGGTGCGCGCCCTCTTCAACGAAGAAGCCGGGGCGCTGATCCAGATTCGCCGCGCCGACCGGGAAAGCGTCACGGCCTTGCTGCGCGAGACGAAAACGCCTTGTCACTTTGTGGGGCATCCCAATACCAGCGACGAAATCCGCGTCGTGCGCAATGCCCGCCGGGTGTTGCGGGAAAAGCGGATTGACCTGCATCGCGCCTGGTCGGAACTTTCCTTCCAGATGCAAAGTCTGCGCGACAACCCCGACTGCGCGGAAGAAGCCTATGACCGCCTGCTCGAGGCCAACGCGCCCGGTCTTGCGCCCAGGCTCACCTTTGATCCCGCCGCGCCGCTTGCGCCCGCGCTGGCGCTTTCCCGTCCGCGCGTCGCCATCTTGCGCGAACAGGGCGTCAATTCCCAGTATGAAATGGCCGCCGCTTTTGACGCTGCCGGGTTTGCGGCGGTGGATGTGCACATGAGTGACCTGATTGCGGGGCGCGTCACGCTTTCCGAATTCGCAGGGCTGGCGGCCTGTGGCGGTTTTTCCTATGGCGATGTGCTGGGCGCCGGGCTGGGCTGGGCGCGCACCATTCTGCTGAACGCGCGCTGTCGTGAGGTGTTTTCCGCCTTCTTCCAGCGTCCCGATTGTTTTGCGCTGGGCGTCTGCAATGGCTGCCAGATGATGAGCGCCCTGAAAGACCTGATTCCCGGCGCGGCAAGCTGGCCGGCGTTTCGCAGAAACCTCGTCGAACAATTCGAGGCGCGTCTGGTGCAGGTGGAAGTGTTGCCTTCGCCCTCGCTTTTCTTCGCGGACATGGCGGGTTCCGTATTGCCCATTGTGGTTTCGCATGGCGAAGGCCGGGTGGTGTTCCAGGAGGAAAAAGCCACGGAAGCCAGCGCCCTCGCCACCCTGCGCTACGTGGAGGCGGCGGGCAAGCCCGCAATACGCTATCCCGCCAATCCCAACGGTTCCCCCGCTGGCCTCACGGGCTTCACCACGCCGGATGGCCGTTTTTCCATCATGATGCCGCACCCGGAACGGGTCTTCCGCACGGTGCAGATGTCCTGGCGCCCGGAAGGTTGGGGAGAGGCCAGTCCCTGGCTTGCGCTGTTCCGCAACGCGCGCCGGCAGGTTGGGTAAAGGAGAACACGCATGGCAGCACATCACGACGAAAAAAAACCGGTTGCGGCCAAAGGCCGGCGCGGCTGTCTGGGCATTTTCCTGGGTTTTCTGCTCATGCTGCTGGTCGCGGGCGGCATTGCCGTGCAGTACGCGCGGGGGTGGGCCGAGCAGGAAATCCTCGCCCTGCTCGGCGCGGGCAGTTCGGTACGGGAAGTCAACCTGGGGCTGGATGGACTGGAATTGCTGGAAGTGCGTCTGCCCGCCCCGGCTGGCTGGCCTGCGGCCGAAACCTTCCGCGCCCAGCGTGTCCAGGTCAGGCCCGACTGGGCGGCACTGCTGCGTGGCCGGTTGCGCCTGCGACAGGTGATCCTGGAAAAACCCTATGTTTCCGTTCTGCGCACGGCGGATCGCCTGAGCCTCTTGCCGACGCTGGCGCTGAAACCGGGCGCGGACAGACAGGCGGATTTTGCGGCGGTGGCACAGGCAGCAGGGATGTCCCCGGCGGTAGCAGGGTTTGGCCTTGCCGCCGTGACGGCGGGAACGGGATCACAGGTGGATATCGGGCAGATTGTGTTTTCCGACGGCAGTCTGGAATGGTTCGACACGACGCTGGGGCCATCGGCGCTGCGTTTGCGTCTGGAAGGTCTGAGCGTACAGTTGGGCGGAATGAGGCTGCCCGCGGTTCCGGGGACGGTGACGCTGGAAGTGTCCGCCCTCGTCAAGGGCGTGCATCATGATGGCAAACTGGGTTTGCGGGGAACCGTGGATGTCGTCGGCGAGAACGCCGATCTTGAATTGAAGTTACAAAATCTCGACCTGCCGCCCTTGCAGCCCTACTTTATCCGCCAGACGGACGCGAGTCTCAGCGAAGGCAGTCTGGATATGGAGGCGCGCATCCGCCTGGCGCAGGGACAGTTGAGCGCGCCGGTCTCCCTGAGCTTTTCCGGGTTGCGCGTGGCCAACGACAGTCCGAGCTTTCTGGGATTGCCCCGCGATCTGGCCTTCTGGGTGTTGCAGGCGCTGGGCAATCGCCTGGAAGCCCGCTTCACCGTGGCGGGCAACCTGAACGCCCCTGAATTTTCCCTCAACGACAGCCTGCGCCAGCAGATGACGCTGGGGTTTTCCAGCCTGCTGCAACAAACCCTGCGCCGCCTGCCGGTTGCCGCGCAGTGGCTTGGGCTGGAAGGGGCACATGAGGCTCAGGGGCGCTGAATGATGGTGTCTTCTGTGTGCTTTGTGGGTGCCCCCCAAGTGGCGGTTGAGGGTGGTTCGTTCCCCATGTTCGTCATTGCGAGGGGCTTTGGCGCCGTGGCAATCCATGCGTTTTTCTGGATGGCTTCGTCGCTGAAGCGCCTCGCAATGACGAAATTCTCGCCACTTTGGATTGCACCCCGCTTTTGTTGCAGTGCGACTATTTCACGTTCTATTCGTTATAATCCGCCGATTCATTTGTAGAGGGAGGTACACATGGGCTTTCTTGCCGACAAGAAAATCCTGATTACCGGGATGTTGTCCAAACACTCGATTGCTTACGGTATTGCCAGAGCCTGCCACCGTGAGGGCGCGGAGCTGGCCTTTACCTATCAGAACGAACGCTTTGAGGAACGGGTGGTCAGGCTTGCCGCCGAATTCGACAGCCAATTGTTGTTACCCTGCGATGTGGCGAGCGATGAACAGATCACGGCGCTTTTTGCCACCCTGGGCAAAAGCTGGGACGGGCTGGATGGCCTTGTGCATTCCGTCGCCTTTGCCCCGCAGGACGCCATCGAAGGGGATTTCCTTGAAGGCATTTCCCGCGAATCCTTCCGCATTGCCCACGAAATTTCCGCCTACAGCTATCCGGCGCTTGCCAAGGCGGCGCGTCCCATGATGGAAGGGCGCAAGGCGTCGCTTCTGGCGCTCACCTATCTGGGCGCGCAGCGCACCATGCCCAACTACAACACGATGGGGTTGGCGAAAGCCAGTCTGGAAGCGGCCACGCGCTATCTCGCTTTCTGCCTGGGGCCGCAGGGCATACGCGCCAACGCGCTTTCCGCCGGTCCCATCAAGACGCTGGCGGCTTCCGGGATTGGCAATTTCGGCAAACTGCTGGCCTACAGCGCCCACCACGCGCCCCTGCGCCGCAATGTCACCATCGAGGAAGTCGGCAACGCCGCCGCCTTCCTGCTCTCTGACCTTGCTTCCGGCATCAGCGGTGAAGTGCTCTTTGTCGATGGCGGCATTCATTCAACGGCACTGGGTAACATCGACCCATTGTAAAGTCCTGGCGTTTGCCATGAAAAAAGCGGAAGGCTGAAAGAACCTTCCGCTTTTTGTTGTGCCATGCTGTATGACGCTATTCCTTCAGACCCAGCGAAGAAAGGCTCAAGACCGTGGAAGCCGTGTGGGAGAAGGAGGCCGACTTGTTGGGGGGGATGTCTTCCGAAATGGTCAGGTGTTCGATCTTGGACGTGAGATCCAGATCGTGCGCATGGCGGCTCTTCAGTTTGATTTGCAGGCGCAGGTCATTGACCGAATCGGCATTGCGCAGGGCGTCCTCATAGGAGATATGGTTCGCTTCAAAGAGATCGAAGATCGCATGATCGAAGGTTTGCATTCCTATCTCGCGGGAGCGTTTCATGATTTCCTTGATCTCGTGGATTTCACCCTTGAAGATGAGGTCGGCAATCAGGGGGGAATTGAGCAGCACTTCCACCGCCGCGATGCGCCCTTTGCTGTTCTTGCGCGGGATGAGACGCTGTGAGACGAAACCACGCAGGTTGAGCGACAAATCCATCAGCAATTGCTGACGCCGCTCTTCCGGGAAAAAGTTGATGACGCGATCCAGCGCCTGATTGGCGTTGTTGGCATGCAGGGTGGCAAGGCAGAAGTGGCCGGTTTCCGCAAAGGTGATAGCGTATTCCATCGTTTTGCGGTCACGAATTTCGCCGATCAGGATGACATCCGGCGCCTGACGCAGGGCGTTTCTGAGGGCGATTTCCCAGTCTCCGGTGTCGGTGCCAATTTCTCGCTGGGTGATGACGCAGTTCTTGTGCGGATGCACGTATTCGATGGGAGCCTCCAGCGCGATGATGTGATCGCGGGCGTTTTCGTTGCGGTGATCGATGAGCGCCGCGAGCGATGTGGTCTTGCCGGTGGAGGTGCCGCCCACGAAGATCATGAGACCGCGCTTGCTGAGGGCGATATCCTTCAGCACCGGCGGCAGTTGCAGTTCGTCCAGAGTGGGGATATGGGTGTTGACCACGCGAATCACCATGCCGACATAGCCCTGCTGGATGAAGGCGCTGACCCGGAAACGTCCTATGTCCTTGGGCGAAATGGCGAAATTGCATTCCTTGGTGGCTTCAAACTCGGTTGCCTGCCGGTCGTTCATGATGGCCTGAGCCACACTGGCCGTGTGCTGCGGCGTCAGACCCTGATTGGAGACCGGCGTCACGCGCCCGTCGATTTTCAACGCCGGAGGAAAATTCGCCGTGATGAAAAGGTCGGAAGCCTTTTTGGTGATCATCAGGCGTAGAAGCTCATTGATGAAATTGAAAGCCTGATTGCGTTCCATGTTATATCCCCACTGTGATATTGGTTGCGGACGGGACTGTTTTTGCCCGGATTACATGAAAAGTCCCTGATCCACCCCGCGGGAGCGGGCTTCCTGTTTGGAGATGGCGTTGTCTTTCACCAGTTCCATCAGACATTGATCCATGGTCTGCATTCCGAGGGACTGCCCGGTCTGAATCGAGGAATACATTTGCGCAACCTTGTTTTCCCGAATCAGGTTGCGGATGGCATGGGTCCCCAGCATGATCTCGTATGCGGCGACCCGACCGTACCCGTCCTTGGTTTTCAGAAGTGTTTGCGAGATGACCGCGCAAAGGGATTCCGCCAGCATGGTGCGTATCATGTCTTTTTCCGCGGCGGGAAAAACGTCGATGATCCGGTCTATGGTTTTTGCGGCGGAAGAGGTGTGCAGGGTGCCGAACACCAAATGGCCGGTTTCCGCGGCCGTCATGGCAAGGCGTATGGTTTCAAGGTCGCGCATTTCACCCACCAGGATTACGTCCGGGTCTTCCCGCAGGGCCGAACGCAAGGCAGCGTCGAAAGCCAGGGTATGCGCGCCGACTTCGCGCTGGTTGATCAGGGATTTTTGTGAGACGTGTATGAATTCGATAGGGTCTTCTATCGTCAGGATGTGTTGATAGGAGGTTGTATTGATGTAGTGCACCAGCGCCGCGAGTGTGGTGGATTTGCCCGAACCGGTGGGACCGGTCACCAGCACGATGCCGCGTGTATTTTCGGCAATCGTCTTGAAAACAGGCGGACATTTGAGCTCTTCCAGCGTCTTGATTGTGACAGGGATGGTACGAAAGACCGCGCCCGCGCCGCGTGCCTGCATGAAGGCGTTGACCCGAAAACGTGCCAGATTGGGAACTTCGAAGGAAAAGTCGCATTCCAGCTGGTCTTCAAAAACCTTGCGTTGGCTGTCACTCATGATTTCATACATCATTGCGTGTACGTCAGTATGCTCCATGGGAGGCAGGTTGATTTTGCGCACATCGCCATGAACGCGAATCAAAGGCGGAAGGCCGGAAGAAAGGTGTAAATCAGAGGCTTGATTCTTGACGCTGAAAGCGAGCAGTTCTGTGATATCCATGCGGTTGTCCCTTCGTATAGAATAAATTAAAGGAAAAAGAGGCAAAACCTTGCCAGAGAAGCCAGACAATTATGAATGTAATTTTGAAAAATCTGCAAGCGGTTCGCGCAAGTATCGCGCAAATCACAAAGGCGGCGGGACGCGCGCCGGAAGCGGTGCGTCTGCTGGCGGTCAGCAAGACCCGTCCCGCCGAGGATGTATTGACCGCCGCCCTGGAAGGCGGACAAAGGGAATTCGGCGAAAACTACGCGCAGGAAGGCGTGGAAAAAATGGAAGCCGTCGCGCGCCATTTGCCGCCGGGACATCCGCCCCTTGTCTGGCATTTCATTGGTCCCCTGCAAGCCAACAAAACGCGGATCGTGGCGGAACATTTCGACTGGTTGCATTCCGTGGAACGGCTTAAAATTGCCGCCCGCCTTTCCGCCCAGCGTCCGGCGCATTTGCCGCCCTTGCAGGTCTGCGTGCAGGTCAATGTTTCCGGCGAGGCGAGCAAAAGCGGCTGCGCCCCGGAAGAGGCGCTGGAACTCTGTCGCGCGGTGGTGGCCTTGCCGCGCCTCGGATTGCGCGGCCTGATGGCCATTCCCGCCCCGGAAGCGGATTTCCTGGCGCAGCGCAAACCTTTTGCCCGTTTGCGCGCGCTCATGGAAACGCTGCGGGGCGCGGGACTGGCGCTGGATACGGTGTCAGCAGGCATGAGCCACGATCTGGCGGCGGCCATTCACGAAGGCGCGACCCTGGTGCGCGTCGGCACGGCTATTTTTGGAGAAAGGACAAACGCATGAAAATAACCTTCATCGGCGGTGGCAATATGGCGACGGCCCTGATCGGCGGTCTCCTGAACAAGGGATTTGCGCCGCAGGATGTGGCGGTGGTGGAACCCCTGCCGGAAAAGCGGCAGGCGCTGGCGGCACAGTTCGGCGTTGCCGCCCTGGCTGAAGTGGAGAAGGGGCTGGAATCGGATGTGATCGTGCTGGCCGTGAAACCGCAGCAGATGAAAGAGGCGCTGACGCCGCTGGCGGGCAGGCTCACCCGCCAGATCGTGCTTTCCATTGCTGCCGGGTTGCCGCTGGAGACGCTTTCCCGCTGGCTTTCCGGCTATCGCCGGCTGGTGCGCGCCATGCCCAATACGCCGGCGCTGATTGGCGCGGGCATGGCCGGACTTTACGCCCTGCCGGAAGTTGCGCTCAACGAGCGCATGGCGGCGGAGCGTATCCTGGGCGCGGCGGGCGAAACCCTGTGGCTGGAAAACGAGGCGATGCTGGATGCCGTGACCGCCATTTCCGGCAGCGGTCCCGCATACCTCTTTCTCTTTGTCGAAGCCTTGCAGCAGGCTGCCACGGAACTGGGTTTCACGCCGGAAGCGGCGCGGCAGTTGGCGCTTGCCACCACGTTGGGGGCGGCCAGACTGGCGGCGGATTCGGACGTTCCGGTCTCCCTGCTGCGGGAGCGGGTCACGTCCAAGGGCGGCACCACGGCGGCGGCGCTGGCCGTGATGGCGGAAACCGGCGTGGCCGCTGGCATTGTCGCGGGCGCGAAGGCGGCCAGGGCGCGTGGCGAGGAACTCGCGCAACAATTTGGAGCTGTGTAATGCAACCTGCCTTTCTTTATCTGGTCGACACCGTCGTTCACTTTTTTTGCGCGCTTTTTCTGTTGCGTTTTGCCATGCAGTGGCGGCGGATACCGTTTCAGAATCCGCTGGGCGGCTTTGTTTTTCGCCTCACGGACTGGGCGGTCAAGCCGCTGCGCCGCGTGATTCCGGGTCTGGGCGGACTGGACTGGGCCTCCATCGGCGCGGCCATTTTGCTGTTGCTGCTCTATCAGAGTGTGCTGATGCTGATGGGCTGGATTGCGGTGAGCGTCTGCTTTGACCACCTGAACGGTTGTGTGGAGGGCGGGCGCATGGTTTTTCTGCCTTTCCTTTTCCATACGCTGATCGCGTTTCTGCGCGTCGTCATTTATCTCTGCATTGGCCTCGTGCTGCTGGAGGTGATTTTGTCCTGGGTCAATCCCTGGCATCCGCTGGCGGCGCCCTTGCGGCAATTGACGCAACCCCTGCTTGCCCCGGTGCGAAGGCTGATTCCACCGATTTCCGGCATCGATCTCTCGCCGCTGGTGGTGCTGGTTTGCCTGCAAGCCTTGCTGATTCTGCTTTCCGGGGCGTGAATGGGAGACTGGTTTCGCGCCGGGGGGGAAGATGTTTTTTTGCTGACCCTGCACATTCAGCCGGGGGCGAAGAAAAGCGAAATTGCCGGTTGTCATGGCGATGCGCTCAAAATCCGCCTCGCCGCGCCGCCGGTCGACGGCAAGGCCAACACGGCGCTGCTGGCCGCTCTCGCGGCTTGGCTCAGGCTGCCCAAACGCGCCGTCACCCTCAAAAGCGGCCAGACTTCACGGCATAAAATCGTGCGGGTGGAAGGGGTGCAGGAGGCGGATTTGCAGGCGCTGGTCGATCTTCCTCTGTCGTCATTGCGAGGAACGCAGCGACGAAGCAACCCATGAGGCGGTTCCGTTTTCCAAGACGTCGTGGTAATTCCCAAGGCCGCATGGATTGCCACGTCGCTGTGCGCTTCGCTTGTGACGCAATCCGGCAAAATCGTTTGCCATGAGCCGCTGGTAGCCTCCTCTGTTCAGAGCTGACGGAAAGCAAGGCATGGTAACCCCCCGTTCTGTGCCGGCAGCAGGCTTATTCCAGATTCTGTGTCTGCTCGCGGATTTGCTCGATCAGGAGCTTCAATTCCAGCGCGGCGTTGGTGATTTCCGTGGAGGCAGCCTTGGAAGCGAGGGTATTGGCTTCGCGGTTGAATTCCTGCATCAGAAAATCCAGACGTTTGCCGACTGTGCCGCCAGTTTTGAAAATGCGTTCCAGTTCGTCCAGATGGGTCGCGAGACGCGCGAGTTCTTCGGCCACATCGATGCGGGCGGCGAAGAGGGCGGCTTCCTGAAGGATGCGGTTGTCGTCGATGGCGGCCTGTGTGGCGGAGAGCGCGTCCGTGAGGCGCTGGCGCAGTTTTTCTGCCATTGCCGCCTGGGCGGCCGGGATGCGTGGCGCGACTTCGGCGAGAATTGCGCGCATCCGGCGGGCAGTCTCCAGAATGGCGGCGGCGAGCTTTTCGCCTTCGCGGGCACGGCAGGCGTTGAATTCGGCAAGCGTTGCCTTGAGCAATTGGGCAAAATCCGGGGTGAGCGTGGCCGCGTCCGGATCGGATTCCGCCAGCACGCCCGGCCAGCGCAGGGCGTCGATGAGGCGCAGGGGACTGGCTTCCGGCAGGACGCGGCGGGCTTCCGCCGCCAGCGCGGAAAGGCGGACGAGCGCCTTGTCGTTGAGAACGGCAGGCGCGTGGCTGGCATCCTGCGTGAGGGAAAGGCGGCATTCCACCTTGCCGCGCTTCAGGCAGGCGGCGAGCGTCTCGCGCGCGGCGGGTTCCAGTCCGCGCAACGTGTCGGCGAAGCGAAAATGCAGGTCAAGAAAACGGGAATTGACGCTGCGGAGTTCCAGGGCAAGGAAACCGCCAGCGGTATCCAGTGTCTGGGCAGCATAGCCAGTCATACTGTAAATCATGATAATGGGATAAGTCCCGGCATGTCGGGCGGGAGCACAAGATTGAAAGTCGTGGTATTTTACTTGTTTCGCCGGTTTTCGTTGCCGGGAATACAACAAGGCGTACCCTTTCTCTCCTTCCTTTCATGCCCGAAAAGAACAACGCTCCGCTGCCGAATGGTTTTGAACTGGAAGGCTATGTCATTGACAAGAGGCTGTCGCTGGGTGGATTTTCCATTGTCTATCTTGCGCACGACCGGGATTACCGCCAGTACGCCATCAAGGAATATCTGCCCCACAGCCTGGCCTTGCGCGCGCCAGGGGAAATCAGGCCCACCATCCCGGCGGAGCATCTCAACCTGTTCCGGCATGGTCTCCTGTGTTTTTTCGAGGAAGGGCGGGCGCTGGCGCGGCTTGCGCACCCGAACGTGGTGCGCGTGATCAATTTCTTCCGCGCCAACGATACCGTCTATCTGGTGATGAAGTATGAGCACGGTTCCACCTTGCAGGTCTATGCCCACAAGTCGCCGGAGGTGCGCAACGAGCGTTTTCTGCGCTATGTCTTCATCCACCTCATGAACGGCCTGCGCACGGTGCATGCGCAGAAGCTGCTGCATTTGGACATCAAACCTGCCAACATCTACATTCGCCGCAACAAGACGCCAGTGTTGCTGGATTTTGGTTCGGTCAAAAAGGCGCTCTCCAGTGCTGCGGAAAATCTGCCCAAGCCGATGTACACTCCGGGTTTTGCTTCCCCCGAACACTATGGGGATCGAGCGGAAATCGGTCCCTGGAGCGATATTTATGGCATTGGCGCCTCGCTTTACACCTGCCTTTCCAAAACGACGCCGCAACCGGCGGACGAGCGCCTGAAAAACGACAAGCTGACGCCCGCAAGCAAACGCTGGCGAGGAGAATATTCCCAGCATTTTCTGGAAACAATGGACCAGTGTCTGCAACTGGATCACCGCGCGCGCCTGCAAAGCGCCTTCGCCCTGCAAAAACGCCTGGCCGAGCGGGGCGACCTGCTGCCGAACGACATTGACAAGTCAGGGAAAGCAGCCTGGCTTGCGCGTTTCTTCCGGCGGCTGGAGGATGAACTGGCCGCGCCGTCGCAACCTGCCGCGCCAGCTTCCGTGCTTTCCACGCCGCCAGTGCGTCACCCATGATTCTGGAACCTTGCCGCGATGCGATTCACCATTTATCAGGAAAGCCGTCAGGGCGGGCGCAAAAACAACGAAGACCGCGTGGCGCACTGCTATTCCCGCGAAGCCTTGCTGATGATCGTCGCCGATGGCATGGGGGGGCATCACTATGGTGAAGTGGCCGCGCAAATCGCGGTGCAAACGCTGATCCATGCATTCCAGCGCGAGGCACGTCCGGCGCTGGCCGATCCTTTTTCCTTTCTGCAACAGAATATCGATACCGCGCATTGCGCAATTCTTGATTACACCCGGCAACACAAGCTGAACGATTCCCCGCGCACCACGCTGGTTGCCTGCGTGGTGCAGAACAATCTCGCCTACTGGGCGCACGCCGGAGATTCCCGCCTCTATCTGGTGCGGCGCGGACGTGTCATCCGTCAGACGCGTGACCATTCCAAGGTACGTTATCTGCTGGATGAAGGTCTGATTTCCCTCGCTCAGGCAAAACAGCATCCCGAACGCAACAAGATTTACAGTTGTCTGGGCGGACCTCTGATGCCGGAAGTGGCGTATTCACGCAAGACGCCGCTGGAGATCGATGACCTCCTGATCCTGTGCACGGACGGTCTGTGGAGTCAGGCGCCGGACAACGTGCTGGTGCAGGCGTTCGCCTCCCCTCATCTGACGGAAGCGGGAAGAAGCTTCATGCGCTATGCTGAGCGGCAAGGCGGCGTCAGTGGCGATAATCTCTCGCTGGCGGTGGTGCGCTGGGAAGAAGATTACGCTCCGCCCGAAATGCTGGAAGGCGTTTCTACCCGGTACATGGGCACAGCCGAAGTCGCTTCCACCCTGACCGATTTTGGGCGCGATCCCCAATACACTTCCGATCTTTCCGACGAAGAAATCGAGGCGGCCATTGCGGAGATTCACGCAGCCATCGAAAAATACACCCCTCCCAAATAAAAATACAGCAAAGGAAAAACTACATGACCTCCGTTTTACGTTCCGGCCAGCGCGCGCCCGATGATATGCGTCCACTCCGCATTGTCCGCGCCGTTTCCCGTCATGCCGAAGGTTCGGCCTCGATCGAAATGGGCGACACCCATGTGCTTGTCACTGCCAGTGTGGAAGAATCCGTACCGCCCTTTTTGCGCGGCAAGGGGCAGGGTTGGGTGACAGCGGAATACGGCATGTTGCCGCGCGCCACCCACAGCCGTTCCCCGCGCGAAGCGGCAAAAGGCAAACAAAGCGGACGCACCCAGGAAATCCAGAGACTGATTGGCCGTTCCCTGCGTGCCGTGGTCGATCTCACCGCCCTGGGCGAGCGCCAGATTACCCTGGACTGCGATGTTTTGCAGGCCGATGGCGGAACCCGCTGCGCTTCCATCACAGCGGCCTGGGTGGCATTGCACGAGGCTTGCGCCGGTCTCGTCGCGCGTGGTCTCATTGCCGCCAATCCGATCCGGGATCAGGTTGCGGCCATCTCCGTGGGAGTCTGGCAGGGCGTGAGCGTGCTGGATCTGGATTACTCCGAGGATTCCGCCTGCGACACCGACATGAACGTGGTGATGACCGGCAGCGGCGGCCTGGTGGAAATTCAGGGGACGGCGGAAGGCGAACCCTTTTCCCGTGTCCGGCTCGATGCCTTGCTGACGCTGGCGGAAAAGGGTATTCAGGGTCTGGTTGCGGCGCAAAAGGCGGCGATTGTGGATGCGGTCGCCTGAAAGCGCGTCTGGCGCGGATTTTTTTCGGAATTCATTCTGTTCAAGGAATATGCGATGCAACAAGATTTTTCTGTTCTGAAGTGTGTGCGCGGGCTGGTTGTCGTGCTGGCAGGTCTTGCGTTGTGCAATCTCCCGGCGCGGAGCGAGGCGGCGGACTGTGATGAGGAAACCGCCTACGGGCAATTCGTCCGCCAGACGCCGGACGCGACGACAACCGTGGTCTGGTTGCCGGAGGCGGTGTTGCGGCAGAACTTTCCCGCTTCCGACGCGGCGGCGCTGGCCGTGCTGGAAAAACTCGACCGCTATCTGCTGTTCCTGGTGCAGTCCCCGGAATCCCTGCCGGAAACCGTCTTCCAGAATGCCACCCTGAAGTTGAACGGGGTAGAGCCGGCCTTGCGTCCCGTGCCGGATACGGAGCTGGAGGCGGAAGTGCGCATGGTGCGCCATTTCATCGCGACCGCACAGGAAGGGCAGCGTCTTTTATTGTTCGTCAATGCGGATCAGGCGGACAAGGCGTTGGCGGCAGGGCAAAACACGAGCACGCTCACGCTGGGCGACGTGGAGTTTTCCTGGAACTGGCCGTTCTCCTGCCTGCCAGCGCAGCCTGTGGTGAAATGAGGCGCGCTCCGAATGGCCGAAAACGCGGCTGTTCGTCCAAACTCATCATGGTCATTGGGGGCGCGGGACGGTATTTCACGCCGCGCGCGCATCAACGCGATCGTCCTGCCTCCGGCCTGTTTCCGGCAAGATGATCGCCGCCTCACTGCGAAAGCGGCGTTTTTACTCGTAGCGCACCTCCAGAATCTCGTATTCGCGCACACCGCCGGGAGCTTGCACCTGCGCCAGGTCGCCGGCGTATTTGCCGATGAGGGCGCGGGCAATGGGGGCGGAAACGGAAATCTTGCCGTCCTTCAGATCGGCTTCGTCCTCGCCGACGATCTGGTAGGTCACGGTCTCGCCCGATTCCTGGTCTTCCATTTCCACCGTTGCGCCAAAAACGCAGCGTCCGTCTGCATCCAGCAGACTGGGGTCGATGATCTGGGCGCTGGCGAGCTTGCTCTCCACTTCCTTGATGCGGCCTTCAATAAAGCCCTGCCGCTCCTTGGCGGCGTCGTATTCGGCGTTTTCCGAAAGATCGCCGTGTGAGCGCGCCTCCGCGATGGCCGCAATGACGCTGGGACGTTCCACCGTTTTCAGGCGATGCAATTCGGCGCGCAGCTTTTCCGCACCGTTCAGGGTCAGAGGGGTTTTGTTCATGTAATCAACCTTCCAGAATCAGATCAATGAAAAACCGCCGGAAGCCGCTTTCGGCTCACCCGGCGGTTCGTAAAGGGAAATTCAGGCGAGTTCGCCGTGCAGGGTCTGCAAGGCGTAAACCTCTCGCTCGCCACCTGCCGCAATGCCGATGGCAGCGGCTTCCGCGCCCCAGAGGGTCGTGTACATCGCTACCCGCGCCTGTAGGCCGGAAACCCGGATGGAACGCGAATCGGACACAGCCTGCCGCTTTTCTTCCACGGTGTTGATGATGAGCGCGATCTCGTTGTTCTTGATCATATCCACCACATGCGGACGCGGTTCCGTGACCTTGTTCACCGCTTCCACCGGAATGCCTGCCGCCGCGATGGCCGCTGCCGTGCCGCGCGTGGCGACGACTGTGAACCCGGCAGCGGCAAGGCTGCGCGCGACATCGACCGCCTTGGCCTTGTCGCTGTCCTTCACCGAGAGAAAAACCTTGCCCTGCCGCGGCAGGGTGACGCCCGCAGCCAGTTGCGATTTCACGAAGGCTTCGGCAAAGGTCTTGCCCACGCCCATGACTTCTCCCGTGGATTTCATCTCCGGCCCCAGAATGGTATCCACGCCAGGGAATTTCACGAAGGGGAAAACCGCCTCCTTCACCGAGAAATAGGGCGGCGTGATTTCCGCGCGCACCCCCTGCGCCGCCAGCGTCCTGCCTGCCATGCAGCGGGCGGCAACCTTGGCGAGCGGCAGACCCGTGGCCTTGGAAACAAAAGGCACGGTGCGCGAGGCGCGGGGATTCACTTCCAGCACGTAGACCACGTCGTTCTGAATGGCAAACTGCACGTTCATGAGTCCCACGACGTTGAGCGCCCCTGCCATCAGCTTCGTTTGCCGCTTCAATTCCTCGATGAGTTCCGGCGCCAGCGAATAGGGCGGCAGGGAGCAGGCCGAATCGCCGGAATGCACGCCCGCCTGTTCGATATGCTCCATCACGCCGCCGATGACGATTTCCTCGCCATCGGAAAGCGCGTCGACATCGACCTCGCAGGCGTCATTCAGAAAGCGATCGAGCAATACCGGCGAATCGTTGGAAACCTTGACGGCCTCGCGCATGTAACGTTCCAGATCTTTTTGCTCATGGACGATTTCCATCGCCCGCCCGCCCAGCACGTAGGAAGGACGCACCACCAGCGGATAACCAATTTCGTCGGCCAGATTCAGCGCCTCCGCTTCCGTGCGCGCGGTGCGGTTGGGCGGTTGCTTCAGCCCCAGATCGTGCAGAAGCTGCTGGAAACGCTCGCGGTCTTCGGCCGCGTCGATCCTGTCCGGACTGGTGCCGATGATGGGTACGCCATTCGCTTCCAGATCCAGCGCGAGTTTCAAGGGCGTCTGGCCGCCGTACTGGACGATCACCCCCAGCGGTTTTTCCACCGCGACGATTTCCAGCACGTCTTCCAGCGTCAGCGGCTCGAAATAAAGACGGTCGGAGGTATCGTAATCGGTCGAAACGGTTTCCGGGTTGCAATTGACCATGATGGTCTCGAAGCCATCCTCGCGCAGCGCCATCGCCGCGTGGACACAACAATAATCGAATTCGATGCCCTGTCCGATACGGTTGGGACCGCCGCCCAGCACCATGATTTTTTGCTGTTCCGAAGGCGCGGCCTCGCACGCCTCCTCGTAGGTGGAATACAGGTAGGCCGTATGGCTGGCGAATTCGGCGGCGCAGGTGTCGACCCGTTTGTAAACGGGACGCACGCCCAGTTCGTGCCGCCGCTGACGGACGTCGGCTTCCGTCGTGCGGGTGAGGAAAGCGAGACGCCGATCGGAAAACCCCTTGCGTTTCAGATGCCGCACTTCACCCTCGGTCAGCGACGCCCATTCGCGTTGTTCCAGCAACAGTTCCAGATCCACGATTTCCTTGATCTGGGCGAGGAACCAGGGGTCGATGCGGGTCAGCGCGAAGACTTTTTCCAGCGCCATGCCAATACCGAACGCATCCGCCACGTACCAGAGCCGTTCCGGCGTAGGACGCGCCAGTTGTTCGTCTATGGTTTCGGGATCAACCGATTTCAGGTTGAAGCCATCCACGCCCACTTCCAGTCCGCGCAGCGCCTTTTGCAGGGATTCCTGGAAGGTGCGCCCGATCGCCATCACCTCGCCCACGGATTTCATCTGGGTGGTCAGGGTGGAATCCGCCTGCGGAAATTTCTCGAAGGCAAAGCGCGGCACCTTGGTGACCACATAATCAATCGACGGCTCAAAGGAGGCGGGCGTCTTGCCGCCGGTGATTTCGTTGGCCAGTTCATCCAGCGTATAGCCAACCGCGAGCTTGGCCGCCACCTTGGCAATGGGGAAGCCAGTCGCCTTGGAAGCCAGCGCCGAAGAACGCGAGACGCGCGGATTCATCTCGATGACGATCAGCCGTCCGTCTTTGGGGTTCACCGCAAACTGCACGTTGGAACCGCCGGTATCGACGCCGATTTCGCGCAGCACCGCGATGGAGGCATCGCGCATGATCTGGTATTCCTTGTCAGTCAGGGTCTGCGCCGGGGCGACGGTGATGGAATCGCCGGTGTGCACGCCCATGGGGTCCAGATTTTCGATGGAACAGATGATGATGCAGTTGTCTTTCTTGTCGCGCACCACCTCCATCTCGAATTCTTTCCAGCCGATGAGCGATTCTTCGATCAGCAGCTCATGGGTGGGCGAAGCTTCGAGACCGCGCTTGCAGATGGTCTCGAATTCCTCCGTGTTGTAGGCGATGCCGCCGCCGGTGCCGCCCAGGGTGAAGGAAGGCCGGATGATGATGGGGAAACCAATTTCCGCCTGTACCTCCCGCGCTGCTTCCAGCGTGTAGGCGATGCCGGAACGGGCGGAACCCAGGCCGATCCGCTCCATCGCCGCCTTGAATTTCTGCCGGTCTTCCGCCTTGTCGATCGCGTCTTTGGAAGCGCCGATCAGTTCCACGCCGTATTGGGCGAGTATCCCCTCACGATCCAGATCGAGTGCGCAATTGAGCGCGGTCTGGCCGCCCATGGTCGGCAGAATGGCGTCGGGCTTTTCCTTTTCGATGATGCGCGCCAGCACCTTCCAGGTAATGGGTTCGATGTAGGTGACATCCGCTGTTTCCGGGTCGGTCATGATGGTCGCCGGATTGGAATTGACGAGGATGACCCTGTAGCCTTCCGCGCGCAGCGCCTTGCAGGATTGCGCCCCGGAATAGTCGAACTCGCAAGCCTGTCCGATGACAATGGGGCCAGCGCCAATGATGAGGATGCTTTGAAGGTCGTTACGTTTGGGCATGAAGTCTGTTCTCTCGAATCAGTTGTTGAATTTGCTGGATGTGATGGCCGTCACTCACGAGAATCCGGGGCAAAACGCAGTTCCACGCGACCGACGCCGCGTAGCCCTTCAATGGTGATGTTCGTGAGGGTCATGGTCTGGCTCAATCCTTGAGCGGGGTGTAGTCGACAGGAATCCACGCATAGGAGTCCTTGCCCTGGACAACGACATGCCCCAGGCCGGGGAAGGGCAGGTGCATTCCGCCGACCAGGATTTTCTCACGGGCGGCGCGGGCGAAAACCGCCCGGCGCGTGGCAATGGCTGTCTTCTGGCTGGCGTCGAAGGCGATGGCGACTTCCGGGCGGGCGAACTGTACCGCCGCGCTGTGCACAATATCGCCCCAGATCAGAAGCCGCTCACCTGCCGAAGTCACGCGAAAACCGGAATGTCCGGGGGTGTGTCCGTGGGCGGCGACAATTTCGATGCCGGGAAAAATCTCCACGCCATCCGCAACCGTCCTGAAACGCCCAGCCGCGCGGTAGGGCGCAAGCAGCCTTGCCGCGTTCTCGAAATAGGCGGGCAACTGTGCCGCTGGCGCGGCGCGGGGAACCTGTTTCGCGGCAATGGCGCGTTGAACGGCGTCTTCCGCCAGCCAGAATTCCGCTTCCGCTGCGCTTGCATGGACCGTGGCGTTCGGGAAAACCGCCTTGCCCTCGGCATCCAGCAGACCGCCCGCGTGGTCGCCATGCAGGTGGGTGAGCAGCACGGCGTCGACCTGCTCTGGCGTGTAACCCGCCGCCCGCAGGTTGGCAATGAGCCGTCCCGTTGTCGCGCCACCGCCCGTGCCCGCATCCACCAGCACAAGTTTTTCTCCCGTGTTGACAAGATAGCCATTGACGGCGGTCTGAAATTTGCCGTTGCGCAGATTGAAGTGCCGCGCAAGCTGGGTCAGGATGCCTTCGGGATACACGTTGTCGAGCAAACTCGCGTCGAGATCGAAAACACCGTCGAAAAGCGCGGTAATCTCGAACGCGCCCAACATGAGGCGATAAAACCCCGGCGCCTGCGTTTTGACCTGTGGCGCTTCCGCGCGCGCAAACTGATCCGGCAGGAAAGACGTGGACAGGAAGCTGATAACCCCCAGTCCAAGGGCAAGCAATAGATGACGCGCCGATTTCATGGTTTTTTCCTGGAAACAGGTTATTTGAGTGGAGGCGTGGTGTCGAAGAACAGGGAAGAAGATTGCTTCTTGGCACATACGCCTCCGTAAAGACGCCGCATTTTGCCGGTTCCCAGCAGGATTACGCAACTTGCAACGCCGCGACGCCGCGCGTCATGACGTCGAGGAAGCGGTCGAAGAGATAGCCGACATCGCGCGGGCCGGGGCTGGCTTCCGGGTGTCCCTGGAAGGAAAAAGCGGGCACATCGGTACGGGCAATGCCTTGCAGGGAGCCATCGAAGAGCGACACGTGCGTGACCCGCAGATGGGCGGGCAAGGTATCGGCATCCACCGCGAAACCGTGATTCTGGCTGGTGATGAGCACTTGCCCGGAATCCAGATCCTTCACCGGATGATTGGCGCCGTGGTGACCGAATTTCATTTTGACTGTCTTCGCGCCGGAAGCCAGACCCAGCAACTGGTGTCCCAGGCAAATGCCAAAGAGCGGCACACCCGCGTCAATGAACTGGCGAATGGCTTCAATGGCGTAAGTACAAGGTTCCGGGTCGCCGGGGCCGTTGGAGAGAAAGACGCCATCCGGCTTCATGGCCAGCGCCTCGGCGGCAGGTGTTTGCGCGGGCGTCACCGTGACGCGGCAGCCCTTGCTCGCCAGAATCCGCAGGATATTGCGCTTGACACCAAAATCGTAGGCGACGACATGAAAACGTGATTCCTGCGCGCTCCGGTAGCCTTCGCGCAAATCCCAAACGCCTTCCGTCCATGAATAGCTTTCCCTGACGCTCACCACCTTGGCCAGATCCATGCCTGCAAGACCGGGGAAAGCGCGGGCGTGCGCCAACGCCTTGGCTTCATCCGCCTCCCCCGCGAGGATGCAGCCTGCCTGCGCGCCCTTGTCGCGCAGAAGGCGGGTAAGTTTGCGCGTGTCGATCCCGGCAATGGCGACCACACCATGCTTTTTCAGGTAGTCGGACAAGGTTTCCTGCGCGCGCCAGTTGGACATCACCGGCGGCAGGTCACGGATGACGAGGCCGGCGGCATAGTTGGCGGCCGATTCAAAATCCTCGGCATTGCAACCGGTATTGCCGATGTGGGGATAGGTGAGGGTGACGATCTGCCGGGAGTAGGAAGGATCGGTGAGAATTTCCTGATAGCCGGTCATGGCGGTATTGAACACCACCTCGCCGCTGGTGACCCCTTGCGCGCCGATGGCGAAGCCTCGAAAGACCGTGCCGTCGGCAAGTACGAGCAGGGCGGGCGGATTCTGGGGCGCAAACGACACGGAAATCTCCTGAAAATCAATGGATGAGGACAAGGGCAAGAACCGGGGAACCGATGCCTCCGGGCAGAATATGCCACCTGCGAAAATGCGTAAACCCGCGCATTCTACCTTGAGCCACGGCAGGCCGCCAAATTGGCCAGGGGTTGGTGTAATTGGCAGTGGCAGAAACAGGAACGAAACTTTGTCACAAGCGAGGAGCGAAGCAACACGGCGCCCCATGCGGCGGTTCGGTTTTCTGGAATACCGAAGCAAACCCCAAGGGCTATCTTGTATAGTGCGTTGGAGTGTCACGGAACTCACGCACTTCGCTTGTGACGAAGACAGGCCAGGATTGCTGCTTGCCGGAAATTATGAATGGGTTCTTGTGGCAGAACCCGCATCCGCAGGTATGCGCCCAATACAAGACAAGGAACTGGGCGCATCAAGAAAAAGGCACGGAGAAAATCCCCGTGCCTTTCAACGACATTCGCTTGTGGCTTAAACGCGCACAGCTTTTTCCAGCAGCTTCGTCACGCGCCAGGTCTTGGTGCGGGAAAGCGGACGGGTTTCGGTGATTTCCACCAGATCGCCTTCGCTCATGGCGTTGGCTTCATCATGGGCGTGGTACTTCTTGGACTTGGTGATGATCTTGTCGTAGATCGGGTGCTTGACCCGGCGTTCGACCAGAACCGTCACGGTTTTGTCCATCTTGTCGCTGACAACGCGCCCGATCAGGGTACGTCCGTTCGCTTGTTGTGTTTCCGTCATGATTAGACCGCCTTTTCACGAAGAAGGGTACGTACCCGCGCAATGTCGCGGCGCACCTTGCCCAGTTGGCTGGTATTGGAGAGTTGCTGCGTGGCGATTTGCATCCGCAGGCTGAACTGGGCTTTCAGAAGCTCCAGCAGCTCGGTTTTCAGTTCGTTCACGCTCTTTTGTCTGAGTTCATTCGCTTTCATGGTCACACCACGTGTCGGGTCACAAAGGTGGTCGCAAGCGGCAATTTCGCGGCGGCAAGACTGAATGCCTCGCGCGCCAGCGTTTCGCTTACGCCGTCCATTTCATAGAGTACCTTGCCCGGCTGGATCTCGGCAACCCAGTATTCGGGGTTGCCCTTGCCGCCACCCTGGCGCACGCCCAGAGGCTTGCTGGAGATGGGTTTGTCCGGGAAGACGCGAATCCAGATACGCCCGCCACGTTTGATGTGGCGGGTCATCGCGCGACGCGCGGCTTCGATCTGGCGGGCGGTCAGGCGTCCGCGTCCGGTGGCTTTCAGCCCCCATTCACCGAAGGAAACCTTGGCGCCACGGGTCGCAAGACCCTCATTGCGTCCCTTGTGTTCCTTGCGGTATTTGCGACGATTCGGTTGCAGCATTTCAGGCACCTGCCTTTCTTACTCGTTTGGCGGCGGGCTTCGCGTCGCCTTCAGCGCCCTTCCGATCGGTACGCGGGGGGCGGGGACGATCCCCTTCGGGACGACGGCGCGGCCGACGGTCATCGGGCGCTTCGGCTTCCGGCTGTTCGCCGCGCGTCAGTTGTTCGCCCTTGTATACCCACACCTTGATGCCGATTGCGCCATAGGTGGTTTCGGCGGTGGAGGTGGCGTAGTCAATGTTGGCGCGCAGGGTGTGCAGCGGCACGCGACCTTCCCGATACCATTCGGTACGGGCGATTTCCGCGCCGTTCAGGCGTCCGGAACTCATGATCTTGATGCCTTGCGCGCCCAGACGCATCGCGTTTTGCATGGCGCGCTTCATGGCGCGGCGGAACATGATCCGCTTTTCCAGTTGCTGCGCGATGGAATCGGCAATGAGTTGCGCGTTGGTTTCCGGCTTTCTGATCTCCTCGATGGAAACATACACGGGCACGCCCATGATGCGTTGCAGGTCGCCACGCAGGGTTTCGATATCCTCGCCCTTTTTGCCGATCACCACGCCCGGACGGGCGGAATAGACGGTGATACGGGCATTCTTGGCGGGGCGTTCGATGAGGATGCGCCCCACGGAAGCATTTTTCAGCTTGCGGGAAAGATACTCACGCACCATCACGTCCTGCGCCAACATGCCGGGGAATTGACGGCTGTTGGCAAACCAGCGGGAACTCCAGTCCCTGGTCACGCACAGGCGGAAACCTGTCGGATGAATTTTTTGTCCCATGACGCTATCCTCAACTTCCAACCGTGACGTAAACGTGGCAGGTCGGCTTCACGATGCGATTGCCGCGTCCCTTGGCGCGCGCGGTAAAGCGGCGCAGCACCTTGCCCTTTTCGACGTAGATCGTCTTTACTTTCAGCTCGTCGATATCCGCGCCGTCGTTGTGCTCGGCATTGGCAACTGCCGAAAGCAGCACCTTGCGGATGATGTCCGCGCCCTTTTTCGGGGTGAAGGCGAGGAGGTCGAGCGCGCTCTGGATCGGTTTGCCACGCACCAGATCGGCCACCAGGCGGCCTTTTTGGGCAGAAAGGCGAACCCCCTTCAGCACTGCAGTCGTTTCGATTGTCATCTCGGCATCTCCTTATTTTTTCGCCTTCTTGCCGGCGGTGTGACCCTTGAACGTCCGGGTCAGCGAGAACTCGCCAAGCTTGTGACCAACCATATTTTCCGTCACATAGACAGGGATATGCTGTTTGCCGTTATGCACGGCAATCGTCAGCCCCACAAAATCCGGCAGCACAGTGGAACGGCGCGACCAGGTCTTGATCGGGCGCTTGTCCTTGCCTGCACGGGCAGCGTCGACTTTTTTCAGCAGATGGGCATCGACGAACGGACCCTTTTTGATAGAACGTCCCATGTTCCTTGTCCCTTAACGCTTGTGACGACGCTGCACGATCATGCCATCCGTGCGCTTGTTGTTGCGGGTACGGTAGCCCTTGGTCGGCTGACCCCACGGATTGACCGGCACGCGGCCTTCGCCAGTACGGCCTTCACCGCCACCATGCGGGTGATCGATCGGGTTCATGACCACGCCGCGCACCGTTGGGCGAATGCCGCGCCAGCGATTGGCGCCGGCCTTGCCGATCTTGCGCAGGCTGTTTTCTTCGTTGCCGACTTCCCCGATCGTTGCGCGGCATTCGATATGCACGCGGCGGATTTCGCCGGAACGCAAACGAATCTGCGCGTATTCGCCTTCACGCGCCAGCAGTTGCACGGAAGAACCAGCCGCGCGCGCCATTTGCGCACCCTTGCCGGGCAGCATTTCCACACAGTGCAGGGTCGTCCCCACGGGGATGTTGCGGATTGGCAGGGTGTTGCCTGGCTTGATTGGCGCTTCGGAACCGCTGACGATCTGCTGCCCCACCTTTACCCCTTTGGGCGCGATAATGTAGCGGCGTTCACCGTCGGCATAGCACAACAGCGCAATATGCGCGGAGCGGTTGGGGTCATACTCGATGCGTTCCACCCGGGCGACGACACCGTCCTTGTTGCGGCGGAAATCGACGACGCGGTAAGCCTGTTTGTGCCCCCCGCCCTGATGACGCACGGTGATGCGCCCGTTGTTGTTGCGCCCGGCCTTGCTCGTCTTCTTTTCGACGAGGGCGGCAAAGGGACGTCCCTTATAAAGTTCGGGATGCACCACCTTGACCACGGCACGACGGCCGGGCGAGGTTGGTTTGACTTTGACGAGGGCCATTTATGCGTTCCCCCCTTCCACAAAATTGAGTTCCTGACCCGCTTTCAGGCCGACAAAGGCTTTTTTCCAGCCCTTCCGCACGCCGGGGCGCTGACGGAAATGCTTGGCCTTGCTCTTGACGTTGGAAACCTGGACAGATTCCACTTCCACCTTGAAGAGCAGTTCGACGGCTGCCTTGATTTCCGGTTTGGTCGCGTCGGAGGCCACACGGAAAATCACCTGATTGCGCTTTTCCGCGACGAAGGTCGCCTTTTCGGAGATTTGCGGCGCGAGCAGCACCTGATACAACCGCTCCGGTCTCGCCTTGGGCGCGACGTGGTGACGGATACCGCCGCTCTTGCGCCGCGCCGCCTTCAATTGACGAAGATCACTCATGCCCACTGCTCCTCGAATTTGGCTACCGCCGCCCTGGTGACCAACACGCGCGGAAAACGCACGAGCGAGACCGGGTCGGTTTCCTTGGCTTCCAGCACCAGCACGTTGGGCAGGTTGCGGGAAGAGAGATAAAGGTTTTCGTCCAGTTGCTCGGTAATCACCAGGATGCGATCCTCCAGCCCCAGCCCTTTCAGCTTTTGCGCGAAGAGCCTGGTTTTGGGCGCATCCAGGGAGAGGGATTCCACCACCACCAGACGTTCCTGACGCACGAGTTCGGAGAGGATGGCAGCCAGCCCCGCACGATACATCTTGCGGTTTACTTTCTGGCTGAAATTCTCTTCCGGCGTATTCGGGAAGGCGCGACCGCCGCCCCGCCAGATCGTGGAAGACGACATCCCCGCCCGCGCGCGCCCCGTACCCTTTTGCTTCCAGGGTTTGTGCGTGGTATGCGCCACTTCGGAACGATTCTTTTGCTTGCGACTGCCTGCGCGCGCGTTGGCCTGATAGGCCACGACAACCTGATGGATCAGGGCTTCGTTGTAGTCGCGGGCAAAGAGCGTGTCGGAAACCGGCAGACTAGCCGCTTCCTGACCTTGTTCATTGATGACTTTCAGTTCCATGCCCAACTCCTTTATTTGACCGCCGGACGCACGATGACGTCGCTGCCCCTGGCGCCCGGAACCGCACCCTTGACCAGCAGAAGCTGGCGCTCGGCGTCGACACGCACGACCGTCAGTCCCTGCTGTGTCGCCGTGGCGGCGCCCAGATGGCCTGCCATGCGCTTGCCGGGAAACACCCGGCCAGGGTCTTGTGCCATGCCGATGGAACCCGGCGCGTTGTGCGAAACCGAGTTGCCGTGCGTTGCGCGGTTGGATTTGAAGTTGTGACGCTTGATGCCGCCCTGGAAGCCCTTGCCGATGGACGTGCCCGTCACATCGACTTTCTGGCCTTCACTGAAAATGGTGACCGCGACAGCATCGCCCGGATTGAAACCGGCGAGTTGCGCCGCCTCGACGCGAAACTCCCTGAGCACGCGCCCGGCTTCCACCCTTGCTTTCGCCAGATGCCCCGCGATGGGCTTGGTCACGCGCGAAGCGCGTCGCTTGCCGAACGCAACCTGAACGGCGGAATAGCCGTCGGTTTCCGGCGTTTTGACTTGGGTCACGCGGTTATCGGACACATCCAGCACCGTGACGGGGATGGACGCGCCATCCTCGGCAAAGATGCGAGTCATGCCCACCTTGCGACCGACAAGGCCTAGACTCATGTTTATTCTCCTCATTGCCGGCTACGATTGGCCGGACAACGGATAACAACAAAAAACAGGCGACCCCAGACGCAGGTCACCTCCGAAAAGCGGCGGATTATAACGGCCTTCCCCGGACAAGCGCAAGCCATTTCAACGAAAAAAAGCGCACACCTTGCATTGAACGCCAAACCACGCCGGCAGATCGCGCACGGAGGCTGTTCACGATTCCTGATTTTCCCCGGCGCAACCTCCGGGTTCCGTCCATTCCTCACCCCCGCCTCGCTTTTGACGAGGCGGGAGAAAATGGCGCTTACTCACCAGTCGCTTGCTTTGCCTAGAACTTCAGCGTGAAGTTCACGCCGATGCGCCGAGGATCGCCCAGCGTCACGGCGTTGTCGTTGTCGTTGTAAACAAAGTATTCCTTGTCGAACAGGTTCTCGACGAACGCCTTGACTTCCCATTTATTCGCCTTGTTCCTGTAACCCGCCTGAAGGTTGGCGATCCACCGGCTGTCAAGATAGTCATGCGGCGGGAGGTCGCTCAAGC